>DAFX01000098.1:7076-32090 GCA_002495535.1 Euryarchaeota archaeon UBA433
GGGCAAGACACCTTGCGCAAAGTCATGTCTTTGACAACGAACTTCGCACCGCAATTTGAACAGACAACGTCGCGCTGGGGTGGGGCGATACCGGGGAGGGGAGGTAGGCCGTCCAACGCCGGCAAACCACCAGGTCCAACAAGAGGGAGGGGTGGTAAATCTCCCAAGCCAGGTAGCGGTGGTAATTCAGCAGGTGCTGGAAGTGGCAAGTCGGGCGCCGGCAGTGAAATGGGTGGCATTTTTTCGGCAATTTCAGCAAATTCTCGCTGCTGTTTTCGCTGCATACGACGGTTGAGCCGTGCGTTTCCTTCACCAGACTCCGCCTTAGCCTCAAGACTGTCAGCAAGGCTTGGTTCATCATCGGCCATGACTGCGACAGGAGAAGTTTCTGTGACAAGCAAATCTTCCTGCTCGGTATCAATAGCGAGCAGAGGGCCCTCGTCGTCTTCAGGTTCAATCATGATTTCAATGCCATCATCGCTTTCGCTTACAATGACCGTTGCAATATCTGCTTTCTGTTCCTCACGCCGCGCTCGTCGGATTGAAATGACAATCGTCGTCAAGAACAGCATCAAAGTCAAGCCAACTGCTGCTAAAATTGTAATTTTCATTTGCTGGGAACCAGGAAGTGGTGCAAGCAGAGCGTCCAACACCGAGCGGTCATCATCAATCGGTCCGCTGTCACCAGAAAGTGAAGCAAGGGTGCGCATTTTGAGAGATCCCGATGCCGTTGAAAGCATGATGATACCATCATTTTCCATTCCCGCATAGCCTTCCAAAAAGCCCTGAGCCATCAAATCAGACATTCCCTCAATCGCCTCGTGCTCGCTGTTGGTAAGCAAGCCATAGCGCGTTGTAGGTCCGTAGGTGTTGATTTCGTCGTACATCACCTGAATGCCCTGTGAAGAGGACTGGAGGTGAACATTCATCACGCCCGGCGCATCGATTCGAGAGGGTTCGTCAACGCTCCAAGCGTTATCTGTGACCGCATAAGCAACCTTCGCGTCCCGACCTCGTCCTTCAATCCATGCTGCGGTAAGGACATCGTCCTCATCTTGTTGAGTCACAATCAAATTGGCGTTTGAAGCATCATCACCAATCGAAGATTGGAAATTCCACGAGGCAAGGGTTGGATCCCCATGAGTGTACATCAAACCGACCCGATCAATACCGGTTACATCGTCGCGCATTTCTTGATAGATGATGTGCAAATTTTCGCTTCCATAAGCAACAGCAAGCGGATCACCTTTGGAAGGTCGAATATCGATATCTGAAAGAACATTGATTGGATTGCCCCAACTTGTTGGGCTGTCTGGGTTGTTGGAAACCAGTGTGAAAATTGAAGTGACATCTTGCCATGAACCAGAAGTTGCAATGTCTCGATGGTAACCAGTTAGCACCATCGTGCCTTCATATTCTGTTAACGCAAGGCCCCAGTAGGACCCTTCTGACAACTTTTGGGCAGGCATTTGGTAATGAACTGGAGTGATCATTTCGACTTTGGAAAGCGAAGTCATCCCGATGTTGGTGAGCGTGTATCCATCCGCACTGATGCTCTTGCGAGTCCATGCAGCGTGTATTGCCCCGTCTTCACGTTCCAGAACAGCAAGTTCACCGCCCCACATATCTTCGAGCAACAAATCAGTTTGAACGGACATCGAAGCTGTGATGCTTCTGGCGTGCAACTCGCCATCCACGGTGGTGAACAGCAAAGCGCCATCCTCGAGTCCAATGAAATCGATTGGCACCTCTCCATCAGACAAATCGATGCTCACTTGAGATCCAAGGGATACATCGTCGATGACGAGCGTAAACCGATGGTCGCTGAATTCTGCTTCGACGCCGTCTCCAAACAACAGCGCCCGGAATTTGACGGCCTCTGTGTCTTCACTAGGCAGCACATCGAAACTGACCACCCCATATCCTGAACTTGTGTCAGAACCGGGAACAACGAGGAGATCTTCCTCCCCAAGTTGGGACCATCCGTCTTCTGTCCATCGCTCCAATTTGATATCGAGGTCAATCGCATCTGTTTTGCCAAGGTTGTCAAGGCGAAGGCGAACCGTGTATGGTTCATTTGGAACAGGGATATTCGGAATGCTCGTTACCGCCCCGGGTAGGAAGCGGAGCATGGCTTCAACGGGTCGCTCTTCGACCTCGAACGAGAAGGTGTAAATGTTGTTTTCAGGGGTTGGATCTGCGTGTTGGCCGGTCGGATCGATGGTGACCGAAACTTCTTGTTGTCCGGGCTCCGTTGCCCACCAGTAGAGTGTGATTTGTTGGCTTTCTCCTTCATTGAGAATGGAAATCCTCGTTTCTGAAGGGTATGTTTCAGAATTAGATCCTTCGGCATCGAGGCGCACATACACATCGGTTGCGTCTAAATCACCCACGTTGGCAATGGTGAAATCGATTTCCAAAACAGTACCTGCAACGGCTGAATAAACTGGAAGGCCTTGATCCATGATTTCAACAGATCCTTGATAGACGAAATCTGGAGCGGCAGGCATATTGTCAATGATATAGGTGCGGCGTATTGTATCCGTGACAACCCCACTTTCGTTGACCATTCGGAAACTCAAGCGATGGGAACCGTCTTCCACACTGTTGGAGTTCCACGTGAACGACCAATCTTGCGAACCGACTTCCATGAACTCAAGCTCTTCACCCAATGCCCATTCACCACTGTCAACTTTGAATTCAAGCCGATCTGGCTCGAGACCTTCCGCGGTTCCGGTAAATTCGACTGAACCCGTCAGTGCTGTTCCTACCGCAGGCCCTGCGAGAGTGACCACCATTCTGGCCAGATTGACAAAGCGAGCATCGATTGAAGATTCTGCGCCTTCATCGCTGATTGCCCTGGTGAGGATGAGTACGTAGTCTTCGTCTTGACGGATCCAATCGGATTTCACGGACACATCGAGGAACCAATTCTCAACACTGCCGCCCGCATCGACCCAGCCCTGTAATTCTCGTACTGTTCCAGATTCTAGATGTTGTTCAATGCGAACCTGAACGTCATCATAGGGGCCATCATCTCCATCGACTGCAGTGCCCGAGATGCGGGCTCTGTCCCCTTCAACCCACCACGTCCCATTGGTTGGAGTTTCCATGGTCACGTGGTCACCAGTACCGTTTCCAGTCGGTGGTGGATTGATGACGCCGCCGCCTTCAAGGGGCGTACATGAGCGTTCGAGTACAGTGTCGATGGCGCAAGAGGCATCGATCAAACCGAAGCCCCAATCTGAGTTCCAACGGTCGGAGATCGAAGGTTCGCTGGCGCTTCCTCGTTGTTCAGAGGAATTGCGAAGGATGTCCTTGATTTCCTGAGGACTTAGCGAAGGTTCGGCTTGAAGCATGGCGGCAACAACGCCGGAAGCGATGGGCGTTGCCATGCTTGTTCCATCCTTTTCATCGTAGTCGTTGTCGGCGAGTGGACGGCCTGGTTGGCCGGGGAAGGACGAGCCCGTTTGTGCCGTAGCAGACATAATCCCCGAACCAAATGACGTGATGTCGGGCTTCAGTTCATCCCATTCATCATCGTCAGCATCGTCAAGACGAGGACCGGTATTGGAGTAATCTGCGACGTTATCATTGGTCCGGTTGATGGTACCGCGGTCTGTTGCTGCACCGACTGAAATCGCTCGGTCAGCGCTTGCGGGCGATGGGACTCTGTTCGAGCCATCGTTCCCCATGGCGACGACGCAGACGATTGAGGCATTGACTGCGTCATTGACAAGACGAGCTTCGGCACCAGAACCATTGTCACCCTGATCGCCTGGATTGAGCGGTGAAGAGGCGGATCCATAGGACATTGAAGCCACTTGAATTCCCCGGCTGGATGCGTTATTTCCCCAGTCGGTGTTGGCATTGTTGATGACCCATTGAAGGCCGTTAAGCGTCGCTTGTGAGTTCGTTCCTCCGGCGTCGGTCAACACCTTGACATCGACCAGATAAGCCCCCGGTGCGGTGCCCATGTGAACGCGTGATGAATCACCGGTTCCAACGACGGAGCCCGCAACGTGTGTTCCGTGGCCGTTTCCGTCGTCCGGGTCTTGTGTGCCGTCGGTTGCACCTGCGGAAGAGGTGGCATCGTATCCAGCAACCCACTTTTGATCGTCGTACGAGGTTGGATCCTGGTCTGGCTCATCGTCAATATCGTCAAAATCATTGAGCGAACGGTGCTCGTTGTCGACCCCAGTATCGAGCACTGCGACAACCACATTTTCACCGATGTAATCTCGTTCATATGTGGTTTGTGAGTACACTTCCGATGGCCGAGCCCTTGCCGCTTTAGCAGCGATATCGTTGAAAGGAATCATGACGTTTTGCATTTCGATGACGACAACGCCATACGACGCATAGATGTCCATAAGTGCACTAATTGGAACATTGTCAACAGCGACCGAATCGATGTCATCGAGCACCTGGAACCAAGCACCCTGTTCTTCTCCAACCCAGCCGTGAGCACCAAGAATACTTCGCAGTGTTTCGATTTCACTGGTTTGTGGGTGCCAAGCATAATCCACAACAATAGCAACGGTCTTTCGCCCGTCGTCACCGATAATCGCAGTCGGTGAGACCGATTCAGCACCGGCGAGAACACGCTGAAGGCGGTCATCCATGCCGTTCCAATCCAAATCAGGACCGTAACCTTGCCACCAATTCATGTCTTCAGAGGAGGCTTTGCCATCACGGCTAATCTCACGCAGTGGTCGCTCACACAGCGATTCTCCGCACATCAATGGCGGAAGGCCTTCGATGAGGATCGGTTCGGTAAAGTCCGAGGCCTCTATGGGTGCTTGTTCGGCAGGTTGAGTTGCAAGAGCACCGAGGTCAGCGATCAAGAATACAGCGACCAACATCAGAGAAATGAGAGGGGTTTTGCGCGAAGACTTGTCCATCATATCCATCCACTCACACCTTTGGTGAAAGCGCATGCCTTTGAGGGTATCCGTGAATTGTCCCCTCCCCAGCCCCTATGGGGCTTGGGGAGTTTCGACTCAGGGCCAATTGAAATGATTCGGGTTCTTTGCGCACTGAAGATGAGGGCCACCCTTCCTCTCGACCGTGGCCAATGAAGACTCACAGTTTGGGCAACTCGACAGTTCAGCGATCCGTTCCATCCAAGCTTGTCGGGTTTCTGGTTCGTCAGAAGAGGCAATTAATCTCGCCAGTGGTTCACGAACTGAACGAGGGACTGGATGCCCTTGAGCCGTCCATGGGTCTTCAAGAACTGACACATCCACCATTGTGGCTTTCATTTGATTCAGGCGGGCCCTGACGTTGCTGGAAGAAGATGGCCCCCCGTCTTCCACACCCAGTGGGTAAGGGCCACCTCGGGCGATGATTGGGAGGAGCAGGTAGGCGGCCAAAAAGCCTCCAAGATGAGCCATATGAGCGACATCGCTTGCTTGTTGCAAGCCTAGTGTTTGGTAGGCACGAGCCACCTCGAGGGCGAAGTAGATCAGTGCGATCACATAGACTGGCCATTTGCGAATCAAGATCAGCGGAAAGGCGATTTCATCACGAGGCCATCCCGCTAGGTAAGCGCCAAACAATCCAAACGCAGCGCCAGAAGCGCCCAAAGAAGGGGTTGTGGAATCAAGATTCATCAACCACCACGACACCGAACCTCCGATCAATCCAACCAGGTAAATCAGTCCAAATCGGCGAAGCCCTAAGCGCTGCTCAAGAGGCACCCCCACGAGTGCGATCACGAGGATGTTGCCAAGCACGTGTGTGGCATCAAATGGACTGTGCAAAAAGCCTGCTGAAATGAGGGTATGCGGCCAATCAAACACGCTCGTTCTCGACGGTACAAGCCAGAAATCAGACCACATGTACCACGACGTGTTGTCCAAGAACTCGTTGCGAACCAAAAAGAGGTAGATGACTTGCACGAGATAGGCCAAGAGTAACCCGACCGTAAGGGACAGCGCAAGGGAGGATTTATGCCTGAATGCAACCCAAATTGGCCACAAAAGGGCCGCACTCCAAAGAAAAAGAAGGAGCCATTCACCTAACCCGAACATTCCCATTTCGGTGGCCATGGCTCAACCATGGCACCGTGACTTTTGAGTTCATTGGAGATGGGTGGGCGGGGGAGCATTGATGTCGGCAGGCATGGTGGCATTCACATGGCAGAGGCCCTTCTTGAAATCGAAGGCGTCGAGGTTCGCCGAGGCATGGGGGTCGTCCTCTCCAATTTCAGCTTGGATTTGCATTCGGGAGACATCCTCATCCTTCAAGGGATCAACGGTTCAGGAAAATCAACGGTGATTGAAACTGCTTCACGACTTTTACCTTTGGAACATGGTGCCGTCAAGCATCACGGGAAAATGACGATTGATTCGGACGGGAGACGGGTCCATCCGCGCCACCCTTTTGGCCTCGTGTTGCAATCAAACGGGGCGATTGGAAGTGAAACTGTAGACGCTCATTTGAGCACTGTAGCAAAACTTTGCAACGCTGAACTGGACTTGAGTGCATTGCTGGATGCTTATGGCCTCAAGCATCGTTCTGGCGACAAGATCGCCTACCTCTCAGGCGGTCAGGCAAGAAAGGTGTCAGTGCTTGGAGCCCTATTGCCCGCAATGGTCGCTGAATCGCCAACCCTCGTGATCATGGACGAGCCAGATTCTGGTCTTGATGAGCAAGCGATCACGACCCTTATGACTCACATTCAATCGCTTGCTGCAGCAGGTCACGCCTTTCTGATTGCAACACACAACCCTTCAATGATGGCAATTGCCACCCATGTGCACGATTTGGAGAAAAAAATTGAGCAGAAACCGAACGATGCGAAACCGCATAAGCGACTCGGGGCCAACGCACCCGCACGTTGGGTCTCAACAAGAAGCGCCCACAGGTATGCCCGAACCACTCGCTCTGGCCTCGCAAGAAATGGACTCACGGCCTTGATGGTGCTTGGTTGTGCACTTGCGCTTGGCGACCCTGCCCAGCTGCCGAGCGGATTATGGGAGACAGGCGGTATTCTTGCTCCTGCCTTCGCTGCTGGATTAACCGGCGATCCCACGACCCACTTGTTGCGAGAACACAGGGCTGAAGACTGGTGGCGTGCACAATCGCAACCCACACCGGCTGCTCACGGATTGGGGTTGGCCATCGGACTGGTTACCACATTAGCAGCGTGCTACATATACACCGGTGGAGTTGACCTAGCCTTGCTCGCACTTGGCGGCATTATCGGTGAAACGGCAATGCTAGGAACGCGGTTACTCCATCAATCGACACGCCGACTGGCCCGTCCTAATGCGGTCTTCATACGGTTGCTTCTTCCCGTCTTTATCCTCCCATGGGCCCTGATTGTGAGTTGGGCGTCAAAGTGGTAATCAAGCCCAAGTTCAAGAAGGGGAACGGTAGGGTCCGAACCATGGCAGCCCGAAGTGCAGAAGCCCTCCTCGGCGTTGGCTTCCTCGGGATCATGGCAACACTGTACCTCGGGTTTCAGTGGGCCCCAAGCGTGTCCATCGATGCGTTTGAATCGCCCGCAGCACAGCGTATTTTTTACTGGCATGTCCCTGCAGCTTGGGCTGCATTCATTGCCTTCGCCGTCTTATTTGCTGGGTCGGCTATGTGGTTTTTCAAGCGAAGCCCTCTCGGATGGCGATTGCATGTGGCTGGTGCCGAAGCGGGCCTCGCGTGCGGCTTAATCACGGTCTGGTCGGGGTGCGTTTGGGGTGCAGCTGAATGGGGCACTCCGTGGGATTGGACTGATGTTCGACTCAACACCTTCGGCCTGCTTACCCTGCTTGCTTTATTTTTGGTGCTTGGGCGTCAATCGCAACCCGATGGTGTTGAAACTCGAGACACGTTTTCCACTTTTGGCCTCTATGGATTTATCCTCGTCCCCCTCACCTACATCGCCACCCGGATTTGGGAGATTCGCCACCCTGGGCCGGTCATTGGTACGGGCGATGACAGTGGCTCACTTGCAGGCGACATGGCAATCGTTCTTTTGCTTGGAGCCCTTTCGTTCACCGTGTTCATTCTTGGACACATTTTGATGTCGATGCGCATCACTGGCCTCGAACAACGCTTAGAGCAAGTGCAACACCAAATCGATGGGGGAAATTGAATGGACGGACTGAACTATCTCACTGTGGCTTATCTTGGTATGATTGCTGGCATTGCCATTTGGACGTGGACTGTTGTCACTCGATCAAAATCAATTGAAGCCCGGCTCGCAGCCGTGGAAGCAAGCGTTGGCGTCTCAGCATCTGACGCTGATGCAATCGCCAAAAAAGTGGACGAGTAACATCGACATCAGTCCACAGGTTCAAGTCGAGAACGACGAGGGTAGGGGTGAGGCAATCACATGGCAGGCAACCTAGGAGGCGAATTTTGTCTTGTCTGCGGTGCCGATCCACCTCTTTATGGGGAACGGATGTGTGAGCCTTGCGTCAGAAAGCGCGTCGAGTTGGTCAAAGTTCCAGAAAATATCCCATGGGTTCGTTGTGCTCGATGTGGCATTGTTGAAATTCAAGGCAAATGGGTTCAAATTTCAGAAGAAGAAATTTGGGACGAATTGATCCAGCGCCACGTGCAGTTTCACAAGAATGCAGAAGATGTGGGGCTCGCCCTTGAAACTCGAACTGTTTCGGACCGGCATACACTGTTGCATCTGCAAGTCGAAGGCGTCATTGAGGACTTGTTGTTCAAGGAAGAACATACAATGCGGGCTCGAATGGCAAACGGTGTGTGCCTCACATGCACGCGTCGGGCGGGCAATTATTTTGAAGCAACCGTCCAATTAAGGTCCACCGGCAGACGCCTTGCGGAAGAGGAATTCACTGCACTCAGAGCCACGCTTGACAAAGTTCTGGACGAATTGGCAGACGATCCAATGTTTTTCATCACCTCCGAAGGGCCCGTGACTGGAGGCTATGACATCGTCTTGGGCAGCAAGGGGCTTGCTCGAACTTGGGGTCGTCACCTCGTGACCCACTATGGTGGACAAGTTGCAGAATCCAACACCACCGTTGGCCGCAAAGACGGAGTTGATGTCACACGCCTCACCCTGCTTTATCGAAAACCTGGCTACGACATTGGCGACGTATTGCGGTGGCGCGACCAGTTGTGGCGCCCTGCAACTTGGACCAAAGACGGGGCAATTATGAGTCGAATCGATCGTCAAGAGAGAACCGGAGCCAGTTGGAGGGATTTGGAAAGCGCCAATGTGGTCTCTCAAATGAAAGACCACACGATGGTCGACCTCATCACTCAAGACCAATCAGTGGGTGAGTTCCTCGACCCATCCACATGGCAAATGACTTCCATTCGACTCCCTTGGGACCACGTCAGGACTCGAAAAGTACGAGTGGCAAACATCGAAGGGGAATGGCTTGCATTGCACCATCTCGGCTGTGATGAAGAAGAGGTGGCACAAGCATGAGCGGCACTGAACAGCCTCACAGCTCTGAAGGAACTGCTGCACCGAGTCTTGTCGACCTGGCGCTAGCACTGGACAATGAAGGCATGGTTGGTTTCACTCGAGCGTTTGTCGATGACCTCCGGCGTGGCTTCAATCATGTTTCACACGAACGCTTTCCATGGATGAATGCGCTAAGCCGTTCAAAATGGACGGGCGTCGTATGCCTCGGAATGGGTGGTTCTGGGGCTGGAGGGGAGTTTCTTTCGAGTTTGGCTTCCTTCCAGGGTAAACTCCCCGTCCACGTCCAGCGAGATTACGTTCTCCCGGCGTGGTGGGACCAAAATTGGCTCGTTCTCGCAACATCACACAGTGGCAACACTGAAGAAACACTCGAAGCAACTGAAACGGCATTAAAATCCGGCGCTACGGTTGTAATTCTCTCAACCGGTGGCATCCTTGCAGGGCTTCCCGAATTGTACCCGAACTGCTACCTTATCCCGTCGGTTGGCGGCCAACCTCCTCGAAGCGCATTTGGCCATATCTTTAGTCGTCAAGTCGGGTTGCTCCGCCACCTCGGTATGCTCCCCACCCCACAAGAGGGCGACGATGAGGTTATGTTTGATCGATTGCAGAAAGCCATGGTTGGTTTTGACATCTTGGCCGATCCAGAAGGCGATATTGCCCAACTCGCTATCTGCATGGTGGACCGCCCAATTGCCCTTATTGGCCCAACTGAACTGACACCGGTACTCAACCGATTCAAGAACCAACTCAACGAAAACGCCGCAAGGTTTGCCCGGGTAGGGATCGTACCCGAGATGAATCACAATGAAAGCGTAGCATGGGGCGGCATAGGCGACGACCGGGATTCAAGTGGCATCGACCACGTCGTTTTATTGCTCACATGGAAAGGCATGCACACGAGGGTTCAGCAACGCATGGACTGGATGATCGCTCACGCTGCCACCGATTACGCATGGAAGATTGAGGGGGAGGGGGACACCCTCTTGGAATCCATGCTCCATCTATGCATCCTCACCGATTGGATTTCGCTGGCATTGTCGTTCTTGCACGGCAAGGACCCCGCCTCAATTGGGCCAATTTCTGCACTCAAAGCCCATCTTGATTCTGTGGACTGATCAATACAGAGGGCCGAGAACAAGGCGAGGATCTGGATAATCTTCCAAGGCTTGCTCGCGCTCAGAGCGACGAACAACGCCTGGTAAATCCGCCGAGGTTGGTTCGTCGAGCGCCAGTTGGAAATGGACGTGAGGTTCCCATCCACCGTTTTCCTCTTTCGTTCCTATGCTCGCAATGCACTGGCCTTTTGCAACACGAGAACCAACGACAAGACCCTCAAGACTGTCGGTCGAGAGATGGCCATAGAGCGCCCAAATTTTTCGAATTTGATGCTCATCATCGGGTGTTGGAGGCCATGATAATTCATACTCGACAATGATGGTTGGACCGTAAGAGCCCTCTTCCTCGTTCACATCAAAAGCGTGAATACGTCCATTTGAGAACGAATGAACCGGTGTCCCTGCCGGCGCTCCGATGTCGATACCAACATGTAAATCCCGCTCGCCTTCAAACAGTGGTGAAAGGTACATTCCTGGCCGAACTTCATCGTACCGGCCAATTTGGTAATCGTACGGGCACACCCAATGAGGGTCAGGGCCTCGGGTGAAGTTGAACACCCAGTATGGTTCATCGATGTGAACAATTGGAGCAAAGTGGTCTCGCTCGCTGCTCATGTTCTGCGTATTGCTGACTTTCATTTGATTGTTGGCCGAAGAATCAAAGCCTGAACCTTGATGCTCATTCATGTTCATCACCGTACTGCTCTTGTTAGCGGTCACGGCGCTGCCGGGTTATGCACTGACCAGAGTTCTTGACGGAAGTGCAGATGCGCTGCGAAAAGCGATGTTGACGCCAGCACTTGGACTCCTGATCGTGTTTGGATTTAGTGGGGCGCTGATGTATACGAGGTTGTGGACTTGGAACCTGATGGCCGCCGGCCTTCTGTTGTTGAACACAGCATCACTTGCTCATATCCAAAGACGTACGAGTGAAAAACGCACACTCACGCCTTGGCAAGCCCTTGAAGCCGCCATGCATGGAGAGGTTACATCCAGCGAGGATACCAAATTAAGCGAAGAAGTTACGGCGCAACGATGGTTTCAATCCCACCGTAAACCTCTGCCTTTCATGGTCGCACTGATCGCTGTGCTCAGCTGCCTTACCTTGCCTTTTTTGCAGACCTTGCCCTTTGGCGTTGATTGGATCGGGTTCTCAATGCTTAGTGGTCAAATTCACGCCACTGGAACCATGGCTTTACCAGGTACCAATGAAGGGTTCTGGACCTACCCTCCAGCGTTCCCATCTCTTGCTGCATGGCTTCAAGGTGCTCTCGGGCTGAGTTCTGGTGAAGCCGTGTTTCAACTTGGCCACTACAGCCTCTTTGCGCTGCTTCTCGGCATAGGAGGTGCAATGGATCGCCACGGTGCAGGGGCCCATGGTATTCTCGCCATGGCTTTTGGCGCTGGTTTATTCGCCAAAACATTTGACTCAGGATACCCAACTGTGGCGAGTCAATTAGGATTGGTTGTTGGGCTTCTTGTGTTGCTTCGCCCGTCTGGAACCCGTGGGAAACATCACACTCGTGGTTTTATTTTGGCCTTTTTTTGTGTCGCATTGATTCACCCCACGGGGGCAATCTACCTTGGCATGCTCATGGCTGCCCACCTGTTCATCGGGCTCCGTTTGGATGAGAAATACGGTGCGAATATGCAGAAAATTTTGATTTCAAGTGCGACTTTACTCACCGGAGCAGCAGCTATTGCCTTGCTCATTTTAGCGCCTCGGATGCTTGACGCTGCTGTCTTTGCAGAATATGGATGGCAAGGTGGACGACCTATGATCACTTACAATTTGGTCCTCCTCGCAGGAGGGTTGATCGCTGCATGGCGTCTTCGAAAGAGCGTTGAAGGCATGTTGCTCACCTCTTGGTTTGCAGGGCTGTGGTTGCTGAGTGGAATTCATTTGATTGAAGGGTTGGAGCAAATACCGATCCTTTCTTTGCTTTCATACGTCTTGTATTCGATGGGGTTGCATGCCTTCCATATCCCTCTGGCAGCGCTCCTTGCGCTGTTGTGGAGCGATACGACGAACCTCACAGCCGTCGATCAAAAAAGAGGATTCATGGGCGTGGGTTGGGACCCACACTTTCACAAGCACGTGGCCACCACTTTGCTGACTGGTGTGATCCTTGGGGTACTGATTGGAAATGTATTGCTCGTTCAGGTCAGTGAACATGATGAATTGCGCCCCGTCGCTCAGGGCGATCTCAAATTGCTCCCGGACATAAAGGCCCTACCGGATGGAAGCGTCATCTTTTCTGAAAATGCCCAGTGGGGCTACATCTTAGACGCTCCAGCGCATGTTAAATTCACCAGTCTGCCCACCCTAGGTCTAGTCCAAATGGAATCGTCAATTCAACCTCAGGCCACGTCTGCTGTGTTTGGTGATGACGCTGAGGCGATTCAGAACCTCAACATCACACATGCTGTTTCATCTCCTATTGGGACGGCTGGCTGGTACCTTGGCCACTCCACGTTTTGGACGAAACTCGTGGAGTATGATGGAAGCGCTTTGTGGGCTTTTGATTCAACGGGTCAAAGTCACTCGGTGGAGTTCACTGGTTTTGAAGAAGATACGTGCGCTGAAGGATGCACCATGCGCGTTGAGCCCTGGAACGAACATCGATTCCGTGACCCTTTCAATTTAGGCGATCATCGACCTTTCATCGAACATTCAAATGGATCTGTTCTTGGATTCTCCACTGACTCATGGTCTCAACAAAACGGAACATTGTGCATGGTGTATGAAGCGATTGGAGATGTTGGACCGTTCTCAATTTCCGTGAGTGATGCACAAGATCCCATGTTCAGTTCATCCGGGGCCAAAGCAGGATGGCATTCTGACTGTATTGGGTCTTATTCTTTAGAGGGGCACACGGACGAGATTCACATTGACTGGGTTGGAAGCGATGCCTCTAGCCAACGCTGGATCAATCCGATTGGGTTTTCTGGACGGGGTGATGCGCTCTACGATCGAGTCGGTCTGCGCTTCCACTGGTTGGAATTGAGGCCTTTGGCTTGAAACGAAGCGAAGCGATGAAAGCGGCGAGACCACAGGAACCTGCATGAAGCGCGTCACTGTGCTGCTTCCAACCTTGGACGAAGCCGAGGGTATTGCGGAGGTGGTACCTCGTATCCCCACTGCTGAACTTCACTCGGCTGGCTGGGAGGTGGAGGTCCTCGTTGTCGATGGCGGCAGCGATGACGGCACGATTGAAATCGCCAAAAACCTAGGTTGCGAAACCATGCGCCAACACGGCAAGGGCAAAGGGGTTGCAATGCGCCAAGGGTTTGCCTCCTTCCTCAGAGGTGAAAACGATGTTTTGGTGATGCTCGATGCCGATGGGACCTATCATCCCGAAGAGTTGCTGCGCTTTCTCAAAGCCCTTCGACATGCCGATGTGGTGGTGGGCGATCGCCTCAAGGGTGAAATGGATCCGGACGCAATGACACGTGTCAATTACTTCGGCAACCATCTTCTGACATGGTGCGCAGTTTCCCTCTACGGCGTCCCTATGAACGATTTGTGTTCTGGCTATTGGGCCTTCAACCGCCGTTCGATTGCCCTCTTGAAGTTGAATTCAATGCGTTTTGAAATTGAAGCTGAAATGTACACTTCATGCACGTTGGAAAATTTGGAGATGGCTCACATTCCAATTCGTTATTCACGACGGCTTGGCGAAGCGAAACTTGGTTCGGTCAAAGACGGCTGGAACATCTTACGAAAACTCCTCGTACGACGTATTTTCCCAACCCCGCCCCGTTCCACTCAGGGCGAAGGGAACTTGAACATCGACCAATGAATAGCCTCAAAAAAGGTGAGTTGGAGGAAGGGGTATGCAACCGCATAAGACCGTGGTCATAGGCGCCTCGGGCCTGGTTGCACAGCGGATGCAACAGCGGTTGTCGAATCATCCATGGTTCACGCTAAATGCGGTCATTGGAAGCAAACGAACCTCCGGACAAATGCTCGATTCAATCCCTTGGCGGCTCGAAGAAAACCGCCCGGACTTACCGAATTTGGAAATTCTCAACGGACAGGATGAACGTTTGATCGAGCAGTTACGGGACTGTGGCATCACGGTTGCTTTCTCATGTGTGCCATCCGGGGTCGCAGACCCTCTCGAACTGACCCTTGCCGAAGCAGGTGTTGCCGTGTTCTCCAATTCCAGTGCCTTTCGGAGGATTGATGGCGTCCCCTTGGTGATTCCTGACCTCAACGCAAATCACCTTTCGCACTTTGGAACGCATGAGTACTTGCTGGCTTGTGCGACCAACTGCACCTTGATTCCATTAGCAGTACCAACCGCAGTTATCGCCAAATCTTTTGGCATCACACGAGTGAAAATGAACAGCGAACAGGCCCTGTCTGGAGCAGGTTTTGATCTCCTTCTTGATGAGAAGGCCCTAGCAGGTGGCCACGCTCCCGAGATTGCAGGTGAGGCGGAGAAGACAGCTCAAGAATTGCTGCACGTGCTTGGCACACCAATCAAAGAACAGAGAGCCAATTCTTCTGATGCTCGAACACATCCTAAGTTCGAAACTGCACCCGTGCATGTCGTGCCTGCTGATCTGGATGTGGAGATTGAATGCAAGAGGGTGACTCGAAAAGATGGTCACCAAATTTTCGCCACCTTGACCCTCGAAACAGATACGACCCTCGAGGAAGTAAGGAATTGCCTGATGGCACATAAGTTTCCAAATCAATTGAAGGCATGCCCGAGCGCTCCAAAGAAGGCCATACATTTTGTCGAAAAAATCGATGTGGACCGACATTTGTGGAGCGATGGAGAAGATTTTTTGACCAATCCTGACCCAAGTCACAACCTCAAAACTGGGATGGCGGTGGTCGTTGGTCACCTGCAAATGTTGGACTCACGCACCATCGAACTTTCGGCGTATTCTCACAACACAATTCGAGGCGCTGCCGGAGGCACCATGTTGCTTGCTGAGCAAGCCTACCTTGAGCAAAGGCTTCCGAAACAGCAGTAGGCATAAATGCGTTCAGCACCCCCAAGGAATCGGTGCGAGCATGGGTATTACTGCAATGATTCCCGACATGACCATTGGTCAACTCAAGAATGAGGCCGATGCCAGATGGGGTGAAATCTGGGATGGCGGGGCTGCCCGAATGACGTTGCTGATCATGTGCCCTCGCAAGGAAAGGAAACTGCTCGAACTCCACGGCGACATGATTGAGCACGGCCAACCTGTTGTCACCGTCTTCCACCGCCCAAGAGCAGGGGCACAAATGCTCGAAGATCAGGGCTTTGACCCGCGCAGTGCTTCGTTTCAATTCGTGGATATCGCCACACCCGATTTGGGACCTTGGATGCAGCACTTGGTGACAAATGAAGGATGGTTACGCGGTTCAATCGAAATCATGGCCTTGCCGTATTCTGTCGACAACCCCGCTCAACGAGGTTTTGAAACTGAACGGGTGATGTGCTTTAGACACCCCTCCATTGCACCCTTGGAAAGGTATTACCTCCCCTTCCCTCCTCAAAATATTCCGGGGAAATGTTTCGTCAGTTTACCACGTCGACAAGCGGCAGAACTCGCTCGGCAACAAGCAGAAGTGCTTGGTGTGGGTCGATTAGAGCGAAAACAAACCATCAGTCAAGCAACAGAAGAAGAAATGCCAACCCCACCTCGAAAGGAACCGGCAGGCGAGTCAATGGATGCCATGATGGATGCGTTTTCGAGCGATTTAGTTGCTGGAATCGCTGCTGAGGCCAACCCAGATGAAGCGCCACAAGGAACTGATGCGCAAGAAATCGAGCCAGAGCCGCCAAAGGCGCCATCGCCACCTCAAGAACACGTCTTTGTCCCACTTCCTTCGGGCTCAAAACCTCCCCAGCCACCGCCTGCAGAAACGGTCGAACAAGCACCACAAATTGAGGAAGAACACCGGGAAAACGTGCCAATGCCGGAAGTTGAACCGGAGCCGGAAGAAGCGATGTCGGCCATCGAAATCGAATTCAGAGAACTCGTCAACGGACTGCTCGCTGCGGGTGTTGATCCAACAGAAATGATGGACGACCCACGATGGGAAGACATCAACGAGAGAGCAACAGCCGTCGGTTTCGAAACTTGGCCGGTGTTCCTTCAATTGGCTACGATGGAATGACAAGATTCAAGACCGCTGGACCTGACAGGAGAACGGAGGCACGAGCATGGGATTCTGCATCAGCTGCGGTCAACAACACCAAGATGGTATTCGCTTCTGCAGATTTTGTGGCAACCAACAGCCAGGAGAGCAACTTTTGATGCGCCTGCGCCAGGAAGCAGAACAAATCCACTACATGCGGTTGCAGATGCAAGCCGCCCAGCAACAATTTGCTGCCAACAACCAATTCCAACAGCAACCACCGCGCTGGTGAGTTGAATGCGGCCTAAACACTTGGCCATCGAACTATCAAAGTTACAACCGCACCCTTGCACCTCAGTCGAACTTGAGCAGTACGCAACGGAGGGCGACCTTGCGTCATATTGGATGCTTGGTGTCGATCAGGTAGACGATGTGAAAGGAAAACATGTCGTTGATCTTGCTGCGGGCAATGGGATTCTTGGTTTGGCTACGCTCATGATTGGAGCAGCAAAAGTTACCCTCATTGAAGCGGACCCTGACGTGCTGGATGTGGCCAAAATCAACGCTAAAAAAACCACTGAACGCTTTGGTGGCGAAGGGCAAACCTTGCTGGCAACGGTTGGTAACACTCCGATTGAATTCGAGGAAGACGTCGATTTGGTTGTAATGAATCCTCCTTGGGGCGTTCAAACCGAAAGGGCAGATCGCCCGTTGCTTGAATTTGCTTTCTCCTTAGGGGCGTCTGCCGTCCATGTCATGCACAGCGCGAAAGCACGTCACGTGCAAGCAATAGCAAAGGAGTATGGCTATGATGCAGAAATCATGCTTGAAACAGAATTCAGACTCCCTCCGACCTACGCACATCACAGCAAAGGCAAAGCGACAACGCCAGTCAGATGTTGGCGATTCCACCTGCCGGGTGATGCCAAATTACTCGAGGACGAAAACGAACAGGGCTGAGCCCTCGTATGAGGGGTTGAAAAGGGGACGGCCCACCCCTTCAACCACGCGAAACAACATGCGTCCTACCTCAGGCCATGTTTGCAAAAGGAATGAATCACATGACGCCGAGCCTCGTCACCCCAGGAATGAATGTATCCAGCAGCGCTGATTGCGAAGCTGGTGAAGGAACAATCGAAGTCGACGGTCGCATTGTGGCCACAGCAGTTGGGGCGTTCACCATCACCGATGGGATCGGAACCGTGAGCCCTGCAAAGTCCATTGTCACGCCAGAAGTCGGCGACACTGTGCTGTGCGAGATTGTCAAATTGAACGAAAAGAATGGGGAAGCACAAGTCATCTGCGTTGAAGGAAAGCCCGGAAGCGTACTCCCAGAACACCTCTACGGACAATTCCATGTCACCAATATTGTCGACCGTTACATGCACCAAACTGCAGATGCAGTTCGACGTCGTGATGTGTGCCGCGCCGAAGTCAAAGAAACCAGTCCAGTCCTCAGAATTTCATTCCGTGACCGGGATGACTGTGGCGTCCTGCATGCTATTTGCCCACCATGTGGAGAGACATTGATCGCAGACCAAGATGGGGACTGGAACGTTCGGTGCCCTTCGTGCAATTTCCAATCCTACCGTGCACTTGCCGACAACTATGGTGCAGGCTGGGCTGAACTTGAACAGGGCGCAAGCGCCCTCAACAACTCAGGAAAGCGCTGGGGTGCGGCCGCAGAGGCCATGTTTGGCAAAGGACCTGCTGGACGGGCGACTTTCATTGCCGCTGATGTTCGCGAAGACGGGCGAGAGCGCACTTATTTCCGGTTCGAAGGTGAAGGTGGCGGTCAAGGCCGACGCCCACGAAACGCTCCTGGATGCCGATTGTTCGTCGGGGGATTGCCTCGCGAGGTTGGCACCGAAGAACTCCGTGCTTTGTTTGCCGAGCATGGTGACATGACCGATTGCATCGTGCTTACCGACGACAATGGCGTGAACCGTGGATTTGGATTCGTCACCTACAGCGAAAAGGCGCATGCTGATGCTGCTATCGCAAAACTCGACAAGCACAAAATCAACGGACGACGTATTGGCGTTCGAGATGCGGACAGCGACGACAAGAAGGGAAAGCGAGAGAAGCGAAGGGACCCCGAGGGGCTCAAACTCTACGTTGGAAACCTTCCATTCAAAGCAACAGAGGAACAACTCAAGGCTATTTTCGATGGTGTAGCAACGGTGAACGAACTTGTGATGGCGACAGACAACGCTGGAAAACCCAAGGGATTCGCATTTGCCTTCGTCAAAGAGATGGACAAAGGAGAAGAAATTGTCTCCAAGCTCAACGGTACAGAATTGCTAGGTCGTAAGATCAAGGTCGACGTATCTCAAGGCGGGAAAAAGGGCGGTAGGGGCGGCAAAGGTGGAAAGCCGGGCCAATCCGGTGGCAAGTCCAACCGTGAACTCCAAGCAATGCGGGAAGAGGAACAGGACGGCAAGAAAGGCCGCCGACGCCGACGGCCCAAGAAGGATTGAAGTCCAAATCATGCAGGTTGGTCAATATGGCCGAGGCGCATAAACCAACTTGGCTTGTCGTTGATGGCTACGAAGATGAACCGGCGGCGTTCGGCGTCCCACCATATGTTGGCTTTCACATCCGCTACCTGTGTGGCGTGCTCGAAGCTGCCAACATCGATTATGAGTACATCACGATTGATGCTTGGCGCATGTTCATCCGCCAGGAAGGCGAGGACGCTGCACGAAACCGCCTCGCAAACATAGCCGGATTGGCATGCATTGCCGGTGCAGTTGTTCCCGGCAGGTACCTGCGTGGGACACCAATTTCGCTCAAAGAAACGCGGGAGATCATCCGCTCCCTTCCTGCTTCAACACCGGCCCTGTTTGGTGGCTGGGCGATTCGTGGATGGAAGCAACAAGGATGGTCACCGCTGCAAGCAAACCTCTTTTTGGCGCTGCAGGACACCGATGCTACGCTGCATGAATACCTCAAAACAGGCAGGTGGTCACACCAGCGCAGAAGCCCAGAGCAATGGACCGAATGGGCACAGGCTGGAGCATCGAGCAAAGCCGTGACCAGCCATCCGGACCTTGGTGATGAAACGAAGCCTGGCCCACTCACCTATGAGGTCGAAGTGTACCAGGGTTGCGTGCGGTACAAACGCGGGTGCAAATTCTGTATTGAACCAAAGAAAGGAGTGCCAATTTGGCGAACGCCAGAAGACATCATCGAAGAAGTTCGTCGAGCGCACGATGCTGGCGTCAAGCACGTGCGATTGGGTGGCATGACCGACACCTACACCTACATGGCCGACGGTGTGCGTGAACTTGAGTACCCCATTCCAAATCCTGAGCCGATCGCTCGCCTTCTGCACGGATTGCGAGAAGATGAGCGTTTGGACATATTGCACACCGATAATGGCAACCCTTCAATCATCGCTCAAAACCTTGAACCTTCAGAAGAGATCACCAAAACGCTTGTGGAAACGCTGTCAGACGGAGCTGTGCTTTCGTTTGGTTTGGAATCTGCAGACCCGAGCGTGCATGAAGCCAATTGGCTCAATTGCGACCCACATCAACTCAAGACGGCGATTCGATTGATCAACAAATACGGAAAAGAGCGAGGGGCTCGGGGGCTGCCTAAACTACTCCCTGGCCTCAATTTCATCGCAGGCCTGAATGGGGAATCTGAATCAACCTACCAAATGAACTTGGATTTGCTCCATGAAATTCGCAGAGAGGGTTTGCTCTTGCGCAGGATCAACATTCGTCAAGTTGAGGGCGAAGGGTTCCAAGAGATTCCTGAACAGGCGTTCAAATCGTTCAAGACTACCGTACGCGATACGATCGACAAACCATTGCTCGAAGATTTATTCCCTTTGGGAAAAATCTTGTCCGATGTGCATTGGGAGGCTCATGACGGTCGGACTCGACTGCCAGCACACCTCGCTGAAGCGCACACTGCAGAAACATCCAGAGGGAAAGCGGGGATCACATTTGGCCGACAAATCGGTGCCTATCCGATCCTGATTGGCGTCGAATATCATATCCCACTCGAAACACAATCCAACATCGTCATCACCGGGCATGGCGCACGTTCGATCACCGGTGTGGAAACGGGTCTCAATCACCAGACCATGTCTCAAAAACAACTGGAAGCGATTCCTGGCATCGGGCAAAAAACAGCATGGAAGCTCATCAGTCAGCGGGCAAAGCAAACGTCGAAAGGAAGGCCATCTTTTGAATCTCCAGCCTCTTGGTTTGAACAAAGCAAGATTGAATGGAATGAAGACTATTCAATTTATTTTGATGTGTAGACTATTCCTTAGACAACTTGGAAGCAACAACCCGGATTGCAAAAGAGGAATAATCTTCGAATAGAATCATGTGATGCCCTCCTTAGGACACTACATGAGCACTGTAGAACGGCTGAAGCAAGCCGCACTTCGGCTTTCATCACTGTGCAACGCATCGATTGACGTCATCGAAGCAAAGTCGGATGTGGCCCATGCTACAAATCCGCTGGATTACGCTTGGCCTCACCACGTGCAATACCTCGAGCAGTGGGGTGGGCTTGGAGCCAAAACTCTGCTTTTAGGAATGAACCCTGGACCTTGGGGCATGGCTCAAACCGGCGTTCCCTTTGGAGCAACAAAGGTGGCTCAGGACTTCTTGAACATCGAACCAAAACAACTCGCCACCCCTTCGAACGCACATCCAAAGCGGCAGATAGAAGGCATGGCCCTTGAACGACAGGAAATTTCCGGCACACGGCTGTGGAACCTGATGGAAGGGCATTACGGATCTGCTAAGTCGACCTTTGAGAACATCTTCGTCGTCAACCACTGCCCGCTGCTTTTGCTTGGCGAACGGGGCCAAAACATCACACCAAACAAAGTGCCAAAAGCAATCATTGATCCAATTTTGGATGCTTGCGATGAACATCTGAAGCAGGTGGTCGACCTTTTGGGAATCACGCACATCATTGGCATCGGGAAGTATGCCGAAGAACGGGCTCGAAAGGCGTTCAATGCCCCTAAAAAAGGAAACGGAGCGACTGTTGCCGGGCGTGAAATCATCATTGATACCTGTTGGCATCCAAGCCCTGCAAGTCCACTTGCAAACAAAAACGACGGGGCAGATTGGCGAGCAAATGTCATCGCCTGCCTTGAACGAAACCGGAACTGATTCCTCATCGAAAACCGGCGAACCCTTCAAGTGCTTAATGCAACACTTACTGTTCATGGCAGAACTACAGATGGCTTGGGAACGTCAACCGGACGACAGACAATGGAAACAACCTGAAGGTGACGATCCTCGAACCCTCTATCAAATGTTGATGACAAGCGTCGAGCGATTTGGCTCGAACCAGTGCTTTGGTTACATCCCAGAAAAAGGGATGCCGCGTACCCATTTGACCTACGATGAATTTGGAGGTTTGTCAACCGCTGTCGCACAACGCCTTGCTGATTTGGGTGTTGAAACTGGCGACAGAGTGGCCATGATCCTCGACAACAGTGTCGAATGGGCTGCCATTTCATACGGTACGAACGCTATTGGCGCTGCTTACACCGCAATGTACACTCACCAACACGGTGCTGAATGGGCGTACATTCTCAACGATTCAACGCCGACACTTTTGGCCGTAGCAAACACCGGAGTGCTCGACAAACTTGTCGAACACCTACCATCTGAAGCAAGTGCTTGGCCAAAGGCTGGTATTTTGTTGATGGGCGAAGACCCTGCAAACGAATTGCCACCTAAGGGCATCGAAGTTCACAACTGGACTGAATTCGTTGCTGCTGGCCGTGCCTCGGAAAACACATTTGAAATTGCAGACGATCCATTTGCGCTCAACACCCTCATCTACACATCCGGGACCACTGGAAACCCGAAGGGTGTTATGCTCAGCAATTGGAACACACTGTCCAACATTCTCTGTGTTCAATCGGCATTCAAGGTCTATGTTGGCGATAAAAACGCTGCATTCCTTCCTTGGGCCCACTCCTTTGGAAGCACGTTTGACCTTCATTGGATGATTCGCTGTGGCGTGCACATCAATTTGATTTCTGACCTCACACGAATTGCTGACGAGTGCATTGAAATCAAGCCGGCAGTTCTTCTTGCTGTGCCACGTGTGTGGAACAAGTTCTACGACCGTGTGAACAGCCAATTCGCATCTTCCCCAGTCAAGCGTTTCCTTTCTGGAAAAGCCCGCAAGCACGCTTCAAAGCGCATCGCTAAGGCTGGCGTGGAATGTGACGCAGTACCAGCACAAGGAGTGCTCGACAAGTTCTATGACAAGGTCATTTGGTCGAAGGTTCGAGCCCGCTTCGGTGGAAATATCCGCTTCTGTATGTCGGGTGCTGCCGCACTTTCCCCTGACGTTGCCGAGTTCATCCAAATGGTTGGATTCAGCTGCTACGAGGGCTACGGACTCACTGAAACCTCTCCACTTGTTGCCGCAAACGGCTGGGCTGGACCTGGCACCTCGAAACTCCGATGCGTTGGCCGAGTTGCCAACGGAGTGAAGGTGACCATCGACACCGATGCTTGGGACGACCCTGAACGACCTGACGAAGGTGAAATCATCGTTCACGGGCCAAACGTGATGATGGGCTATTGGAACAACGAAGAGGCGACCAAAGAAGTGATCATCGAACCTGGCGTGTTCAGGACTGGCGACCTTGGTAAACTCAACGGAGACTTCTTGGCCATCACAGGCCGTGTCAAGAGCCAATTCAAACTTGAGAACGGAAAATACGTTTCTCCGGCCCCTCTGGAAGAAAACGTCAAACTTTCACCGTTTGTGGAACAATGCGTGCTCGACGGACGAAACATGCTCCGAACCTACCTTGTGGTTCATCCAAACATGGAGAACCTCAAGCCCGCTCTCAAATCAGCTGGCCTTGACGTTTCAGGCAGCAATGCAGACATTTGTGCTCGAAAGGAAGTCAACGATTGGTTGTTGAGCGAATTGAAAGCAAACAGCATGAAGGCCCCTGTTTGGAAGGGTTACGAAGTAGCTGCCACCTTGATCCTCGACCCCGTTGAATGGACCACTGACAACGACATGTTGACACCATCCATGAAGGTCAAGTTGCGAAACTTGTTGGCTCACCACGAAGAAGCCATCAAAGCAATTTGATGACCGGGAAAAGGAAACAAAGGTTTCCAAGGCTGTTGGTTTCAAATCAAATAGTAAGTAATTTGGCGCGAAAGAGCACTTTTTGCGATTACACTATAACCCGTCGCGTGAACTCATCGTTCAATGATTGCTACTGAAAAGAACAAGGCTTCCTCAGTCAGCATTGATTTATCAAAACCAAGAAAGGCACCCCCGCTGTTTCCAAAAATGGTGCAAAAACCGTTTACGATTGCAGCGGTTGTTGGACTTGTTGTCGGGTTGATCAATTCCGTTGTGCTCGGCATCCCCTTGCTGTTAAGCGGTCCAACTGGCATCATTCTAGGCCTCCTCGTATGCATCGCTGCGTCTCCAAGCATGCGCAGTGAAATGGCAGAACACAAGAGGATGGAGTACGAATACAAACGCACTCTAGTGGAACGAAAAGGAAGAGCGAGTGCTTTTACCCAATTCGAGTGAATTCAAGCGTTTTGATCCTCGTGATCAAAATTCCAAAGGCTCAACTGAACGCCGTCAATTTCGGTATGCCCACAGTGCATGACAAATGGAGATTTTCGTAACGCCTTTGAGAGAACATGTGCCCGCACCTCGAAGCCCTGAAGCCTCACAGCCTCAGCGACCTCACGTGTGGTTGCAGGACCATTTTTTCGCAACCACCCAACAACCCAATCCGCTTCTTTGAGCGTTCGTTGACGCTCTGGTGTCCATCGGTTGCGGCCCATGGTGGGAAGTGTGCGCCGGTGGTGAATAAACCACTCCAACGGGGGGAATCCTCGAAAGGAGGTGCCACGGAGTTTATGAGGGGTGTACAGAGGCGCATAAACGGGGAGAACATGGCACGCCAACTCATCAACATTGAAGGCGTCGACCGAAGTTTTGGCCCCGTCGATGTGCTCGTCGACATCAACCTCCTCGTCCAAGACGGTGACCGCATAGGAATTGTTGGTCACAACGGTGCTGGAAAAACAACCTTGCTCAACACGATCAGCGAACAGTCTCAGGACGTAGGCGACATCGATTATGCGCCGGGGATCCGAATTGCTTACCTCACTCAAATCCGTGACATTGACCCCGAATCAACCATTGAAGAGGAACTTGGGCGGAAAGGTCGACAATTCCAGGAACTTGAAGAAGAAATTGCGGGTATTGAAGCACAAATGGCCGATCCTGCATTTTATGACGGCGACTGGGAAGGCGTCATGGAACGGTACAGCGAACTGCAACAAACCCTTGGCGCAAGCGGCGGCGGTAATGTCGCCAGTATCGCTAAAGCGACCTTG
>DAFX01000098.1:32448-37157 GCA_002495535.1 Euryarchaeota archaeon UBA433
ATGGACATGAAAGTCAGCAAACTTTCAGGTGGGGAAAAAGCAAAACTGGCCCTCGCTCGTCAACTTGTTGGCCTTTCTGGGGTCGATGTTATGTTCCTCGACGAGCCAACAAACCACTTGGATATTGAAACGACAGAATGGCTTGAGGCTTTTTTGAAGGAATTCAAAGGCGCTCAACTCATCGTCTCTCACGATCGATATTTCCTCGATCAGGTCTGCACCAGAATTGTGGAGGTTGACAACCTCCGTGCGTGGCCATGGAAGGGCAACTACAGTCAATTCCTTCGACAAAAGGTCGCCACTGAAGCAGCCCTGGGTGACATGATTCACACCGTGGAAAAGAAGATTGCTGCCACGACTGGAGCCCTTAAACAAATGAAGCGGGCAAACAAGTACGACAAGTCGATTTCCGCGAAGCAGAAAATGATCGAGCGAATGCAACAGGAACTCAAAGCCCTCAGAGCACGAGTGCCTAAGAAGCGTAAGCCATTGATTCTCAAACTCGAAGCTACGGACAAGGCAAGCATGGACGTGCTGCAACTCGACGGTGCCACCAAGACCTTTGAAGGTCTGAAACGCCCAGTGCTCAACAACCAAGACCTCGAAGTTCGCAAGGGTGACAGAATTGGAATTGTCGGAGGTAACGGCCAGGGCAAAACCACCCTCCTGAAGATCATTAACGGTGATGAAAAACTCACAAGCGGCACCCGAGACCTTGCCCCCGGTGCAGAAATCGGATACTTCCATCAAGATCACGCAACGCTTGACTTCAACCTTAACCCGGTCGAACAGATCCAAAAACTCCGACCTGATTTCCAATACGGAGATATCAGAGCAGCCCTCGGAAGGTTCCAATTCTCAGGTGATCAGGTCACGACGAAATTATCCCAACTTTCTGGTGGTGAACGAGCGCGAGTAGCACTCCTCAAGTTACTGCTCGAAGAGAACAACCTGTTGTTAATGGATGAACCAACCAATCACTTGGACATGGATTCCAAAGACACCCTTGAAGAAGCATTGATTGGCTACGAAGGATCGCTCATCACCGTCTCTCACGATCGATGGTTCCTCGATCAGGTCGTGAACCGGATTTGGGAATTAGAAGACGGAATCGTGACCGTTTATTACGGGAACTATACCGATTACATCCGCGCTAAAAAGGGTCTACCTCCCTTGGCAGAAGACGAAGTGTCTCAAGTTTGATTCGTAATTGAGTCATGTTGCTGACAAGCAAACATTCAAACACTCACTTCCAAACTAAAGCGCATGAAAAACGCCCATATTGCCCTCTTGGTCTCGATTTTCTTCATTGTGCAGGTCATGACGCCGCTCGCTGAATTCACCGAATTGAAAGAACATAACCCGTCCAACGTGGCCGCTCAGTCCTCCTGGGTTTGGGACGTTAATGTGGGCATTGAAGGCGGTGCTGTCGGCGTCGATGTTTCGCCGTTGGGGAACGCCTACGCCCTCACGCTCACCCATGCTGGTGAAGGTACCGTGGGCAATCATACCTGGGCCAATGAAGCCGCTGGCGGGAAACTGATCGTCATTGATCACGATGGTTCCATTCTCTCAGACACAAGCCTAATTGGAGCGCCCGTCATGCAATCCACTCATGCTTCAGGCATGGTGTTCATTGCTCAGACTTCAACTGGAATCGCTCTTGAATCGGTTGACGATGCCGGTGTTCGAAAACACACGTATGAAATTTCGAGCACGGCTATGCTGAATGTTCACGCCCTGACTGCGAATCAAGACAGTGCCTTTTTCACCATCAGTTGCCCAACTGGACTTGGTTTGATTGGCGTCGCTGGCGTCGATTGCACCCTCGCCAATGACCGTCAACGTCTCATCACGATGGAGTGGGATCTGCAGGCCAATACCACATCCGTCGCTGCGACAGCCCAGTGGCTTTCCCCCCTCTCCAACGGATTAGAAAGTGGGGGCGAGAACGGTGCCATGAACGAAATGCTTGGACCAAATCCAGCCTGCACCCATGCCCTACACGCGAGCTCCACAACGCTGTACAGTGCAGCAAATTCACATTGTGGCGATCGAGATCACAACACCGCAACCGCTGCAATTTCCCTTCTTGGCACTTCAGCGTCATGGTCGAGCGGGAGCATGGAGGTGAGCACGGCCCATGTGTTTGCAGAACGAAACCTCGGCACCGGTGTCGACGCCTTTGATGCTCAATGGACTGGGATCAAGGACTGTTCCATCGGCTTGTTAGCCAGTGCTGACCTCACCGTCTTTGGTCATCAATCGGCGATGTTTGTCGAGGGATGGAACACCGGCGGAAACACCGCTTGTGATTTTGTCTCCTTTGACGCCACAAGTGGCGTTTCATCGACATCTGAATACCGAGGCCTCAACACCAACATGGTGGTGCTTGGGACCACCGATTTCTCCTCTTCATTCACCGTGAAATCAACGCGTGACATCATTTCGATGGCCGGCACGAGCACGCCGGACATCGGTTTTGCAGCCGTGTGCCACACGGGTACGCTCGCCAGCGAAGGCCAGGCTCTGGTCTCAGGTGGTCAAAACGAACAAATCAGCATCATCGCATGGCATCAGGCCTCAATCAGCAACGTGACCACGCACGACGTCAACGCAGGATGCCCCCAAGCCATAGCAACAAACGCCGGGAACTTTGCTCTTCTCCAATACGATGGCGCGCTGCAAACGCTGTCCATTTTCTCCGATGATTTCGATGGTGACGGGTTCGGCAGTACGAGGGATGCATTCCCGAATGATGGCAACCAATGGAGCGATCAAGACGCTGACGGCTTTGGTGACAACGGTGGTTTTTCGACAAGCGATGACTGCCCTTACACCCCCGGAACTTCGACCTCAGGCCGTCAAGGCTGTGGAGACATCGACGGCGATGCGTGGGCTGATGATTCCGATGCATTCCCTCACGACTCAACCCAGTGGGCTGATGAAGATGGAGACGGGTTTGGGGATGAATCCACAGGTAATTTTGCCGATGACTGCCCAGACGTTTCCGGCACATCGAACCGCGATGCATTCGGCTGTCCGGACAATGACTTTGACGGATTTAGCAACGAAGGCGACGTCTACCCGAGCGATCCGAGCCAATGGGCTGACACAGACGGCGACGGCTATGGTGACAATCCAGCTGGCATCGGTGGCGACAACTGCCCGCTGGTGAGCGGCAACAGCACAGAAAGCGTGCTTGGATGCCCAGACATGGATGGCGATGGCTATGCAGACATTGTCGATGATTTACCGTCTGAAGTCACCCAGTGGAACGATTTGGACGGGGACGGGTATGGCGACAACAGCATGGGTGTCGACTACGACCAATTCCCATTTGATCCAACCCAATCCTCCGACCTCGATGGCGATGGATACGGCGACAACCTCGGCGGTACGCGCGGTGATGCTTGCATGACGGTGCTTGGAACTTCAACAGAAGATCGCTTTGGTTGTGTTGACAGCGACGGCGACGGATGGTCTGATCAAGGCGACGGCTTCCCTAATGACAGTCTGCGCTGGTTGGATACCGATAATGATGGTGTGGAAGATAATGTCGATGCCTTCCCCTACGACCCTTCTCAAAACATGGATTCCGATGGTGACGGGTTTGGCGACAATTCCTTTGGCTCAAACGCAGATCGGTTCCCATTTGATGCAACTCAATGGTATGACATCGATGGGGATGGCTACGGGGATAACCCTGAGGGCATCAACTACGATGCTTTCTTGGCAGAACCAAGCCAGTGGTTCGATGCGGACAACGATGGATGCGGCGACAACCCACTGGGCCGGAACCCAGACATGTTCCCTGAAGATTCAACGCAATGCAAAGATGAGGATGGAGACGGTTTCGGCGACAACCTCTCCGGATACAATCCCGATCCTTATTTGTTCGACCGTGACAACGACGGGTACAATGACAGCGTCGATGTGCTTCCAGATTACCCCTCACCCAACGATGTCGATGGCGACGGAACGCCCGACGAAACAGATGCCTTCCCCTATGATCCACTCGAACAGAAGGATTACGACAACGATAACATCGGCGACAACACGGATCCCGATGATGACAACGATGGTTACCTTGACGACGCAGAACGAAATGCGGGGACCGATCCACTCGATGCATCTTCTAAGCCGGTTGATAGTTTCGAAATCATTGTGCCTGGCACCCAAATCGGCCTCGGCGCATGGGACCTCATCGGCATCTTCGTTGGTGTGCCTCTCTCCTTGTGGATCGGCATCGGCATTGTGACGCGGGGAGGGCGCGCCCGACGCTTCGAGACTTCCTTGAAGGAAGCCACCAAGCGGGAACAACTCGAAGAAATTGCATCTTCCTACGAGCGAGCGGTGATGATGAGGATGCTCGGTCCACACCAAGCGATTCGACTCGAACGCCTACGAACAGAATTAGATGACGTGCTTGAGCAGGCCCTGCTTGAACAATCAAACCAATCTCCAATGGCGAAAGTCGTGCCTAATGTGCCCTCTGATATCGCTTACGAACAGCAACAGGGCTGGTGAATCAACACGAGCGTCTACCCTTGAATTGATGAACCAAAGGTGCGTGGAAGCATCATGGCCGACGAGGAACCGGTGTTCGAGACCACGGCTGGTCCAGTCCGTGTGATTACGGCTGCATCGTTGTTTGACGGCCACGACGCCGCCATCAACGTCATGCGACGCTTAATCCAGTCCTCTGG
>DAFX01000051.1 GCA_002495535.1 Euryarchaeota archaeon UBA433
TGTAGTGCGATATCGTTGTGTGGGAGACCAGAAGCCGAGAAGATCGGTAACTTTTGTCCACGAACGAGGGTTGTACAGCAGTCAATAGCCGAAATTCCAGTTTGAATGAAATCGTGAGGGCTTTGTCGACTGAATGGATTGATTGCAGCACCGATAATGTCAGCGTTTTCTTCTGCAACAATATCAGGTCCGCCGTCTCTTGGGCGTCCTCGACCATCGAGAATTCGACCGACAAGGTCTGTACTAACTGGGAGTTTGAAAACGTCTCCCATGAATGTAACACCAGCTGTGCGGTCGATCTTTGCAGTTCCTTCGAATACTTGGACAATAACCAAATCGTCTGATGTATCGAGAACTTGTCCATTCTTGATGCTTCCATCAGCAAGTCGTAGGCTGACGATTTCACCGAATGCAACGGGTTCTGTCTTGTTCAAGAACACGAGCGGCCCTTTTACGTCTGTAATGGTTCGATATTCCTTTCCTGTCATAATTTCACGTCCTCAGTTTTCCTCCACGGTAGCAGCGATTTCATCGACCATGTCTTTCACCATGGATTCGATTGTATCGACGTAGCCCTTTTCGAATCGACCACGCATAAGCGCAGTACGAGCAGGTACGTTGACAACATCGTTGAGTTGTGCACCTGCTGCCATTGCATTCTTCGCAGCATCTTGGAAGCTGAGAATTGCCTTCGACATGGAGTATTGGAGGTTGATGTCACAGAATGCATCAACTTCGTGGAAACCGTTCTGTTGCAAGAAGTATTCACGAATCATACGTGCAACTTCGAGCGTCAATTGTTGGTCGACTGGTAATGCGTCGGAACCGACTAATTGAACGATTTCCTGAAGTTCAGATTCAACTTGTAACAAACCACTGATTTGTGTTCGAACTTCTGGGAAGTCTTGAGCAATGTTGTCTCTGAACCATTGGTTCAAACTTTGTGGGTACAAAGAGTATGAATTCAACCAGTTAATTGCAGGGAAGTGACGTTGTCGTGCAAGACCTGCGTCCAATCCCCAGAAAACCTTGACAATACGAAGAGTTCCTTGTGAAACCGGTTCTGAAATGTCACCACCAGGTGGGCTTACAGCACCGATAACGGTAACTGATCCATCGTCACCATTCTTGGTTTCAACACGGCCAGCACGTTCGTAGAATTCTGCAATACGGGATGAGAGGTAAGCAGGATATCCTTCTTCACCAGGCATTTCTTCAAGACGAGATGAAATCTCACGCATTGCTTCAGCCCAACGAGAGGTTGAGTCAGCCATGAGTGCTACGTCATATCCCATGTCACGGAAGTATTCCGCAATGGTAATTCCTGTGTACACAGATGCTTCACGAGCTGCAACAGGCATGTTGGAAGTGTTCGCAATCATGACCGTACGGTTCATGAGAGGCTTACCTGTGTTTGGATCAATCAAGTGAGGGAACTCATCCAATACTTCAGTCATCTCGTTTCCACGCTCACCACATCCGATGTAAACAACAATTTGTGCATCGGAGTACTTTGCAAGAGATTGTTGTGTAACGGTCTTACCAGATCCGAAAGGACCAGGAATACCAGCCGCACCACCCTTTGCAAGTGGGAAGAGGAAGTCGAGAATACGCATACCTGTAACCAGAGGAGTATCAGGTGCATACTTTTGGCGGTATGGACGAGGTGTTCGTACAGGCCACTTTTGCATCATCTGAATTTCTCCACCGTCTTCGAGAACGCATACGGTTTCTGTTACATTGAAGTCGCCAGACTTGATGCTTTTGATAACGCCACTCATGGTTGGAGGAACCATAATCTTGTGAACGATGGTTTCAGTTTCTTGAACGTGTCCAATAACTTGTCCACCTTCAACTGCAGCACCTTTTTCGACGACTGGTTCGAAAGTCCACTTCTTTTCGAGGTCAAATGCATCAGCATCAACACCACGGGTGATGAAAACACCCATGACTTCTTCCAGAGTAGGAAGTGGTCGTTGAATACCGTCGTAAATCTGGGTTAGCAGACCTGGTCCGAGTGATACGGACAAGGTTTCCCCAGTATTGATAACTGGTTCACCTGGTCGCATACCCGATGTATCTTCGTATACTTGGATAACAGCTTTGTCACCGTGTAATTCGATAACTTCTCCCATCAATCCTTCGTTGCCAACTCGGACAACGTCATACATTCCTGCGCTCATTCCTGTTGCGGTGACAACAGGCCCCGATATTCGGTAAATTACTCCTTCATTACTCATTTTTATTTCCTCCTTTTTGGAATATCATTTCCATAGGTCGACTCCAATTGCTCTTCGAATGGTTTCTCTGAGCGTGTTGTCTTCTTCCGTACCGATACCAAGAACGGTCGGAGAGACAGAACCAGAAAGTTGCATACGCAGACGATCTGGCAAGGAAGCAAGAACCGTGGAGTCAACCACGACGATTCCTACATCCTTTGAATTGAGAAGATTACGGAAGACCTTGATACGTTCTTCTTCATCTTCTGGATTGAATAGTGTTGAGATACCAGCAAGCTGGAATCCAAGTGTGAATTCTGGTGAACCGACTACTGCAATTTCCATCATATCACCTCATAGTACGTGCGCCTCGAGTAACTCGGGCGGTAGACCTGCTAGACGTCCACGGACAATCATTCGAAGATCCGTAACTTCCTTGACTTTCATTGCAACATAGTGAACAATCGGCAACGCAGATACTGGATGGAGGTAGCTCATCCTCTGCATTTGTTGATATTCTCGTGCGTGAAGCCATGTAACAACAGCGTCCAAAGATCGTTCTTTTTCAGCGGTCTCTAATGCGGTTTCAAATCCAGCAATATCAAAGCGTGAATTGCTTCGAAGAAGGTCCATCATTGCATCTTTGCCACCATTGGCGACAGAGGATAATGCACGCTTTGGCAATAATCTGCCTCCAGATAAGAGTTCATCAAGAAGATCGTTTCCTTCAATTCCGAAAGCAGATGCTTCCAGGACGTTGAGGATGTTTCGATGGTCAATTTCTGTGGACAAGACATTTCGCAAGTATCTTGCATCATTGCTGTTGTGTGAAAGCGAAGTCATTGCGTATGAGAAGTAATGTCGGTCAAGAGCATCTTCGTATTGTGCAAGACTTGCATTCTCTGGCAAACTTGTAAGAGCTGAACCGAATGACTTTCTGCGCATTTGCAAAGCAGCAGATGGTAAGTCATCTGCACTCTCAAGGATTTTGATCCATGGAGTATTGATTTCATTCAAGTCAGGTAGGATATCCTTCCCGAGTTTTTCAGAGTCAATGTCGTTCGCAACTGCTCTCAATACTGCTTTGGCATTTTGGTATTCATATCGACCCGTGTAAATCTCAACGATTTTTCGCACTCTTCCGTTACAATACGAGAGAATCTTTGACAATTCATTCTCGAGATTGTGCGCAAGTGCAGCCTCAACCAAATCGCCACCAGTGTACTTGGAAGCATAGAGGTTGATTTCGTTTTGATACCCACTTTCTGCAACAGCATTTGTGAGTTGGTCGGGTGATTGATTGATCAATTGACGAAGTCGGGCTTTGTCCATTAATGCTTGACGACGAGCCTTAGCCCGTGCAGCAACATATGGTGTATTCCCCGACAACATCATTCATCCCTCATCCAAATAGTGTTTCGTTAATTGCAGCGCGTTCATCGTTCCACGTTCTGTCAAGAAGTGTATCAAAACGGAAGTCGAATGAAACGGAACCATCTGCAGCTTCCATCATGAAGCCACCAAGTCCGTTAATTTCGTCTCCGATTGTACGAGAACCTGCTTCTTTCTTCAATGCAGTCGCATCGACAGTAACTGGCCTTAGAACGAAATCCTTTCCAGAAATATCTCCTGCATGCTTCAACAAAGATTTCAGTAGAGTTGCTCTTCCCTTCATTCCGGGATCGGCAAGTTGTGCTTTTGCAGCATCATACGTAGCATCCAAGACGCCACGACGTGCAATAAGCAATTCTTTCTGGTTTCCTTGTCGCGCACTGGCGACCATTTCTTGCGAGATTTGTTCAGCTTCACGCCCAGCACGGGCACTTGCTTCGCCCGAGATGGACGATGCCTTTGTTTCTGCTTCACCGACAATTGCATCTGCTTCTGCTTTCGCTTCTTTGAGCATAGCTTTGGCTTGCGCCTCAGCAGATGCAGCGATATCTTTAGCAAGTGTTTCAAGTGTCATATCATCATCTCCAGCGAATCAACAGACGAGTGTCTGTTGTAACGCCACAACTTCATAGGAAGAGTGGCAATGCACCGAGAATTACAATCGACTCAGGAAGAGCCGTGAAAATGAGTGCAGGACCGAATTTGCTTGAGTCTTCAGCGAGCATACCGACAGCTGCGCTGCCGATGCTTCCCTGGGAGAACCCAGCGCCGAGACCAGCAAGACCGAGAGCAATTCCTGCTCCCATGTCCTTGCCCCAGCTTTCGGTTGTTTCTGTTGTGTCAGCGTCTGCTTGAGCAGATACGCCCTGAGCAATCAGGACGAGTGCACCGAGCACGATCATCATTCGTAGGCTTTTCTTTAGGGTATTCTTGTTCATATTTTCTACCTCCTTAACGTCCAGTGGACTATGAATTCCCCTCAACATGTAGGGGTTGGCCACCAAGCGGGGAATATGCCCTGCCTGAGCCATCGTAAAACTTGCCCATCCATTCCACAAAGTGGAGACGGGCAGCGTGAATTGTTGGCGAAAGGATGCCGAGGGCAAGAGCGAAGACCTGGACAAAGAGGAAGATGACGGCGCACAAAAGGGCGGTCAGGTAACCGCTCGCCCCTCCGGCTTCAACGCCTTTGAGGATGTTCTCCCAACCAAGAATGATAGAGACTTCTGCGATTTTAACGCCAGCAACGCCAACAGCCATGATGCGGAGGTAGGAGAGGGTGTTTGCAAGCAATCCAAACGTTTCGATTGGACCCATGATGATGCCCCCGGCCCAACCGAACCCTTCGTAGATGGCAAGACCGACGATGAGGCAGCCGATGCCACCGAGGAGAAGAAGGTTCCAAAGGGGTTGGACTTCAAACAAGTCATTGTACCCCATGACGAAGTTTCTACAGACCATAAATCCACCAACGAGGATCATAAGCCAAGATCCCTTTTCGAAGAAAGCAGCGGCGATTCCGTGTGCCTTGTTGACATTGAGGAAGCCAATGATCAGTCCAATGAGGATGTGGAACACACCGAGGTAGACGGCAAGAGAAACATATTGTTCAAGTCCGTGGCCAGCGCTTGCACGGTGGAACGGCATCATCACGAATGGATGGCTTCCATCACCGAGGCCGAGGAACACAGCAAGTGCTTCTGGCATGACGAACACATCGTGAGCCCAGCCGTAGAAGCTGGTCAGAATGGCAATATCTGGCCCCCATCGGTACCCGTCTTTGAGGACACCGTCAACATACATGCTGCCGTCCCACACAAATCCGAATCCTTCTGCAAAAATGATGCCCCATATGATGCACCACACACCCATCCAGCGGAGGACGGTCATGCCTTTTTGGGCAAGTGGGTCAACGGCAAAGGGTTTAGAGCCAAGCCATAGGGAGAGAGCGACGAGGATTGCCCCGTAGCCAAAGTCGCCCAGGATCATGCCGTAGATGAACGGGAAGGTCATCATGATGAGCATCGATGGCTCGAAGGTACCATACTTAGGTCGGCCGACAAGATCGACCAAGAGTTCGAATGGCTGTGTGGTTTTGCCATTCTCAAATTCGATAGGTGGAGCAGGTTCGTCATGGTGCTCGTCGTCTGCAGGCATAGCCCGAATCATGGTGAGGGAAATATCCAATTCTGGCAAATTGATTTGCCCGTCGCCGTCCAAATCCATTGCCTTGACAAGTGGTCCGATGTCCCAAGGTGGAAGGTTTGCCACATTTGCTGCTTTGAGCGCTTGTTGGAATTCGTAACTGTCGACTTTTCCTGAATCGTCCAAATCGATGGACTTGAAGAATTGGAACACGGATTGTTTGGTCTTGAGAAGGTAATCAGAGAGCATGACCAGTTCTTTAGCCACTTCTGGAGCATCGTGGTGTTCGTCATGGCCGTGTGCGTGGTGCGGGTCGACGTAGGCTTCAACCGCAACGTGAGAGGCAACCTTGTCCAGTTTGGAGGTGACCATTTCGGTTTGAGAGGTGGGCACCCACGCATCGAGGGCAAAGGCCTGATCGCTGACGGCAACCAAGGTAGGTGAAGTGTAGATAGCGTCTTCCCGTGTGAGGTACTCTTCTAGAGCGACGAGTGAACGTCCGTTTCGGCCAACCCAGGCATCAAGCGCCTCTTGGGTGCTTGCGATGGTGTTCTCCATAGCGGTGATCTCAGAGAGAACGCTGCTTGCCTTCTTTGCTGGCGATCCTTCCCCTGCTGGAATTTGAACCGCCTTTGCGCCAAGTTCAGCCAGACAAATTTGGACTTCAGCCGCATGTTGAGTTTGACAGGCGACTGCCACAATCCCGGGGGCGCTGTGCAGAAGAATCTCGGAGCTCAACGCAGAGAAGATTGATTTTGCTTTGCTTGCACGTGAAGTCTCACCGACGTAGACCTCTAGGCCATCGAATCCGCCCATCAATTCAAGCGGGATATCGAGAGGAGCGAGTCGATCGAGAACTTGGTGTTGTTCCTTGAGTGTGGCAATTGAGGACTCGCTGTCACGGATGGTGTCGAGGTAGGCGAGCGCATCGTCAATCTTGGAGCCGAAGGAATCAACGAGTTTTTTTGCTTCATTGATTGAAACTGGCCCATCGGTGTTGATGGCTTGAACAGAAGAAGAGACCGCTCGTACTTTGGTCAGCATTGCGCTGGTTTGGTTGGCCCCTTCGGTGGAAAGTGCTCGCCCGACGCCAATTCCATCTTGGAAATGCCCGTACTCTTCAATGTGAACGCAAGAGAGCGAAGCGCACATTCGGAGCACCTCTTCCATCTTATCGACGGGAGCCGCCACGGTGAGGCGGGACATCTCAGCGGTTGCGAACATTGGAACCAACTCATTGAGAATTTACTGTAGTAAGAAGGTGAGCGACGGCTTTGTCCTTCCGATCAGCTGCGGAAGAGGAAATTGCGTCGACGATTTTTTGTCCGTCTTTTGCCACGCCTTCTGCTTCCTTGTTTGCTTTACTACGGGCTGCATCGAGTGTCGCCTGCGTATCTGCAACCGAGCCATCAGTGGCATCGGCGATGAGTTGAACGGATTGGCGACGAGCGTCGGCTGCAATCTTACTGACTTCTGCTTGGGCATCTGCAAGTTGCTTTTCAGCATCTTGTTCTGCTTGCTTGATTTTGCGAAGGACATCGGCCATACCCAAGATAAACACCAGCAAATCGGCTGAACGGCAGGGGGTTTATGAGGCTAATGGGGGGCCTCTATGGGCGAGAAAGACCACTGCTTGAGCAGTTCATTGTTTTGGCTTGGTGCCACGGAACCGGCTTGCCATAGCGAAAGGCCACAACAAGCGCCCCTGCACATCTTGGTAGCCTACTTCCTTGATCATGGCCCTGTAATACCCATTTGTCCCATAATGAGAATAGGTGTTTGCAAGGCCTTTCCACGGGTGGTTTTTGTCTTTAGTCACGTACCGTGCAAGCCATTGAACGACGGTTGCCATCCACAGGCGACCAGCAAACCCATGCAGCCAATTTGCCTTTCCAGCATCACAAATGACGAGACGCCCACCTGGTTTGAGCACTCGGTAAATTTCTTCCAAACCCTTTCGCTTATCTTGGAAATCACGGAAGGAGAAAAGGCAGAACACCATATCAAATTCATTGTCCGGCAGTGGGATCGATTCAGCGATTGCTTCGACATACGCCGCCGGTTGTTCGCCTCGTGAGGCACGTGCTTGGTCGACGCGCTTTCGAGCCACTTTGAGCATTTCTGGAGAAGGGTCGAGACAAGTCACATCAAGACCAACCAAATCTTCGGCAAAGGACCCTGGACCGCATCCGACTTCAAGGACCTTCATACCTGCTGAGGCATGATTCCTAACGTTGCGCCTCCAGCGCTTATCTTGGCCGAAGGTCATCAACCGGTTGACTCGATCATAGTTTGGAATGGTAGCCTCAAGTTGAGCCTCGAGGATAGTCCATGCCTCCAAATCGATCCCAGATGGGTCGTACCCGCCTGTTGCTTCTCGGCTTCCCATGATGTACCCCCGGATGCCGACCCCTTTGGACATGTCGCAGAAAAAAGTGGACCAAAAGAGGCCTTCCGTCGTGGCCGTCTCAGGCGATACGTTCGACAGTTTCCGGGGTAATTCCTTCCTCAGGCGTAACTCGGAACACAAGAATTTTGAGATTTTCTGGGGCGTTTCGGAACTTGGAAACGACCATCGAAGTTTCAAAGTCAGTACCGATCGTCCTCACATTGAACGAGAGCACCATGTCGGCAATGGTTGAGAGTTCTTGCTTAATGGCGGGTTCAAGACCGTTGGTCGACACGGAGATCAAGAGCAAACCTCTGTGAAGCTGCGCGTGGGCTTGAAGCATACGAACCATAGCCACGACACGAGCCGGGTCTTCTCGTTGAAGGAAGAAATCCAAACTGTCCACGACCGCACGGAAGTAGGGTCCAAGAGCCATGATCTCATTGGTCACCTCTGTCAGATAGTCCTGATTGGTGTCATCAACAAAACGGGTTTGGGCGAGACGCTGAATGTCGGCCAGTTGGAAGCCTTCAAGCCTGTATCTGCTGGCGAGTAATTCTCGTTCGAGAACCGTTGAATTGTATTCTTCACCGATGGTTCGGACATTGATGTCCATTGGCCAACTGTACTTTTGAAAAATTCTGACGATTTCTGCTTGTCCTTCGTTGGTAGAGATGTAGAGGGTGTTTTCTGATTCTTCAGCCGGCGAGGTGAATTGCTTTGCAAACAATTCACTCCCTGAACCCGTGTCTGTGAAGGCGATGAGGGTAAAGCCTCGAGGGATTCCGCCGTGCATTTCGTTGTCGAACTTTGGCACGCCGAATGAACCAACCTTACTGAAGAACTCCTCGTCTTCGGGATCGAACTCAAACTTGCGTGCCATACGTGTTCACCTCAATGGATTACGACCTGACCTCGATCGATAAGATCGGTGCAGTACAAGTCGAGGTTTGACAACACCAACGGAGGGGTCTGGTCGGGAACGTTGAGCACAACGGACAAAATTTCCCTCTGTCGGAAAGTATTGATGAAGGTGTGAAGGTACTCTGCCAAAATCCTGTCTTCATTGTAGATAGCAAGCGCATTGACGCTGTCAAGGAACACGAAGTTACGCACGGAAGTGGTTGTTCGAAGAATGTACAAGGTGCGGAGAAGGACCGACTCAAGCATGATTGGACTGTCGACGAAATGGATGTTGGAATATGGGACATCGGTGCCACCAAGAATTCCTGAGGAAACCAAATCGATGAATTGAATGTTAGAGACATCCATCCCAATCGCCTCAAAGGCCTGAATGATTTCTACTGCACCGCGGTTAGCGCTGATGTACACGCCACCCATCTCGAACATCTGCATCAATGGAATGATCGTGCTTGCCGTCACCATGAACGCGTTTGAATTGCCGCATCGAACCTGAACAGCACTGTTCAGAGCGACTTCGGTCAATTGTTCAGCAATGCGTTGATCCAGTTCGAACATCATCATGACCCCCAGCGCGATGTCTTGTCGCTTTGTGCGCCCCACTTGAGCATCGGCGTGAGCATCACGCCGAGAGGAGTTAGTTCGATGGCATGCTTAGCACGGCTGTGAGCAGTACCTCGCATCTTCACAACTTGTAAGAAGCGAAGAAGGTGGCCCATCCGTTCTACGTCACCCATTACGATGATTCCATCAGCGATTGCTTCTTCAACGCCAAAAGAGGACCAGTGAGCGTTTTCTGTTGCCGAAGTGATTTCTGAGATCAAAATGGTGGTGCAGCCCAATGTGGCGAGTTTCTTACCGAGGGTGAACAAGAAATCACGAATGAGTTGTTCGCTCTTAATTTTGTAACAAAGCGTGGTTACCGAGTCGATGACCAATCGAGTGACACCAATCGTGTTGACGATGTCGACGATTGCTTTGATGAGGGCGTGAACGTCATCCAATTCAAAAGAGGCTTTCTCTAAGCCAAGCCAAGAGTACAGGACGTCCATGTCAAACACGTTGATCAGGCCTGAGTCGACCATGTTCATGTCGAAGAAGGCATATTGACGGATGTTTTCGAGCAATTTCACAGAGGGTTCGGTCGCTGTAAAGTGAGCGCATGCTTCACCAGCAAGAGCACCGCGGACAAGGAATTCCATACCGAGGGTGGTCTTTCCCGAACCACATGTCCCAGCTGCGAGTACAGTGGAACCATAGGGGATGCCACCGCGCAAAATCTCATCCAATCCATGAATCCCTGTGACGCATCGGTCTCGGGTGTAAACGGCGGCTGGCTGCATGGGTAACAAGCCGACCAGTTCGGCTGGGTTCAATAAGGAATCGCCCACTTCGCATAGAAGCGTTGCATTGATGCTGCAAACAAAGGTGCTCGTCAAGCATCGCCTGGTGTTGGCGTCTGTTCGATGTACCACGAGGTGCTCGCTGTTGAATTCCCATCCCAAGCGAGCGATTGACCCGTGACCATGAACAGTCCCGTGTCACCGCCCCAAGAAACCCTGAACATATCATAGGGCCTTGCTTCATCGACCTGGGTGTATCGAAGTTTCAAAACACCAGTTCCATCACTCATACCGTTAAACATGCCAACTCCAAGGAATCCATGCACACCAAGATCGATCACTTGTGATGCATTTCCAGCAGATTGGGAAGTTGGATCTCCCGTAAACAAAACGGTGGAATCACCAGCAATAATACCCGTTTTGAAGAGGTAGTCAGAATTGATTTCAGAGGAGGTATGATTGAGCGACCATCCCCTAAGAGATATGGCGAAGTCATTTGGATTATAGATTTCAATCCACTCGGGTCCGCCACTCGCCGGACGCGTCATTAATTCAGTGATATGAAGGTCGTTGGTCAATCGCCCACCCTTGTGCACTTCAAGGACAACCTGCCATGTTTCACCATCTTGGATGAACTGGCGATTCGCCGTTGATGAAGCATAAGCTGTTTTCCGCTCAGTACCACCATCAAACAGCAAGGTCCCAACGCGACTTGAGGTTGTGCTTGCCACCACTTCAATCGTGAGGTGGATCGAAAAACCTTCGTCCAAACCCAAACCATCGATCATATCCCCCTCAGTCACGTTTTGGATGGCATTAATTTTGAGGAAATCGAGGCTGCCGTTTGTCACCAGACCTGCTTGAACGCGCCCCTCATCTAGGTCAAGCGCCGATTGGAGATGCCAATCGGCCGTTGCATTGTCGTAATCTAGACCCGCCTCATTGGCGGGAACAAACCAGCCTCCGTCCGAAGTGAGGCGATCCAATCCTTGGACTGCTGCTCGGTCTAAACGGTCGACAGCGGGGTCATTAGAGCCCATTTGCAACTGTGCCAGTGACAAAAAAGCAGTGAGGATCATTAAGAACAACGTAAAGGCTGAAAGGAATTCAATCACGGCTGTAAGAGCGGTTTCGTCTCTTTCCAGTGAACGAACCCCCTTGCTGCGCATGGTCTCGTGTGGTGTTCGACGCTTCAAGAGGTTGCCGCATGGAGCGGGGGAAGAACATGAAATTCGGGGGTCCTTGCCCCCTTCGGGGGCGATGAGTCTTTGAATCCCCCATGCGAGCCATCGTTCAATGTCGAACCGGATGCAGGGACCTCACGGCCAAAAAACGGGCAGTCTTTCGATGGTGCTTTTGCTCCTCTTCGCATCCCTTGCGGGGCTGGTGAGCTTACCTGTTGCCACCGCAAATGAGAGCGGGGATGTGGCCATTTTGGACTCTGTGTCACCTCTGAATAATTCATGGGGGTCTTCATGGGACCCAATGACATTCACCATTACCGTTCAAAATCAAGGACTCGGAACAAGTCAAAACCGAATCACAAATTGGTTTGTCTGTGCCGGTGATGTCACCGCACCCGTTTGCAAATCAACCCCTGACGCTTCTGGTTCCTTTTCCCTCGGTAATTTATTTTCAGGGACGACCGTCGATTTCACATCGGGCACTCAATGGAATCCATCCGGCGACCAAGGCACCTTCACCATCGTTTACGCTTTTGCATTGAATGACCAAGACGCCGCCGACGACGTGTTGAGGTTCACCCTCAACCTCACCCGTTCTTATGTCGATCTAGAAGTGGATTCAACCTACAACCCACTCAGTGACCTCGAGGGAACTGCAACCTATGATGGGCAAATTATTCTCAACTCCGGCGAATCCTACACCATCAATTCGAAAGGGCAAGTCAATGCTTGTGGCACATGCAACTTCGAAGCCGAACTTGGTTGGCAACTTTGGACCACCGACCAGGTGCCATCTCTGTTGGATGAAGCATACACCAATGTCACCAACCTCCCTTCTTGGGGCGGTCAATCTCCGTTCACACGTCAATTGCCTGCTTTGAGCAGCCCTTCTGTGGGCGAATTCACACTCAAGTGGGGCTTGTTTAACAGCACCGGCACACCATATGGCGACCTCGACCCTAGCAATGACATCGCCCAGATGACCATCATCTTCGACGATACAATCGACCTGCAAGCCACTTCCATGCTGCCATCACACGATGCGGGTTCTGCGAATTATTACTACGGTGAGGACATGGTCACGGCAACCGTTTCTAATATAGGAAACAAAACCATCGATCTCGTATCTGTTGCGTTCCAAATCTATGACCCAATTGGCGAAGTCGAGTACGAAACGATATGCGTCATCAACGCCTTCATGCCCGGTGAAACTCGAACGTGTTTGTTCAACGTCACATCTGTCGGTGCTGATCGAACCTTAACCATCCAAGTACCTTCGAGCCACGACGAAGGCGACGAATCGAAATTCAGCAACAACGCTCTCTCTGAAGTGACCGACTTGGTTGCTGGAGCCATCAACGCCAACATTGACCAAGCGAGTTCCACTGGAACATACACCACCGGTGAAAACATCCAGATGAGCGCACGAACGAGTTCAACTGCTGCTGGGCCACTCAATTACTCTTGGTGGGTTTCTGGCATCATCAACCTCGCCTACGGGCCTGAATTGAATGTATCAGGTACGAACCTTGGACTCGGTGACCACATCATCACCCTCAGGGTGACCGATGTGTTCGGTGAATTGCAATCCGTACACAAGGACATCACAGTTTACGATTATATCTCCCTCGACAACGGGGATCTGTTCACCGGGCAAGCCGTAGCGAGAAGTTCCGCATACCTGCGCCATGAAGCATCATTGCCAGTGCTTGGAACATCCTATGGTATCGGAGAGGGGAAACAGCCCTTGCTTTTGCTCTCTTTCGAAATTTTGTCAACCGAAGACGACTCGCCCGATGTTGGCATGGACTGGATGGACATCCAATTGAATCTGAGTGCCCTTCTTCCTGAGAATATCCCGCTTGAAAGCGTCGATGTGCGCTACTTGCCGACCATGGACGATTACATTTGGACGTACTTGGACCAGTATGTGACAAACGAAGATGGCACCATCGATGTGACGTTGACCACCAACGGTGTGATCCTCATTATCGGCGACTCACCGCCTGCAAACTTGAGCGCAGGACCGATCACCAGCACCCAACTCGAAGGTGGACAGTTAGCCTTGAATTGGACGGCTGAAGGCGACTCATCAAACCCTTATGTTGGCGGATGGAACATCTACAAGCTGATGATTGTGCAGCAAGCAGGCACACTCTTCCCCAACCCTGCGAACGGAGTCAATGAATTCATCTGGAATGAGTTAACCAGTACTTCTTTGGTCGCTTCCATCGATCCATCAAGCGAAAGTTGGGTCGACCCAGTACCGCTCGCAACAGGAGATTGTGCCTCCTACGCCATCATGCCGGCGAGCAGGGAGGGCACTCCAGATTTCGAACACATCAATGTCAGTTTGGACGACAACGGGCAAGCAACCGCTTTCTGTGGTGACGCGATCCCTCCAGTGTCGAGCATCACTAACTTCCAACACACTTCGGCCTTCACCAATGACACAGAGTGCTACAAACTCGTCAACGATTGGAACATGTGCTATGAACTCAACTTGACATGGATGTGGCCCGAGAACGAACCCAATGGCCAATTGTTTTGGAACCTCTACATGGTCGAACAACAACCAAGTGAAATCGATGTTCGTTTCCTCACACCCCTCATGAGCAACATTGCATCCACCCCTGGAGAAACTGGGTATTACAACACCTCTGGCGTTGAGGATTCCAACATTCGCCCGCTGCGAACCTATTACTTCATTCTGGCACCTGTTGACTCGGTTGGCAATGAACAATTGATTGCAGACTATCCTTCGCCAAATATCGAGCGTGTGACCATTGAAGACGATTGGTGGAGTTACTATCAACACCTGATCCCAGAGCCTGAACCTGAACCTGA
>DAFX01000042.1 GCA_002495535.1 Euryarchaeota archaeon UBA433
CCTGTGGTCACTGTGGCCGTTGAACCAAAGAGCATGAAGGACCTTCCAAAGTTCATCGATGCTTTGCGCTCCCTCGCTAAGGCAGATGCATCTTTGCAAGTCACGACCAATGCAGAAACTGGAGAGGCACTTCTCGCAGGAATGGGTGAACTCCACTTGGAAATCACCGTGTACCGAATCGAAGAAGAGCAGAACATCAAAGTCAAGGTCAGCCCACCTATTGTGGTCTACCGTGAAGGTATCGAAGGCAGCAACCGCGGCCATGCGTTTGAAGGCAAGTCCCCAAACCGCCACAACAGATTCTTCTTCGAAATTGAAGCTCTTTCCGATGAAGTCGTCGCTGCACTCCGCAATGGCGACCTCGGCGATGGACCAGTTCGCTCCAGTGACGCTAAGGAAAAAGGAAACATGTTCGGTGAACTCGGCATGGACAAGGATTTGATGCGCAAGATCTACGCCATCAACGGGACCAATGTTCTTGTCAACGACACCAAAGGTATCCAAGGACTTCACGAAACTCGTGAACTGATCATTGAAGCGTTCAACGCTGTCTGCGTGAAGGGACCAATCGCTGATGAACCAGTTCAAGGGATGTTTGTCCGACTCGTCGACGCAAAGTTGCACGAAGACGCCATCCACCGTGGCCCTGCTCAGACGATCCCTGCAGTCCGAAATGGAATCAAGGGCGCAATGCTCCGTGCTCGCACAGTTCTCCTCGAACCAATGCAGAAAGCGTTCGTGTCCGTGCCAAACGACTGGCTCGGTCAAGTCACCCGTGAAGTGACCAACCGCCGTGGTATCATCGAAGACATGCCATCGGAAGGTGAAGTCACAACTGTTGTGGGTGTCCTCCCAATTGCTGAAACTTTCGGTTTCTCGAACGACATTCGTGCAGCCTCTCAAGGACGTGCGGTCTGGAACACCGAGAACCTTGGTTTCCAACAATTGCCTCCGCAGTTGTTTGACAAGGTCGTCGGTGAAATTCGAACTCGAAAGGGATTGAAGCCAGAACCTTATCCAGAATCTTACTACTCCGAGTGAGGAAAATGAAGGGCTCAATTCTGGGCCTTTTTGCTTCTCCAGAGGGTGGTGTGCCCAAACCATATGTGGAAACGCTTGAGGTCACATCAAACGGCTGCATTGGCGATCGCCAAAATGACCTCAGGCACCATGGTGGACCAAAACGAGCAGTTTGCATCATGTCATCAGATGTGCTTTCAAGACTGCAAAACGAAGGTCATCCAATCGAGGGCGGGACAACAGGTGAAAACCTCCTGATTGAAGGAATACCCTGGACCATGTTCGAAGTGGGGCGTGTACTTGTTACAGACTCTGTCAAATTAAGAATCACTAGCGATGCACCACCTTGCAAGACGATCAAAGCCTCCTTTTCGAACGGGAAATTCAACGCACTTTCACACAAAAAACTACCACAAAAAACACGCTGGTATGCAGAGGTGTTGCAAGAGGGGCGCCTCACCTGCGGTGAAGCCATCCATTTCGAAGCAATCAACTGATTCGCACAAGCTGGAAATCAGTCAACTCTCTCAAAGCACGTAGAGCGGGTCCATCTGGGAGTTGATTGAGGCAGTCGTGTGCCTTTGCATGGTACGACTCCGCTCGATCTCGTGCGTATTGAATGGAACCAAGATCGGCAAGTGCTTTGAGGCCTGCATCAATCTCTTCTTGACTGGCTGCATCACCCTTGCCAAGGACCGACAACAGTATGGATTTAGTTTCACTTTCGGGTTGGCGCAATGCATGAATGACCATGAGCGTGCGCTTGCCCTGAGCGATATCAGAACCACAAGGCTTGCCGAGCGTCTCTGAATCTGAGAGCGCATCGATGAGATCGTCCATGAGTTGGAAGCAAAGACCGACGGCAAGGCCCCAATCATGCATGCACTGTACCGTTTCTTCATCGGCTCCTGAAAGATAAGCGCCAATTTCTGCACAGGTAAGGAACATCACTGCAGTTTTCCCCGTGATCATTTCGATGTATTGATCTTCAGACACACTTTCCATGCCTTCAAAATCAATATCCAGTTGTTGACCTTCCGATACCCTTCGCACCATTCGACCAATTCGCTTGACCAAGAATGGAAGCATGGCGTGCTCAATGCCTTCCGCGACCGCCATGGCTTCGAATGCAATGGCAAGCATAGCATCGCCAGCATTGATTGCTGTTGGAAGGTCATATTCGATGTGCACTGCATTACGGCCTCTTCGAACATCGTCATCGTCCATGATGTCATCGTGAACCAAGGTGAAATTGTGAATAGTTTCAATCGCTGCACCCACATCCAAAAGACCAGCATGTGAATCGCCAACGGCCTTTGCGACCATCCATGGCATGCATGCGCGCAAGCGCTTGCCTCCACCTTTGACAAGATGCATCATAGCACCAGAGAGTCGTTCATGCGAGGTGTGAGTGAGCGCCCGTTCAATGCGAGCCTCCACAAGTGGCTTGACTTCTGCAAGTGCAGTCATCAGGTCAGCACCCACAGCATCAGGCAACAAATGGCTCACATCGCCCATGTCATGGATTTGATCATCGACCAGCAATCCGAGAGCATCCTTGTCGCCAACAGCCTGCCACCATGCTTCATTCATCACACGTGCGGCTATGCATCGGAACCACGGTGCAATAACGCCTGCCGTATCGTCTTCATCGATCAACATGGCTTCGAGTTCTTCCTCACTGACCCAGAGGACTTCAGAAATTTCATTTGAGTTTGGATCCAGATCAACATCCGCTTGAATCACAAGAATGTGGTCGATTTCACGTTCCGTCCATGTTTCATTCATACGAGCGCTGTAACGCATCTTTGTGATGAAGTGAAATGCATCCAGTGGGACTTGCTCGGGTTTAATGCCAAGTTCTTGTTCCAATTTTCGTACCGCAGCACGTTTGACACCCATCGCATCAACTTCATCCATTTCTTCCTCACTATGGAGGGGGTGAGAACAGCATGAGTTGGCCCACACGTCGGGAAAGGTGACCTTGTCCGAGGCACGTCGTTGAAGCAAAAGTCGCTTTTGACTGTCAAAAAGCAGTACACTAAATGCACGGTGATAGGAACCGGCACCTCGGTGAGCGGAAATCTTAGAGCCTGGACCAGCAACATTGTCCCACTCATCAGTGAGGATGATCGCTTCGGCCATCAATGCGGATTGAGTCGCATCGGCCCCCAAGGAACTCAAGAGATTTTGTTCATCGTCACCGAGTTCAATCGTCGGGACATCCGAGATACCATATCCAGTCATAGCAATCCTCAATCCCTTCGATGCGCGGTCGCTACATGAAGAGTTCTCTCAAAACTACTTGAAATCGTCGTTGCTGTGCCTTTTAATTGGAAACACGGGTGCCACGGACTGGCAACCCCATACAGGCTTTGTACACTCGATCGGCATGCCCGCCGTTGACCATGTGAACTTCAATCCCATGCGACGCAGCCTCTGCTCCACGCGCTGCCTTGAGCCCGATGCCCCCCGTGACATCGATGTCGCTGTAATGAGCCCCTTCAAAGACCACAGCAGGTGACCATTCTGCAATCAAGTCCTCAGCGGTCGCTTGGTCCGGGGGTACACGCAACAGTCCATCCACGCCACCAATAGCAAACACCAGTCGTTTGACACCCGGCACTTCTGCAGCGAGGCGAAGGACGAGATCATCACCAGACAGAATCCCAAATTCCTGAGGTCCTTCAATGGGAACAACATCACCGAAAGTCACCGCTACGGTTCCCGGTTCTGTTTCAAACGGGACCAAAGAACCCGAAAAATCCGCACCAACGCCGATCGCCCATTGATGAGGTGGATGAACGCTGGTTTTGATGCCAAGATTTTGCAGTGAAGCGATGACGTGAGTGTTGAGGTCGAGCATGTCCTGTCGTACGCAGGCTACCGCTTCATCTTGCGTAGAGCATTTGTCATCTGGGGAAATCGATGCGCCAACCCTTCCCTCATTCAAACGCCAATGCTTTGCCCGCAAATGCCCATAGGAGCCAGCACCATGAACAAGAACAACATCGACCTTTGAGTCAATGCATTGTTTGACAGCCGCAGCAAGTTCGCTGATCACCGCGAGATTAGGCGTGCACAATTTGGTCTTGTCCGTGATGAGACCTCCGCCCCATTTGATGACCACACGCTCACGCATGGTTCGGCGAGGGGTAAAGGATTGATGAGGTTGACCCTGTTTATTTGCAATTGACACCAAGCATTCATGAGGTTCGGCTGAAAGCCAACCTCATGGCAGAAGGCCCAACTCTAAGTGACTTCATGCGACATCTCCAAGCGGTGCTAGAAGAATCCTCGGAGATTTCTGATGCCGAAGAGAAGCAGCAAAGGCAATGGCAACTTGAAGCCGCAATTCAAGAAGCAATAATTTTTGGAAATCGTTTCCGTGAACTTCAGGAACACGGTATCGATCCGTTACGACTGGTCAAACCGAAAAGTGGCGACCCAACAGCGCCTCCAGTCAATAAAATTGAGGCGCTAAAAAGCGGTGCTATGCACTGCACAGGATGCGGAGCTCACTTGGAAGCAGACCTCAGTTTCTGCCCAGCGTGTGGGCAAGAAAAGTAAGTTCACTCTTCTTCGGCTTCAAGTTCCCACTGGGCGATCATCTCAAGCACCATTGGGTCATCTTCTTCGATTTGGTAAAGGTATTCGCCTGGCATTTCATCCACAAGGTAAACTGTGGTTCCAGCTCGGTAAATCACGTGACCATCAGCGATGGCTCGGACGGTGTCAACTTCAAGGATTGCAGGTCGGTCGATTCGAACGTGCCCTGCTTCCATTGCATTGCTAATGGACTTGGACAAGTGAACGTGCTTGCGATCGCCAGCGGTGATGCCGAGTTCCTTGATCGTTGGGACTTGCTCAGGCTCGCATGGCCAGTACAGTGCCTCTGGAATGTCGTCAGTAGGTAAATCCAATTCCAATTCGATTGAGTGCCCATACGTTGCACGGAGCATATCGCCCTCAACTTGGTAGCGTCCCTTGTCATCTGCGCTTGCGATGGCGGCGAAGTGCCATCCACGGAGCCAGTGGTAGTGGCGGCGTTGCTTTGCAATGTTCTCAGAAAGTTCTCGAGCGTTGACCCATCCATTGATGTCCATTTCGACATTGAATTTCTCTGGAGCGTGGCGAAGGACCAAGGCCAGCATGCGCCCAAGAGAGTTCGATTCTCTGTCGCTCATGATGAATTTCCCTTCTTCATTGCAAATTGGGCAGTTGGCGCCTTTGAAGTGGCCGTGGCGATTGCACTGTCGTAGCATGTTTCATGTGCGGCTGTGACCTGTTCTTAGTACCTACGCATGAATGAGATTGTTTCCTCATACAAAATCGCCAACCGACTCAATCAAATGCTGCGGACTCTTGGGGGGTTCATGGTCGATGTTGCCGTCATTGGTGCGGGGCAAACGAAGTACGGAAACCACCCCTCCGGCTTGAAGGGAATGTGGGCAGAAGCGGCGGAACATGCTTTTGCCAGCGTGGATCAGGATTTCGAACCACGTCTCGTCGATGAAGCCTTCATCGGAAGCGTGGCTTTTGGCGGCGGCCAATTGGGTAACACTGCAGCCCTTTTGACAGAACATTCAGGCATGGAAGGCATTCCAGTTCGACGCGTCGAGAACGCTTGCGCATCCTCTGGGTTTGCATTGAGGGACGCTTGGATGGCGATCAAAAGTGGCCAAGCAGATGTCGTGATTGCTGGAGGCATTGAAAAAATGAATGATTTGTCTGCTGAGCGGCGACGATACTGGCTTGGCGTTTCTGGGGACACCGAATGGGAACGGCTCGCCGGTCTGACGTTTCCAGGCACATACGCCCTCATGGCCCGACGCCACTTTCACGAACATGGTTCCACTCACGACGATTTGGTCAACATTAGCGTCAAAAACCATATGCACGGCTTTGAAAATGAAATGGCTCATATCCGAAAGCAAGTCTCATTTGAAAAAGCTCAAAGTGGATTCATGGTCGCTGATCCATTGACGCTGTACGATTGCTGCCCTACATCCGATGGTGCTTCGGCAGTCATTCTTGCCGCTGATCATGTCGTTCGCCAATTCACCGACGACCCAGTTTGGTTGCGCTCCTCAGGGGCAGGTTCGGATTTCCTAGCGCTCCACGATCGCCCAAGCATCACTCAGGTGCGAGCAACCCAACAAGCCTCATCGGCGGCCTACAAAGCCGCTGGCATCACCGCTGGCGATGTGGATTTGGCCGAGGTCCATGATTGCTTCACCATTGCAGAACTGATGGCCACTGAAGATTTGGGTTTTGCCCAAACTGGCGAAGGTGGCGTTTTCGCCCGGGAACAACGTGGTGTTCGCAATCAAGGCGATGTCTGTATCAATCCCAGTGGAGGACTCAAATCCAAAGGACATCCGCTCGGAGCAACGGGAACCGGGCAAGCGGTTGAGGTGTTTAAGCAGCTGAGAGGGAGCGTTGAATCCGCCCGCCAAATACGAGATGCTGAAATTGGAATCACTCACAACGTTGGTGGCTCAGGTGCAACCTGTGCCGTTCACGTCTTTGGGAGGGACCGAGCATGAGCGAAGTGATTCAATGGCAAGGCTACCTCGCTATGTTCGATCAGGACGCCTTGATGATTCAATCACCATTCAGCCTTGATGGTGCGATTGCCTTCGGTTCGGATTCAGATTACACCACGATGGCCATTGCAGGGTTGCACCTCCTCACAAGCCGAGGATTCCAGGTCACATCCCTCACCAGCATTGCACTCGTCAATGCAGATGCCGTCAAAAGCGCCACCGGCACGGAAGTCCTTTCGGGTGAAGAGGAGCATCAAAGCGATTGGAACCTCCTCGTCGGTGAAGAGGCGACCCTTGTGTTCACAAAGAGCCTTGAGCGTGACCTTGCTTTCCACGGACCATCTGAATTGGAAGCGTTAGACGCCCTCTTCGCTGCCGATATAGCTGCTGCATGGGAGGCAGAACTCAAGTCCACACATGTCTCCCAAGGAGCCTACGTATCGGAGGCAGCCTATCTCGAGGGGGCAAATGCACGACTGGGGCTGCTTGCACAATCGAAAGGAGAATCGCTGATCTGGCCACCACGCCAACTCGATGCTGAAGGTGAACGAATCGCTGCTCCAAGCCAACCATTGCTCGCCTCCGCAACCGTTGAATCATGGACGAAATTAAGTGCGGCGGGTGCACCTTCTGAGTTCGCACTCCGAGCACCCGTCCTCGGTGGAATTCAAACCGTTTTTGTCCGCTTCGAACAAGGGCCATGCGGCGTTTTCTTGGTGGCTGATGATGAACAATATGAGCCCGAAATTGGAGATTCGGTTTCCTTTGTGGTCAGGCGCATTTACGCCCAGGAAGGCCTCATCCGTTACGGCATGAAGGCCATTCCAATCCAATCTTGATTCCCAAAGCAAGAAATCCTGCCAAAGTATTGATAGAAAACCACCCGCCTCGGTAGGGTATGGCAGGCTTCGGGAACATACGCAAAGGTCGCCGCGATGCGGTAGACAACTTGCAATACACCGAGGGTGGAGATTGCCCACGATGTGGTGGCGAGGCCCAACCATCAACCATGCAAGGCTACCTGATGTGTTCTGCTTGCAACCACGAATGGGCAGACCCAAACCATGTTTCAACCAGTGAGCGGGCACCGCCGCCAACCTACCGACAAGATGCGGAAATGATTCAAGAATTCAAGAAAGAAATGGAAAGTGGCGGTCTGGCTGGAGTTCTGGGAGTGGACAGCAACCTCACCGAGGAACAGGAGGCATCTCTAGGCCGCTTAGAGGACAAGTGGATGAGTGGAATGAAAGGTCATTTCAACACCGCAACCGAAGACCGAAAACCTTTGATGATCAATTTCGATGACGAAGACAACATCGTGTCAACAGAAGTAGCAGCCCTCACAATCGTCTCAAATGGGTTCGACGGCGGTGAAGAAATCCGTCTAGAGTACCCAGGAAAAGGCACTGAGTTCTACGAATTTAACGTCGACGACCCACTTGGATGGAGGAAAGGTCGCACTGCTGAAGACACGGCTCGCTCAATTTGCAACCTGATCAACAACAATTCTAACCTCGTATATGCCACAATGGAAGGCGTGAGGATTTCCTTTGAATTAAGAGATTCAAGCCTCAAGGCAGAATCATTGGTTCTCTTTGTCGACGACCCGGGGGGCACTGATATCGTAGCTGAAAAGAACGGTGTCGTGCTCGATGCGAGGGACATACGGGATTTTGACGATTACAGAAGTGTGGTCGAGTTGGTGCTCGAAGACGGCATCATCTCACCGAGCGAAGATCAGTTGCTCTGGTCCATGCGCCAACAACTCGGAATTGATGACGTGTACCATATTCAAATGGTGCTCGAAGTCTGCGGCGAAAAAACCCTCAAAGAGTGCACAGGCTGTTCAAAAATGGCACCACTCTACCCGGAGTACGCAGCGTGGTATTGTCAAACATGTGAAACTTGGTGCTGAAGGTCAATCGCAGAGTAAAAGTACTTTCAGTCGAACATACTATAGATTTTTTCACATCCGTTTTCACTGTGGGATTTTGCATAATGTTGCAAACTCG
>DAFX01000075.1:0-1626 GCA_002495535.1 Euryarchaeota archaeon UBA433
TATCCAGGCTACCCTAATCGCCCTTATTCCACCCGAGTTGGCCACCCTTCTTGAATAAGGCGGGTGCTTTGCAACGAACATGGGCCGCTCACTTCCATGTATTCCAACGGGGTGTTCGGCGTGCTGCAGGGAGACGACGATGCCGTTGACAAAGGCTGAAGCGGCTCTTCTTTCTCGAAGAACTGGAATGGATGTCGATGCTTTCACCTGGAAGAACAACGGAGTGCTTACGTTATTGAACGACGAAACAACTCGTGCCTGCGTCTTTCTGCTGACAGGATCCTCAGACGTCAATGCGGAAGGAATGTGTTCGGTGTATGAGGTTCGGCCTCGTGGATGCAAAACCTATCCAAACGTCCTCAACGATGCTGATGAAGCCATTCTCGATGAGGGATGCCCTCACCGTTCTCAATTTCCAGAACCGACCGAAGAAGACGCCATCACGCTGCTCAACCTTGAGGAGCAATTGTTGCGTGAAGTATGAGGCGACTCAAACTGGCGTGAACATGCTCCACATACCTTGCTTGAATGATAAAACCCGCATCGCTGAGCGCTTGCGCAGTCTCTTGCCATGTGCCATGCAACACATCAACTGATTCGGTATCCAAGAGCGCATCATCCGGACGGTCTGTCATCGGCTGAATAGGGAGAATGAGAACCAACCCTGCATCTTTAGCAGCGTTTTTGGAAGAACTGTCCAAGACCCGTTGTAGAAGTTCAACTGGCGCCAAAGAGCCTTGCGAATTCCTGCCGTAGGGCGGATCCAAAACAAATCCAACATAGGGCCCTTTTCCGGCTGGCAAAGAGGATTCGAGTGCGGTTGCATCGCCCTGAACGATCACCGCATCATGAGTTGAGTGCCCTGCTTGTTCAAGGGCCCATTCCAAGTTTTCTTTGGCCCCCTCAACCATCATTTCATCCAAATCAAGGCCCACCGAAGAACGCCCTGAAAGCGCCGCCTCGATCAAAAAACCACCCGTACCGGTCATCAGATCGACAGTGGTGCCCTTGTGAATTGGCCCGGATGCGAGGTTCACAGCCAGGCGTGCGAGACGTGGATCGAGACTCACCGGTTTGAAAAACGGGCGCTCTGCAGCCTTTCGGGTTGACACCCCATCAGATTCATCCCCAAAGCCAACCATCCAGCCACAAGCGACCGTGCTTGAGCTGGCATCGACGACCACGCCAAAGCGATGGTCTGGCGAGTTGAGGTCAATGGCGTAGCCGAGGTCGTGGAGTCGGCCACCGATGCGCTGAGCCAAACGGCTCGGGCCAAGGCCTTCGATTCGTCCTTCATGCCGCCAGGCACGAACGGCTACTGAGCCATTTTTTCTGTTCGATTGTAAATGATCAACGACCTCTTCGATGAATGCATCGAAGGAAGCCTCGCCGCTGTAATGCCATACAATGGCATCACAGAGAATGGCCTGGCAACCGCTCGATACTTCAACCGCCTCAGTCAGTTCCTCAAGCGTGGCATTTCCATTCATGCCAAGCAAACGCCTTCCCCTCAGTGGCTCGGTTTCCAAGCCCGGAAGCAACGCGGCAATTTCGGCGCGTGCGAGGGCTGGATGCCATCCGCGCAAACACGCCACATGCCTCGCCATAGTCAGCGCTCGGGCTCGG
>DAFX01000075.1:1949-4071 GCA_002495535.1 Euryarchaeota archaeon UBA433
CTTCTTGACGGGTTCGGATGCGAACAACCACATACCCGTAGCCGATGGAATTCCCATGGGCTGCAACCTCCGTGACATCACCTCTCCGGAGACCATCGATTTGACCGACCTTGCGGGCAAGCGGGTTGGCGTTGATGCGTTCCTTACAGCGTTTCAATTCCTCACCACGATGCGAGACCGTTCTCCACAAGGAGATGGAGGCCCACTGCGGGCAGAAAATGGTAAAGTTGTATCTCACCTGATGGGCTTTCTCAATCGCACCACCACCATGCTTGCTGCAGGAATCAAACCAGTGTTCGTGTTTGATGGAACGGCTCCAGATTTGAAAGCAGATGAAATTGCTCAACGAAAAGCACGACGTTTGGAGGCCGAACGGATTCACAAGGAAGCCCTCGCAGCGGGTGATTTCCCGCTCGCTCAGAAAATGGCACAGCGAATCATGCACTATTCGCCAGAGATGGTCGCTGAAACCAAGCAGTTGCTCGATCTGCTTGGTGTGCCTTGGGTCGATGCCAAAGCAGAAGGCGAAGGCCAAGCAGCGGTGATGGCGGCCAAAGGCCAACTTGATGTTGTGGCTACACAAGACTGGGATGCCCTCCTCTACGGAACGCCCTTCTTGGTTCGCAACCTGATGAGCCACGGTTCGAAACGCCACGGAAGAACCGTACAAGCTCAGAAAATCATGCTCGATGAAGTGCTTGATGAAAATGAACTTAACAGGGCTCAACTGATCGATCTCGCCATTATGATTGGCACCGATTTCCATCCGGGCATCAAGGGTATTGGACCGAAAACCGGTATGAAACTCATCAAGGCGCACGGGACCATAGAAGCCATTTGTGAGGCCAAGGACAAACAACTTCCAGAACGCCTTGAAGAAATCCGAGCCATTTTCCACGATCACCCAGCCAACGAAGTGGACGATGCAGACCTTGAACCCGGACAAGTCGACACCAAGGGCCTGATTCAATTCCTTCAAGTGGAGCGCCAGTTCAGTCAGCGAAGAATGGACAACGCCTTCGATAAATTACGAGAAGTTGGCTTGATTCGAGAAGGCGGTCAAACCTCATTGTTCTCTTTTTGAGGGGTCATAAAACGCAACGGGCTTGCTAATACATCCACGCCCTTGTGTTGGGTAATAGCGCCACGAGCCACGCTTTGAGGGTCTTTGAGTGCCTCCAAAATCGTGTTGACTGGTGCGCATGGGACGCCGAATAATTTCGCCTCCAATTCGTCCCGGTTGTGTTGGGCCATAGCGTTTGCAACACACGCCTCAACCGCTTCACGCCCCTCCACGCGCCCTTTGTTGGTGCTCCATTCGGGCTGAACTACAGCCTCGTCAAGTTGAAGCCGTTCTACGACAACAGACCATTGTTCGTCCGAGCCAACGCCCAGCACAAACCACCCGTCTTTTGCTTCAAACGCTCTGTACGGAACGAGGTTTGGATGGGCAGAACCCATGGGCACCGGGTCGACGCCACTTGCCATGGCGTTGTGGGCTTGATTGACCAGAGCAGCAAGGGCACAATCCCACAAAGAGATGTCAATGGTGCTCGCTTCACCGGTTCGCTCCTTCTTGAATAATGCTGCAAGGATTGCATTGGCCGCATTAAGGCCGGTGATGACATCGATCCAAGCAACCCCGACCTTGACGGGTGCACCATCGGTTTCACCTGTGATGCTCATGATGCCTGAGCGAGCCTGTAATGCGACATCATAACCTGGTTCATTGCGGCGGGGCCCCGTCGCTCCATAAGCCGAAATCGAACACACGATGACATGCTCTGGTAGAGGGCCGAGCAAGCGTTCAAGCGTACCTGGCTTGAAGTTCTCAACCACCACATCTGCCGTTTCAATCATCGCTCGAACCGAAGCCCTGTCCTGTTTGAGGTCAAAGGTGACAATCGATTTGTTCCTGTTGCATGAAAGGAAATACGCGGCCACTTCCTTGCCATCAAACCCAGTGGTGAAAGGAGGGCCCCAGCGACGCGTGTCATCGCCCCACGGCGCCTCAACTTTGATCACTTCCGCACCAAGATCTGCAAGCATTTGTGTAGCATAGGGGCCAGCGAGGATCCTCGACACGTCGACGACTTTGATGCCCTGTAAAATTCCGCCCATG
>DAFX01000081.1 GCA_002495535.1 Euryarchaeota archaeon UBA433
AAGTTAGAGCCGCCGTACCAGAGTTCTGGGTTGGCAAGGGTGGGAGCAACGTTGAGCACATCAAGCGGTGCTTCAATCGTCGTGGTCGCCCCGTCATCGTCCGTCGCAACGGCAGTGACCATCATCATGCCTTCTGCCATTGGGGTGAAGGTGCACGTGGGTTGAGTCAATCCCTCTTCACATGCCATTCCTGGCCATGAAATGCTGACTTGCTGTCCTGAAGGTGAAATGGTATCAATATCGCCGCTGTCCGTTGCATCGACGGTCACCGAAGTTTCCACATCGATGCTTGGCACCAGAGACAAGTTGAGGTATGGGTTGCGGTTGAGAACCGTGACGTTGAACATCATAATGTCCGTATCGAGTTCTTCATCAGTAACGATGAGTTTGATTGCCCATTCGCCATCGTCGGTCCAATTCCATTGAGTCCAACAGTCGGGTGCTTCGATGACATCGATCAGACCAGGACGTGATTCAATCTCGAACACACAATCGACATCACCACCATCTTCATCGAAACTTTCGGTGGCGTTGAGGGTGATGCTTTCGAAGGTGAGTTTGCTGTCATCCACATCGACCATTGCTGTTGGGGCACGCCCGATGAAGAGGTTGATTTGTGCATCGTTGTTGCTGCGGTTTGCATCCTCTGTAACCGTTTCATCAGGATCGACTGTGAAGGAAAGCGTTTGGTTCCCAATCGCTGCATTAGCGGGGACCGTCCAGTTCACATCGATTCGAGCCTCGCTGTAGGATGGAATTGATGGGATGTTCTCTCGAATGGTCGTTCCATCAGGTGTTGTCACTTCCATTTGCGTAGCGGGTGCAGTCAATACCCCTCGGTTTTGTGCTGGGATTGAAAACCCGATTAAGTCACCAGGCAAAGCGCCGTATCCGGTGACCCTGCTCAGGATTGAAGTTTCGCCGTCTCTGGTGCGACTGACGATGATTGAATCAGCTTTGGCGACCAGATCAACGCCAACAACGGACAAATCAATCACGATGGTTGTCGCTCCGATGATTTCGGTGGCTGGGTCCCAGACAATGACTCCGTTGCTTGTGTAATCATCGCTTGAAGGCGTGGTGTCGATTTGGTTTGAAGAGTTGAGAATGTAGGTGATTTCCCCATTTCCATCGGTGGTTGGACTCGCCAGTTCGCTGTTGATCTCATAGCGCATTTGCAAGTTTTTATTGGCCTGAGGCGTTGCACCGGGCGAGGTGAGATAGGTCGCAGTGAGTGTCTGCTCGGAATCCGGGAGCGTTGCTAAGAGTTGCATATCCACATCAATTTCGACATTGCGCGTTCCTGGTGTTGAACTTGCAGAAACCCCGTAAGAGTCAGTGGGGTTGTATTCTTTGAGCAACCAGTCTATGGTGAATCCAGCCGCATTCGTAACTGAGATCCACGAATTGTATCTGACCGCAGGGCAGTACCAGTTGTAGCCGAGTGAAACGCCAGTTTCGTTGACCTCGTTGATTTTGTATGAATCGTCACATCCGGTGTACTGAATGTTGTTTGCCCCGTCAGTAGGGATCCCGTTTGCTGTGATCTGCCAGCTGTTGTTTTCCCCACCTGCCGTGTCAAATTCGCTCGGGTCGAAGTAATCCGATGACCCCGTGACTCCAGTTCCAGATTGGAAAGGCATGTACCATTGGTCGCCCAGATGGACGGGGAAGTCATACTTCTCCTTTGGTGGATCATAAAAAGTATCGAATGTGATTTCAGCAATGTCCTGTTCGAGGAAACCAAGGTTGAACGGGCGGAATTTGACATCCAAGGTAAACTCGGAATTGATGACGGCAAGGTCGCGAACGCGAATCAAATCTTCGCCCTCGTAGCCAATGTCCAACCGTCCGCTGACCCCTTCGAGGGTGGCTCCGCTGTTGCCAGAAGTGAAATCACCGCTTATTTCCAACTTGTAAGCAAGTGTTTGAACCCCATCCACGGTGGTGAAGAGAATATCAGAGACCGTATAGGTTGTTTCCCCAGTTAACGTGTTGAGGCTTGCGGAAACATTCGCTTGGGCGATGAGTTGTGCCACGTCAAATTTCGTGTCATAAACCCACTCATCACCTATGCGCCATGTGGGCACATCGATGTCCTTGTCCCAACCTTCAGCATGACTCACCTGCGCCTCGTCGTCAAGGAAACTGGAAGAGGTGACATACGCACCAAACGGTGAGGCGAACATCAAGAAAATCAAGCCAAAGACAATCGGCCGGAGTTGAGTCATGGTTTACCGAAGCGGTACTCCTACTTGAGTTCCGTGCCATTTTCGGAAAATGTCATCGTTTGAGAGCCCTGAGCGGCCACATATTGATGGCCATAATGGCCCCATTGTTCCATAGTCCACCCTTCAGGTAAGCCAGATTCGGGCAATGGCGGGCCTTGTTGTGGTTCCTCCAAGTCGTTTTCTGATGTTGTTTTTATTTCAAATTCAGGTTGTTTTGCAGCCACTTCTGGTTGCGGAACTGGCAACGGTTCAGGCGAGGCAAAAGATGCCATATTCGGGGGGGCGGATGGTCTACGTGCCTGAGCTTGTTCGACCAAGGAAGGGGTATCAAAGACATCGTCAAGCATGTCGTTTTCCGATGCAGACCATGGCGTATCCGAGCTGCCTTTCCGCCTTCGAGTCAGCAAAGCAAGCAACAACAGAATCCCAATCAGGAGTCCAAATTGAGCCAATGAATTTGCTTCTTCACCGATCAAGCCGGCGCTGATTTGTTCGATTGAGTTGCGTTCTGGTGGTGCCACATCAATCACCATCGTGGCTTGGCCAGGTCGTTCGGGGTTTTCGTCCCAAGCCATGGCTTTGACCCGAACCTTACCTGAAGTGCGGAACATATGCTGGACCGTTGTTCCGACGAGGTCAGCGTCGTTGTCTTTGATGCCATCTCCGTTGCTGTCAACGGTGATGTCGAGGTCCCATACAATGGTCAGCGTGCCAATGTCATTCGCAGAATCAATGGTTTGCTCTGCACTCATCACACAAGTTTGGTAAGCCCTACATGCAAGGTTTTGCAACCGAACAATAGGTGGCATATTGAGCACTTCGACGGTAAGCACCTCACTGGTTTGTGCCCCATCATCATCGGTGACGTGGTAAATGATGGTGTGCTTACCGCTGCGGTTCCAAGCGTAGGTCAGGACATCACCAGTGATGTCACAATCATCGTCTGCGCCTCCAAAATCATCGCTATCGATGCCGGGGTCAACGTCCCAACATCGAACAAGTGAGGCTCGATCGCTGGGCGTGTCGGTTGCGTTCCCCGTGATGGTGATGGCTTGACCTTCAGCGATTGGAAGGATCGAAACCAGTGGTTCAATGACCGGCGGTACGTTTCGTACGTTGACCCATCGTTCATTGATGGCACTTGATTCACCATCGGTATCGCTCACTTCGAGACGGATTGTGTGGAGTCCAGAAGTCGACCACATCATTGGGAAATTGGACACTCGGCCTTCATAGGTGTACATCAGTGATGGTTCCTGACCGTCTGGCCACCAGGTATGGGTCAGTGATTCTAAGTCATCAATCGAATCCAAGGCTTGCCCGCGAACGTTGACAATCTCATCTTCATCCAATTGCCAAATTTGTTGCTCATCGCTTTCCAAAAATGTATCATCGACCAGAAGCGCAATGCTGGTTCCATGAGGTGCGATGTTGGTGAATTTGATGTCGATGCTTGCCATTGTGTTGGTTGAATCGTCATCGGTTCCAACAGCTGTGAATGTATGCCAGCCTTCTGTAGGGGCGGTGGTGGTACACACCCTCGTATAGTACCCCTCTTGACAGAGAGCGTCAGGCCAAAACACGTCGACAACGCCGGGCCATGCATCTTCGGAATCTGAATCATTGGCGTAGGCGTAGAGGGTGATGGGGTGTTCGACCTTTGCCTCACTTCGCGCGCTTCGGATTTCAATTTTCGGAGCCCGGTTGCCAATCGAGGCCAACAGGGTGGATTGAGTTTCATCTCGTTCCTCGTCAATGACGGTCACCTGAACGGGGTAATCACCATCATCCATCCATGTCCAGTTGACACTGCAGTCCTCTGAGGGGATTGTGATGTATTCCCAGGTCCGTGTACCATCGTCGAAAGGAATTTCAAATTCACAAGTGACCCCCCCTCCGTCTTCGTCAAAACTTTGTTCTGCACTCAAGGTGACTTGCTCAAGGGTCAACGCACTGATGTTTTCAAGCACTGGTGTTGGCAAACGCCCAACAAACATTCCAAGTTGGGCGACATCGTTGGCTTCGTTCACGTCAGCCGAATTGACATCATCGGGGTCCGCTTCCCATGTCACTGGCACGATCCCAACCGCCTGGTCAGGAGGAACAATCCAACTGAAGTTGACTTTGTGAGCTGCATAAGTCGCCAAGGGTGGAAGCGGATAGTCGTTGGTTTGACCGTCGGGACCCGTGAGGGCTATCACAGACGTCGTGGAGGTGGTGATGCCCCGGTTTTGGACGCCCACTTCAATCTGCAATTCATCCCCTGGGAGGACATTCCAACCAGAAAGAGAGTTCAATTCCGTGACGACACCACTTCGGTTTCGTAGCACTTTTGCAAACTCTTCACTAGCAATCAGATCTAATCCGACGATGAATTCATCCAGGGTGACTGTAGCCGCACCAACAATCGATGTTGGTGATTGACTGGCCGGGTTTATCCGGGCGACAATGCCGTGGCTCGCCCAATCGAGTAAGGTTGCAGAAGGGTCCCTTGCATCACCAACATTGATCACGAAAAATGCACTTCCGTTGCTCGCAGTTGTGGCAGTCTGGACTGAATTCTCTGGTTCGTGACGCAGTTCAATATCGAGGTTCGTGGTGTCAGCAAAGCAAGCGCTTGAAGCATTCACCCACACCCCCATCGGGGAGTTGAGTGCTGTGATTGGATTTTCCAATTCAACCGCCAAACACGTGTCGCGGGAACCGGGATTGCTGTACTCGTCGACGCCTGTAGCGCCCACTGGGATGTAGCGCTTGAGTCGGAAGTCAATCGTCAGACCGATGTCGTCTTCGGTGTGGAGCCATGCATAATTCTGAACTTCTGGGCAATACCATCTGTAGCCTGTTGGTGAGCCATCCCTGTCCACAGATTGCAACTCATAGGACGAGTTGCATCCACCATAGCCGATGGTTTGGCCGAAACTGTTCCTTGGCTTACCCACGCTGATGGCTTCCCAAGTGGTGCTGTTTGTGTCGCTTTCTGGAGGGGGGAACGGCGTAATGTAATCGCTCGAACCCGACCACTGTGCCGAGGAGGTTGTTGTTGTGGTCCATTGCTCGTTCACTCGCAGTGGGAAATCATAAGTTTCTGAGACCGGGCTGTAGGTTGTCGTGATGGTGATGTCGCCCAATATTTGAGTAAGGCTTGAAATGCCGTAGGGTACGAAACGGATGTACATGTCAAGTTCACTTCGAAGGCTTGAAAGATCGCTCACACGGAGGTATTCAGTTTGGCTGTAGGTGATGTAAACGTTGCCGCCGTACCCTTCGAGCGAGACTCCAGATTTGTCGAAGTTTGCTGAGGATCGAAGCGTGTAAGCCAGCACGGTCATGTTGTCGACGTTTTGTTCAGCAATGCCGAGCACTTCTGTGGTTGTATCGCCATAGATTTCACCGACGGTGGCTTGGACGCCGGTGTTGGTCACCAACAGGGTCGGGTCAAAGGTGCCCGCGTAGACCCATTTATCCCCAACTCTCCAAACTGGGACATCGCTGACGCCCGGGTCTTGGTTGCTCGTTTGGAGGGTGTTTTTTTCCTCTTCAAGCACGCTTTGCAACAGCGGCGTTTGCACGCTCAAAAACAGCAAGAGCACCAGCGACAAAGCCGGAATTGCTCGCAGGATGCTCGGGCGCATGCTACGCCACCTTCACAATAGGACATCAACACTTCTCCTGTAGGAGAATGGGATGAATTCAATTCAGTATTCAAGCAAGTCCGCTAATTCGTCCTTGATGATCTCTACAGCTTCGAGGATTTCGTCCTTGTGTCGAGCGCCGGTGATCACCATCTTTCCGCTGCCGAAAATGAGGCAGACAACCTTGGGATAGTCGAGGCGGTAGATGAGGCCAGGGAATTGCTCAGGCTCGTATTCGACTTTGTCGAAAGGCAGGTGGAACGTCAAGTTGTTGAGGTTCAACTTTCGTGGAACGCCGGCTTGGGGTTCTCCAGTGAATTTGTCAGTTCCAGTGTAATCTTCTGGGTAGTGAAGGGCGTAGGTTGCAACCATGTTTTGCACTTCAATTTCCACTTGGTCCAAATCCCAAGTTTCGATTCCAGCAGCGCGCAAATCGTCGATCATTCGCTCGATACCCGTATGGATGTTGTCTTCGTTCTTTCCGCCAGTGCAGACCGCACGTCCAGAGCGGAACATGAGAATTGCAAGCTTAGGATCGGTGACCCGGTACACAACACCAGGGAATTGTTCAGGTTCGTATTCACAATTCAATTGAATTGCGATATCGGGCAGGTCCAGTTCCTCAGCAACTCGTGTGCTGGCAACCACGTTCACGACGGTTAGACGTTCTTCATCAGTAGTCATATTGACAGCGATATATAACCACTATATAAAGAAAAGGCAGACGCCATGGACTCGATTCGGTTGGGATTCAATCTGAGAAATTCAAGTCAATGGGTTCCAAAAAGTCCCTTCAATGCCCTTCTCAAGTCGCATTCCAACGTTGCCAAATGACGAGATCAAAGCGGTGCCACCTGCTGCCTTGATCGCTTCGAGTGTGATCTCAGGTTGTCTGGTCAATGCCACCATGCACCCGCCTCCTCCTGCACCTGTGAGTTTGGCGCCAAGCGAACTGGGTGCTGCCGCACGAACCAACGTGTCTAATTCTGGGCATGAGACCCCTAGACCGCGCAGCATGACTTGGTTTTCTGTCATCGCCCGCCCCACGGCGTCAAAATCCCCTTTGTTGAGCGCTTCAATACCTCGGCGTGCAATGATGCCAATAGTTTCGATTTCCCTCATCCGCTCGGGTTCCTTTTGGATGGCTTTGGCGACTTTGGCCACCTGTTCAGAAGTTGGGGCGTACACTCCAGTGTTGCCGATGACCAAGTACACCTCGGCAGCCCCCTCGGGCGTGCCAACATCATGCAGTTCCCAAGTCCTCGTCTCGTCGTCCATCCTCAGTTGGCGCTGGTACAGGTACTTCGAGCCCTCCTCGATGGTGTCGCTTAACAGCACAACACCTCCATGAGCGCATGTTGAGGCGTCCATTGGTGAGGCTCTGCCGCCTTGGGCTGCGGCCTCAACGGCGTGACCGATCAGCGCACATTCATCAGCATTCACCGCCTCAACACCTGTGAGATGGAGGCTGCTTGAATCGAACAGGTGGGCCCTCTGCCCACTTTCTTCGGGTGCGTAGGCATCGGTGTCTGGGATGAGGCTGGAGTAGCCTTCGGTCCAAATTATGTCTCCCTGTTCAGATTGTGTGCACCACCTTCCACGGGCCGCTCGAAGGGCCGCAGCAGCTGCGACGCTCAACGCAGCGGAAGATCCAAGCCCCGATGCACGGGGGATATCGCCTTTGATTTCAATCGATAAGGCAGGTGCACCTTTGGCTTTCGGCCACAATTGTTTGCGGAGCATGTTCAGGTGGGGGTGTTTTTTGGAATCAAATCGCCCACCCTCCAATTTCCAATACTCGCCTTCGATGGGGCTGATGCTGACATGGATTCGTTGCTCAATGGCAACCGCTACAGCAGGTTGGCCAAAAACGACAGCATGCTCCCCAAACAGGATGCATTTTCCGGGGGCGCTCGTTTCGATGTTCATTTGCCGACCCCCTTGGTTCGACCACACGCCCGCGCTTCATATCCCTTGTTGAAACATGGTTGTGATTGATTGTATTTTTACGGTGCATTCAAGCATTGGTTTTCTCTGGAGGGGGATAGGGGAGCCTTGCTTCCCTGGTGACGCATCATGGAACATCCCCTCACAATGTCGTACGGTCCTCTACCTGGATGGGTATTCTTGCTCGTTCTCGGTGCTATCTCTGGCGGCTTCTTCGTCTATCAGGTCGTCAAGGCCACACGGCTCGTGATGGTTGGTGCTCCTGAGGATCGGTTTGACAACTGGGGTGCAAGGATCAAAGAAGTCATCACCGGGTGGCTTGGTCAAAAGCGTGTCCTCGAGGATAAAATCGCTGGTGGCATCCATGTTTTGATGTTCTGGGGTTTCCTCATGCTCTCGACAGATATGTTTGATTTGGTGACTGCGAATTGGTTTTCTCACTCCCTTTTGCCTGATCTCATCAGAGGGCCTTGGAACATCATCGTCGAGACGGGTTACACCATTGCTTTGATTGGCTGTTTTGCAGCATTGCTTCGGCGCGTGGTCTTTACGCCTGAAAAACTCAAGGGGAAATCTCAACTCGAAGGCAACTTCATTCTTATTCTCATCATGACGATCACCCTGACTTCGTTTGTGGTCGAGGCTGGTGAAGAAGGCGTCTCGGCAACATGGGAGCCAATTGGGGCATGGGTTGCAAGCGCTCTTGAACCGTCGACCAACGTCGTCGTTGCTTCCTACTGGTTGCACATGCTGGCAATTTCGACCTTCCTCTTCCTGATTCCTGTTTCGAAGCACATGCACCTGGTCATGGCCTTCCCCAACGTCTTCTTCCACGACATTCGACCAATGGCAACCATGGAACCGTTAGCGCGAGGTGAAGACGGTAAGGCGATTCTATTGGACGACCTTGACATCGAATCTTTTGGTACGGTGAACTACACCGATTTAACTTGGCGAAACCTCATCGATGGATGGGCCTGCACATCGTGTGCCCGATGTCAAGATGTTTGTCCGGCCTATGCGAGTGGTAAAGCGTTGAACCCAATGCAGATCATCCATGATGTACGCCACTATGCCAACGACAACTCAACGGCGCTGTTGGCTGGTGAAACGCCAGAACAGGATATCATTGCTCGGTTTGGTGAAGATGCAATTTGGGCCTGCACAACCTGCCATGCGTGCGTTGAAGCCTGCCCGATTTACATTGACCATGTGCCAAAACTCACCGACGCTCGCCGCCACTTGATGATGGAGCGAATGGAGTTCGATGAAAGCGTCGAAGACACCATCATGCCGCTTATGGCGACCATCGAGAATTTGGAATCCGATTCCAATCCATACGGTCTTCCTGCTCACGAGCGTGGAGACTGGGCTGAAGGGCTTGACGTCAAGGTTGCAGAGCCAGCCGAATACATCTACTTCGCAGGTTGTGCGGCGTCTTTTGACGAACGCAACAAGAAGGTCGCTCGAGACACCATCAGCGTCATGAAAGAGGCAGGTCTCGATGTTGGTATTCTCGGTATGCAGGAGGGTTGCAGCGGGGATTCAGCTCGACGAGCCGGAAATGAGTACCTCTTCCAAATGCTTGCTGAAACGAACCTTGCTACGTTTGAAGAAATTGGCGTGAAGAAAATTGTCGCCTCTTGCCCACACTGTTTCCACACCCTCGGAAAAGAGTACAAGGATTATGGCGGAGAAGACATCGAAGTGATGCACCACTCTCAACTCATCAACCACCTTCAACAAGAAGGGAAACTCCCCGATCCAAAGCACGACCCTTCAGTGACCTTCCACGACCCGTGTTACCTCGGCCGAATCGGAGGCGAAATCGAAGCACCAAGGAACGCAATCGGCGGCGTCGATATTGAAATCGAACGGCATGGTAAGCAATCGTTCTGCTGCGGTGCGGGCGGCGCACAAATGTGGATGGAAGAGGATGCTGACCAACGCGTCAACGTCATCCGCGCCAAAGAAATCGCAGAAACAGGAGCGGAAACTGTAGCGGTTGGTTGCCCGTTCTGTTCAACCATGGTCAGCGACGGCCTCACAGCCATTGATTCTGAAATGGAAGTCAAGGACATAGCAGAAATTGTTTGGGAGCAAATCAAAGCCAACGATGCTGCCATTGAAGCAAAGAAAGCTGCGGCCGCCGAAGCAGAAGCTTGAGTCACGAGGTCTGTTCATGCCCCGAAGCATGGAACAGGAATCTTTGCTCGCTTGGTTCACCCAACATCAACGTGATTTGCCATGGCGACGTTTGGACGATGCGTGGCCAATTTTGCTTTCAGAAATACTCCTTCAACAAACTCAAGTGAGCCGAGGTGTCATTTTCTGGCAACGTCTTTTCGAGCGTTATCCAACGGTCCAAAGCATGGCTGAATCCACCGAAGAAGAGGTTCTATTTCTCTGGCAGGGTGCTGGATATTACAGCCGTGCTAGGCGTCTGTTTCAACTTTCCAAGGTGGTATGCGCCCCGAGTTCAGCCGGTGGTTTTGATGGCGATTTACCCACCTCGGCAGAGCAATTGCAAACCCTCCCCGGCGTTGGCCCTTACACCGCAGCAGCGGTGGCCAGCATTGCACATGGTGAGGCGATCGCATGCGTCGATGGCAATGTGATTCGGGTCATGGCCCGGCAAAATGGAATTAAAGAGCCCACAGGGCGAGAGGTTCAGCGTTGGGCGGACGAGGTCCTATGGTCGGATGATCCGGGCAACTGGAATCAAGCAGTGATGGAACTGGGCGCAACCATTTGCACCCCGAAGAGCCCAAGATGCGATGTTTGCCCTGTGAAGCAAACGTGTTTGGGTGTCGAGCATGCGGACCTCTATCCAGCACCAAAAAAACGCAAAAAGAAACGAGTGGACCTGCAGTGTGTCATTTACATCGATTCTAAAGGCAGGCCTGAATTAGAAATGAGGGACGCTTCAGGAATTTTGGCTGGTATGTGGGGCCCAAAGTTGGTTGAGCATGTTAATGCCGAAGGTTTGGGTTACCTCGGTGAGGTGCATCATGTGCTCTCTCATCGAGACATGCATGTCAAGGTGTGGTGCGGTGTTGCGGAAAAGGGCGTTGACCCGGCAACAGTCCCCCTTTCATCCCTTGATGTGAAACTGCTCAAACTTGCTGGTGTCATGCGAGATTGAATGTGCAGAATGTGATACTACCGTTATACACAGGAAACTGAGCCATTCGTGAATACAAATCAAATACATGCAGTTGAAGCGCCAGATATGCGTTTAGAATGGCCCGTCTATGCATTTACCGCCGGAGTTTTCCTCGCCTTTGCTCTAAGCGTTCAGTTTCTTTCACTTGGCACCTTTGCCGTCGTTGGGCTGTTCGTCTTGCTGTGCGTGGCCTATGCCTGGGTCGCGTGGCTGATGATCAAACAGAAGGCCGTTCTCGAACTTCACGCCTATGGTACCTGTAACACCTGTGGTGAGTTGACGCCTTCGCAAGGCAAGCACTGCATGAACTGCGGTGCCGAATTGTAATCAAACACGCACTACGGTGCCCTTGTCGTCGTATACAACCACAAAGGTACCGTTTGCAATCCATCAATGGATCCACGGATTACTCGTTGTGTGATGAACGAGCAAATCAGTTAATCCTTCTTCAACGATTTTCCAACAAAAATTATTCCAATGAATGACAGAATAATGAATACTGGTGTTTTGTATTCGTCAACAAGTGACGCCATTGTGATTGATGGACCTGGTGGCTCATCTATTACTCCATCACAATCATCATCTACATTGTTTCCTTGTAATTCACTCATACCAGGGTTTACTGTTGGATCCCAATCATTACAATCGGCATCATCAGGAGTAAGTATAGGTACATAGTTTGGTAAAGAGCAAATCCCGTTAATACATGTTGCTAGTGATTCATTGGGCCCATCTAGCAACCCGTCCGCTATGCCTCCCGATGCGCCCCAACAATCCACCTCATCATTATTATCAATGCTACAGACATTGAGGCGCCCCACGCTAACGCTTTTACCAGGTGGTCCTATAGGTGTAGGGAACATGCTTGCACCTAATTCGGACGCTTTACCCCAACACTCTACTGCACCCCAGGTAGTGATACCACAGATTGTGTTTCGCCCTGCTACAATTGACTGGAATTGATCTGTAGGAGTGGTTAGGACATTGTGATCGTTGTTTCCCCAACATTGAACCAATAAGGATGTTATTTCAATTCCACAAGCGAATTGAAAACCAACCGCGATGCTTGAGAATTGAACCCCTGCAGGAGGATTTGTAGAGGCACCATTCCAGCTATAGCTACCACTTATACAATCAACATTTCCGCTGTCGTATAAAATACATTTATGTCCATTTGCTGGTAAGAAAGTATTCATATTCATCAATACCTCTATGTCTACTTGCACAACGTTAGTCTGCGGATGAAGTAGTGGTGCTGTACTAGAAGCCATATTTTTACAATACATTTCCCCGTTGGTAGAAACTGCGCATACATTCTCTTTACCTAGTGCTAAACTCGCAAAGGGCGCATTTACTGCCAGAATTTGGACAAAGGTGGATCCAATCGGATTTCCATAAAGGTTCCAACACATAATGAAGGTCGTACTGATTTCCATTCCACATATTGCATTATCTCCTGCTTCGATATCTGAAAATTTATTTCCTGGTAGTGGCCAGTTTTCCGTTCCATCAACGCCCCAACAAATAGCATTTCCTTCCGTAGTTAAAGCGCAGGAAAAAGAAGTTGCTAATGCGACTTTTGAAAATTTAAGATCACAATCAGCTGAACTTGTACAAGCGTTTGCAAAGACAGGGTGGCTTGGGTTCGTACAAGTTGAATGTCCGAAGGTCGTAACACATAGGTCATTCCCGTTACAATCGACATCTGTTGCACAGTTCGAGACCAATGGATAGTTAGCATCGCCATAGCCGTCATTATCCCAATCGAGGAAGAGTTGAGATTGCTGTCCATCACAATTATCATCTATTCCATTGAATGGATCTTCAATAGCTGACGGATTTATGGCAGAATCCTGGTCATTACAATCCAAATTGTTATCAGCATAATCAATTCCTAAATCACAAACAAAATTAATACAAACTCCGCTGTAATATGCTGGAGAGGAAGGGGGGGCGTTTGCCAAGGTACCTCCTGCGGGGCAATCGGTATCTAAGTTGCAATAATCAACATAGATTGGCGGAGCATTCATGTCACCGTAACCATCATGATCCATATCGTAATATTTAGTGCCCATTACTGTCACGGCATTTGATTGAGTTACGCTTGATGCGCCATAGATATCGGTGATGGTAATGAAACATTCAATGACATCTCCAGGCGAGGCCAGGTAACCAAAGACTGACGAGTAAGCAGTGGCTGGCAAGTCGAGCGGATTGCTTGTGGAAGGAGAAGTTGCGCTGTATGTGTAAACATCTCCCTGTGGCGTTGTCAAGACCCATTCATACACATACGGCAACAACGGGTCAGCATCGGGGTCAATTGGGCCGGTAATGGAACATAGTAAAACATCGGTATTACTTACACTAGATCCAGGAGTAATCACGGCTGAGGAAATAGAAGGTACTGAGTTCTGCGTACCTGATAGTTCGACTCGTAACTCAGTGGTACAACCCGGGATAATGAATTCGACAGCAGTTTGCTCATCAGAATGACATCCTTGTCCGCCATCATAATGGCCCCAACAACCGAGATTGCCGTTGGCCAAAGCACATCCTCCATACAGAGACAATTGCAGTTTGTCGATTTCACCAATACCCTGCAATAGGTATGCTGGCGTAGGTGTTGCAATGATATCTCGGGAACTTGGATAACAAGGGATCCAAGGAGTTGTTGTTATCGAGACAGTACCACACCCTTCACCCAATGGTAATTCTGAAAATGCGCTTCCCCAGCAATACACATTTTCACTTGTAGGGTTATAGCTATCCCAAGCACAAGTGCTACGTACTGACGAAGTAATTCGATTGAAAGATATAGTTGAAGGGAGATTTACTTGCGTCCAATCATGGCCTAATGCATCTTCAGAAATGGTATTATCACCAATTTGACCCCATTTATTTTCTCCAGCACAATAGACTTCACCGTTGTTTAATGTCGCACAAATGGAATGAATGGTTTTGCTGATTGCAGTGATTGGATGCCCAAATAAAGCAACTCCGTCAACGGTTGCGGGATCATCTGTTTCCATCCAAGTGTTGACTTTATCTGCATCATAGGGGGTATTCAACACACCTCCTTGTGAACCGTAACAAATGTAATCTCCAGAATCGACGCTTATGCATATGTTTTGGCCCAAGAAATCCAAAGTCGAACCACCGCGGTTATCCGAGAAAATATTCTCATAACCACTCCCCGGTCCACTTTGTGAACTAAAAGAGTGAACTTTGCTTGATGGCGATTGTCCATCCAGTAAAATCCATGTGTTGCTGGCGAAATTCGAATTACCCCCTAGTCCACTGGTTGGTGCTGTTGAAGGATATCCGCCCATCCAGTCGCCTGAAGACACCCATGCTGCTTGTTTTTGTCCCCATCCAATCGCGCTCCCCCAACAAATGACCTTACCGGTTATGGTTGAGGCGCACCCTGTCGTCAAGCCGAGAATGAGTGAGGTTGCCTCTTCCCCAAGTGGAATCTGATGCAGATCGGAACCACCACCATCCCCTGCGTAGAATGTTCCTTCACACAACCCGTAGCCCGGCAGTCCAGAATAATCGGCAAGAGAATGAGTTGCACAGGTTTCACGACCGGTTAAGTCTGCTGTCAGATCTGGGATAATCAATTCCTCCCCCCAACACCAAACGGATTCATCGTCCATGATCGCACATGCCCAGTTGGAACTAACTTTGACTTTTTTTGGCGAAAG
>DAFX01000003.1 GCA_002495535.1 Euryarchaeota archaeon UBA433
AAAAACTTCCGGCACGACATCGATGTGAGGATCGACAGATTGCGGTGCACCCGGGACCGACGCCAAAGGCTCACCGAAGCCATTGAAAGTTCACTCCGCCTTGGCGGAGGGGCCACAGCCATCGAGAGCCTTGAAGCGCCAGATGAAGATGCAGAATTGTCTGAAGGAACCAAGGCCCGCCTCACCCAAGTGGGCGAAACGGTTGCATGGTCGGAAGATTTTGCCTGCCCAGAACACGGCGCCTTCATGCCCGAACTCTCACCTCGTGTCTTCTCATTCAATTCCCCTCTAGGGGCTTGCGGCTCCTGCCAGGGGCTTGGAGTACAACGGCAATTCAACATCGATTTGATTGTTGATGGAACGCTTACAGTCAGCAATGGCTGCGTTCGCCCGTGGCGCCAATCCATGTCCCCTTCGTGGTACAGAAGGCTGCTTGAGCAGGTGTGCGAACATTACAACATCCCTCGGAATACCCCATTCGAACTCCTCGACGACGACGATCGCGACATCCTTCTGAACGGTTCAGGATCGACCGTAATTAATTTCCACTTCGAATCCGACAACGGCTCGGTCTACAAAATGAACAGACCTTGGGAGGGGATCATCGCAAGGCTTCAACGGACCTACACCGAGACGACGTCTGAGCGTACGAGAAGCAGATTGATTGCCTGCATGACTGATTTGAATTGCAGTGAATGCCATGGCGAGAAACTCAACGCTGCGGCCCGGTATGTATCGGTTGGAGGCATCCGCCTTCCAGAAGTGAGCCACTGTTCAGTTCACGACGCACTTTCCGTTGTTCGAGCTTGGTGGCCGGATGGACCTGGTGCACCCGAATACTTCGCCGACACCCTAGAACCTCTCGATGAGCGGAGCATGTTCATCGGTAATGAAATCCTCAAAGAAATTGAAAACCGACTTGGCTTTTTGGACAGCGTTGGCCTTGACTACCTCACCCTTGATCGAAAAGCCAACACCCTTTCGGGAGGGGAGAGTCAAAGGATTCGCTTAGCAACCCAGATTGGCAGCCGCCTCACGGGCGTTATGTATGTGTTAGACGAACCCTCGATTGGCTTACACCAACGGGACAACGAACGTCTCCTCGCCACACTTCGTGAACTCAGCGATCTTGGCAACACGTTGATTGTTGTCGAACACGATGAAGACACCCTTCGTCAAGCAGATTGGCTGTGCGATCTCGGGCCTGGTGCCGGCCTCGAGGGCGGTATGATTGTTGCAAACGGGCCCCCTGAAATCGCTATGGCGGAAGAAAACTCAGTGACTGGCGCCTTCCTAAGTGGGCGACGAAGCATACCGGTGCCCGAAAAGCGAACGAAGGCCACCCGCAAACGCCTCGTGGTGAAAGGGGCATCACACAACAACCTTCAGAACATCACAGCCTCTTTTCCGATAGGGTGCATGACCGCAGTCACCGGAGTTTCAGGTTCAGGAAAATCATCCCTCGTCTCAGGCATTCTCGCACCTGCCCTCCAACGGCATCTGCACAACGCAGACACCCTTCCTGGAAAGCACCGAGAAATCAAAGGGCTCGAACACACGGACAAAGCCATCATCATCGACCAGTCCCCTATCGGGCGAACACCGCGCTCAAATCCAGCAACATACACCAAAGTGTTCGACGAAATCAGGAGCCTTTTCTCTAAGACGACCTTGGCTAAAGAACGCGGCTACACACCCGGCACGTTCAGCTTCAACGTCAAAGGGGGTCGCTGTGAATCATGCAAGGGTGCAGGGTCGATCAAATTGGAGATGAACTTCCTCCCAGACGTTTGGATCACTTGTGACATCTGCAACGGTAAGCGCTACACCAGGGAGTGTTTGGAAGTCACGTGGAAGGGCAAAAACATTCACGAAATTTTGGAGATGCCAATCGGAGAAGCCGTCGAGTTTTTCGGTAACCATCGAAAAATTTTCAGAACCCTCGACACCCTTCGGGCGGTTGGACTTTCTTATGTTCGCCTCGGGCAACCTGCAACGACACTCTCAGGTGGTGAGGCGCAACGGGTCAAACTGGCCAGTGAATTGAGGCGGCCCCCAACCAAACACACCGTCTACATTCTCGACGAGCCAACAACAGGACTTTCGTTTTCAGATGTTCAGTTGTTGATTGAAGTGTTGCTGGAACTCAGAACCAAGGGCCACACGGTCATCGTCATCGAACATCACCTCGATGTCGTGAAGTCTTCGGACTGGGTCATCGATCTTGGGCCGGAAGGCGGTGAACGCGGGGGCATGATCCTCGTAGAAGGGACACCAGAAGACATTGCGGCGTGCAATGAGAGCTTTACGGGGCAATTTTTGGGCTCAATGCTTTCCTGAATGCTTCCGTATTGTTCAAAGGTCGTAGGCAATGGCAGTTAGTTCGCCCCCGTAGGGGGCGGTGAACCCCATGGCCATAACCCGTGTCGAAGTGACGCCAAAACAAGGACCAGGAATGCGCGATGTTCGCGGTGACGTGGTGCGTAGGCAACTTGCTGCAGATCACAACATCACCGTTCACCAAGTCCGAAGCATTGTTGGCTTTTTGATCAAAAGCGAGATTGAATCGGATGCCATTGAGGCGCGAGTCAACGATCTCTTCGCCGACCCCATTATCGAAGACGGCGCGACAAACCACCTTCTTCTTTCGAGCAAAAATCACTTCCCAGACACCCCATCCTGTGTTGTGACGGTCGGATTCAAAGCAGGCGTCACCGATAATCCAGGCACCGCTGCTCTTGACGGCTTCCGGACCATTTTCCCAGACGCAGGGACCGCCTCGATTTCCACATACATCACCTATGCGTTCTACGGACTTTCGGACGAAGTAGAAGTTCAATGGCTCGCCAACACCTTGCATAACAATCTGATTCAACGAGCCCTCGTTGCTGATCACACTGCGTGCACGAATGAAAACTGGCCTGCCATTGAGTACACCGAAAAACCCCCACAAACATTCGAGGCGCCGCTTCACATCGACATGGAAATCCCCGATGAAGAGCTGATTGAACTCTCCGAAAGCGGGCTCTTAGCACTTAATTTAGAAGAAATGCAAACCATTCAAGCGCACTATCGCGACGAGCAAGTGCGAGCCGCACGAACCGAAGCAGGTATCGTAGCAAATGCACCAACGGATGTCGAACTTGAATGCCTGGCGCAAACTTGGAGTGAACATTGTAAGCACAAGATTTTCGCATCAAAAATCCATCATATCGACACGGAAACGGGAGAGGAAGCCACCATTGATTCCATCTTTAAGACACACATCATGAAGCCGACCCATGACATGCAAAAAGAGGTCGATTGGCTTCTCTCAGTGTTCCATGACAATTCTGGAGTGATCGCTTGGGACGATGAGTGGAGCGTTTGTATGAAAGCCGAAACCCACAATTCGCCTTCAGCTCTTGATCCATATGGTGGCGCTATGACTGGCATCGTTGGCGTGAATCGTGACATCCTTGGAACGGGATTGGGCGCACGACCAATCGCAAACACAGACGTATTTTGTTTCGGTCCTCCGAACTGGGAAGGAGACCTCCCTGACAACCTCTTCCACCCCTCTCGAGTGCTTCGCGGGGTTCATGCGGGCGTTCGCGTGGGTGGCAATGAATCGGGCATCCCAACCGTGAACGGAGCTATCGTGTTTGACGATCGCTACATCGGCAAACCACTCGTCTATTGCGGCACAGTCGGCATCATGCCGCGTCACCTTCCAGACGGCCGTGAAAGCCACATCAAAACTCCAGTAGCGGGCGACATCGTCTACATGGTTGGCGGCAGGGTCGGCTACGACGGAATTCATGGCGCGACATTTTCCTCCCTCGAATTGACAGAAGAATCACCGTCAAGCGCCGTCCAAATTGGCGACCCAATCACACAAAAGAAAATGATTGACATGGTGCTTGAGGCCCGGGATTTAGGCCTCATCACTTGCATCACAGACAACGGCGCAGGTGGCCTTTCCTCTTCCATTGGGGAAATGGCAGAATACACAAATGGGTGCGAAATTGATCTCGCGAAAGTACCGCTTAAGCAAGCAGGACTCTCTGCATGGGAAATTTTAGTCTCAGAAAGTCAGGAACGAATGACCATCGCCATCAAGGCAGAAGACCAGCCAGAGTTTGATGCACTTGCTGCCCTGCACGAAGTCGAAGCAACCCCCGTAGCCACATTCACTGACAGCGGGGTGTTTCATGTCAAATACGAAGACACCACAGTAGCCTACCTCCCAATCGAGTTCCTGCACGACGGTGTCCCTCAACTGCAGTTGGAATCTGAGTGGAAGGCTCCAACATTGCCTGCATTCATTCCACCCACAGACGCGAACCATTCTGACCTGCTTCTGTCCATGCTTGCCCGGCCCAACATTGCGAGCAAGGAAACATGGGTTCGCCAGTACGACCACGAAGTCATCGCTCAAACTGCAATCAAACCCTTTGTTGGCGTCGAACGTGATGGCCCAGGTGACGCAGGCGTGATTGCCCCAATTCATGGCAACCCCCACGGACTTGTCATCTCATGCGGAATTGCACCACGTTACTCTGACATAGACGCGGGCGCCATGGCCGCAGCATCAATCGATGAAGCCGTCCGAAACGCTGTCTGTGCAGGAGTGGACGTTGACAAGATTGCAGGATTGGATAATTTTTGCTGGCCCGATTCTATCGAGTCTGTCAAAACCCCTGATGGTAAATTCAAACTCGCCCAATTGGTTCGAGCCAACCGTGAACTTGAACGAGTATGCCGCGCCTACCGTTTACCGTGCGTCAGCGGAAAAGATTCCATGAAGAACGACTATGGGACAGGGGAAAAGAAAATTTCAATCCCCCCAACCCTCTTGTTCTCATTATTTGGCGATCAGCCAGATGTACGCTTTACAGCAACCAGCGACCTCAAGCATGCAGGGGACAAACTGTATCTTGTCGGTCAATCGCATGAAGAATTAGGCGCATCTGAAATTGCATTCATGCTCAAAGAGAGCGGGATCGCAGCAGGCATCGGTGGCACCCCTCCACAACTTGCCCACCCTGAACAAAACCTTTCGACCTATCGAGCACTTTCAACAGCCATCCAAAACGGTATCGTGCAAACCGCTCATGATTGTTCAGAGGGTGGCGTTGGTGTTGCCGTTGCTGAGATGTGCATCGGCGGCCGGATTGGCGCCACGGTTGATTTGGACGGCACAGGGCATGAAAGCCTCTGGGCGCGCCTTTGGGGGGAGTCCCTTGGCCGCTTTATTGTCGCAGTGAAGCCAGAGCGCGAAGACGAATTCGTTCAATGGATGTCCGGTCATAGCATTACCATGCTTGGCGAAGCGGTAGACGAGCCTACACTCACCATCAACGATGGCTTTGAACACGTGGTAACAGCTGACGTCCACGCCATGGTCGAATCTTGGCAAGGGGCACTGGACATGACGGGAGGGGTCGAGTGATGCCTTCACCTAAAGTAGCAGTTTTGTTTGGTTTTGGCATCAATTGCGATCATGAAACAGCCGCTGTTTTCGATCTTGTTGGTGGCAACGCAGAACGCGTCCATGTCAACCATTTCATCTCTGGCCAACGCACGCTCGAAGAGTTCCAAATACTGGCGGTCCCGGGTGGGTTTTCATTTGGAGACCACCTTGGCAGTGGCCGCCTGATGGGCAACAGAATGAGGTTCGCCCTTCGCGACCAACTGCACGCTTTCGTAGCAGCTGGAAAACCAATTATTGGCATTTGTAATGGATTCCAAGTACTTGTCAAGACCGGCCTTCTTCCCGGGCCAAATGGCCCACTGCCAGATTTTGAGCAGCGCGCAAGCCTAACACTGAACGATTCAGGTCGATACGAAGATCGCTGGGTCACGCTGGAATTTGATCCAGAAAGCCCGTGCATATGGACAAAGGGTATGACGCGCATGGATTGTCCAGTAAGGCACGGTGAAGGTAAATTTGTCATGCCATCAACGACGGATTTCGACGCTCTTGATGCAGACCATCAACTGACCGTCCGCTATGTGGACCCGACAACAACACCTGGAGAGGGGATTACGGATGCACCCCTACCATTCCCCCTATCTCCCAATGGGAGTATGCGAAATATTGCTGGAGTTTGTGACTCAACCGGACTCGTTTTCGGACTGATGCCACACCCTGAAGCTGTGTATGCAAAATGGCTCCACCCAGATCACACACGGAACACCGCCCCTGGCCCGCAGCACAGCGATACGCTTGGTGAATGGGAGGGCGAAGGCTTGCAGATGTTCCGTAACGCGGTTGAATACGCCAAAGCAAATCTCTGAGGGTTGTGTTTGGCGGGGCGAATCGAACATATCGATTCGATTCGGGCCCTTGCCGTTTTGCTCATGGTCATGGTTCATGCCGCCGCTACATGGGGTCCACCATCATCCACACAACCATCTGCACTTGTTTACGCTGTATCCGGCCTCGGTGGTTTAGCTGCTCCGTTGTTCGTCACCGTGTTCGGCTGGGGTTGCTTTCGTAGCAGCACAACCGGCTCACAACGTGTGAAACGGGCGGGTTTTTTCATCCTGGCCCAAACAGCGATCAACATATCTGCGCCGCATTTGTTTGAAGTATTCTCACCAGGCGTTCTCACCCTATTTGGCTTGCTGATCCTCACCCAGCCTCTTTGGCTTGATCCGATGACTCGTGCGCCCCAACGGAGCAATGCAGTGTTTTTCACCGCCCTCACTGGGGTCATGATGGTGACACTTTTGTTTTCATCAATCCAAGGGCCGAGTACATGGGACGCGAGGAATGAAACGAATTCAATGCTGCAGTGGATCAAGCACGCATTGTTCAGTGGCACCTATCCGCTCTTCCCATGGGTGATCTTTGCCACCCTGGGAGCCTTTATCTCATCCCAAGGCGACGATAACAAGACCTTTCCACAGACAAATTATGCACTTTCAATGGTATTTGCAGGTTGTTTAGCATGCGCTTTTTCATTCGCTTATGCTGCTCACCACGGGGTGCAGTGGGCGGCTCCAACCGGACCTGCACTCCTGACGTTCTTCCCAGCGAACACACTCTTCCTCGTTGCCGCCATGACTGGCGTCAGTTTGTTATGGTTGCTTGCACAACACATTTCGATGAACGTGCTCAACCCTCTCGGTCAGCGTTCATTGAGTGTGTACCTGATTCATTTCATCCCGATCGGTTTGTTCCACGGGTTGAATGAATCATATGCCTTTACCATGTCACAATCGATGATGATGGTTCTGGCTTACACAAGCGTATGGTTGCCGTTCGCTCATGCGTGGAGCCGTCTGGCCCCACGCATGGACGTCGAGCACGCATTGCGGTTTTTGACCAAATGAGAAGAGTCTCACTCAGCTGCTAGAGCTTCGGTTGCTTTCTTAGCACCCATCCAAGCAACAACACCGAACCCGATCTTGTTGATGATGTCTGCAATGTTGTAGGCAACGGCCATGATCTCTGCTCCGTTGTCCATCTCAATGAGTGCGACTTCAGGGCTGAAGAGGTAACCGAGAGGATAGATGATCCATCCGACGACAATGAACCAGCGGAGTGCGTTTGCACTCCACATGAGTTCTTCAGAGATTTTGGAGTTGTCTACACCCAAACCGTCGGTCCACGGGGTACCTGTTGCGACAACAATCATTGCCCAACCCATTCCACCAAGCAAGAGTGCTGGGACAGGTCTCATCAGATCGGCTTCACCGAGGTAGCCGAATCCAATCATGATGAGAGCACCTGTGAAACAGATGCCGGTAAATCCGAGACCTGCAACCTTCTTGTCTGTGATGGCTTCTTTTCCAACAAGGGATGGGAATTTGAGGGCCATCAATGGAACTGTAATGATCCAGTCCATGTATCGGTACTCGATAGAGACGACGCCGAAGTCAGCGTAGACGCCCCGCATGTAGTAGTAGTGGAACGCTGCAATACCGACAATGAGTGCAGAGATGGTCATTGTAGTTCGGTATTGTGGGGCTACATTCCCTCGCTCACTCATGAAGAAAACGAAGGCCGCACCCATGGCGATGTAACCTACGAAGAAGAGGAAGAAGGTTAGGAGTTCAAGATTGTCGTTTCCGATGTTATCGGAAAGGAAGGACGGAAGACCATCGGCCCCCATGTCTCCTACGTCAGCAGCACTGACCGTTGAGGCCATTGCGAGCGCGAATGTGGCAATCAAAAGCAGGCTAGTGGTCCGAGAGAATGTATCATTCTTCATTGGTATCGAAGACGTTTCCGGTTTCCGGGACTTATAATGGGCTGTAAATCACCATAACGAGGAAAAAACAGCCTATCTTGAAAGATTTCAAGCCTTAGTCAGTCGTTACCCCAGTTTGTACACCCCACATGCGCGAATAAATTCCACCCATTTCTACTAATTCTTCATGCGCGCCATCTTCGACAATTTTCCCCTCATTTAGGACAAGAATACGGTCTGCATTGCGAACAGTCGAGAGTCGATGTGCGATGATCACCGCGGTTCGGTTTCTTGAAATTTTATTGATTGATCGCTGAAGCGCCGCTTCAGTTTCGTTATCTACAGCAGAGGTGGCCTCGTCAAGAATGAGCAACGGGGCGTCCTTGAGCACGGCTCTAGCGATCGCTAAGCGCTGGCGCTGGCCACCTGAGAGCCGGTGGCCCCCCTCACCAACGAGCGTCCCCCAACCGTCCGGCAAAGCCTCGACGAAATCTGAGACCTCTGCTAAACGAGCAGCATCGTGAACTTCCCCGTCGCTTGCTTCGGGATTCCCGTACCGAATATTCTCAAGGATGGATGTTGGGAACAAGGTGATGTGCTGATCGACAAGCGCCATCGAAGAGCGCAAACGGTTCAAATTCCATTCAGGAAGCTCCTTCCCAGCCCAACTGATTGACCCCGCGGTTGGCTCGGCGAAGCGTAGAAGAAGCCGGATAAGGGTGGTTTTACCCGCCCCCGTCGAGCCGACGACACCGACCGTTTCCCCTGCCCGCAACGTCAAATTGAGATCGGTGAAGACGGGCTCCCGCCCAGGGTATGCGAAATCAAGATCTGTGAATGAAATTGCAGAGTCACTCACCGCCTCGGCGCTTGGCTCATACACCCCTTCCTTGACTTCGGTTGGTGATGTCAACACGTCAAGCACCCGGGTTGATGAGGCCATCGCTCGCTGATAGAGATCGAATGTTTCCCCAAGACGGGTGAGCGGCCAAAGCAACCGCTGAGTCATGAAAACAAGAACAGAATAGGCGCCAACCGCCAGTTCATTTTCCAATGTCATCCAGCCGCCGAGCAACAAGGTGGCCGTAAACCCGCAGAGAATAGCCATGCGTATGAGTGGGGTGAAGGCTGCAGAAAGTCGAATGGCTTGACGGTTGGATTCGCGGTAAATATTACTCAGATCTTCAACCCGCT
>DAFX01000006.1 GCA_002495535.1 Euryarchaeota archaeon UBA433
GAACCGACAAAGGATTCGAAGATGTCAGCACCCATTCCTGCGACGTCACCAACGTTGTCACCAACGTTGTCTGCGATCACACCAGGGTTGCGAGGATCGTCTTCAGGAATACCTGCTTCGACTTTACCGACCAAATCTGCGCCAACGTCAGCAGCCTTGGTGTAAATTCCGCCACCTACACGAGCGAAGAGCGCAATGGATGAGGCACCCATACCAAATCCTGCAGCAGCGGAAAGGTCAGGATTGGCATCGCCAGCTCCGAGCCAATATGCAACGAGGGAGATACCGAGAAGCCCGAGTCCACCAACTGAAAGACCCATGACGGCTCCTCCGTTGTAGGAGACGGAAAGTGCTCCTGCCTTGCCGTCGTTCTTAGCGGCCATGGTTGTTCGACCGTTAGCCGATGTTGCAGCACGCATTCCAGAGAAACCAGCAGCAACAGATGCAAGTGCACCTCCGAAGAAGGCAAGAGCGGTGTTCATGTCATTGAGTTGCGTAAGTGCAATTCCAACAACGACCACGAAAATGGCAAGAACTCTGTATTCTGCGAAAAGGAACGCCATGGCACCTTTTTGAATTTCTTCTGTGATGTTGGCAACCTTATCGTTGTCAATTTTCACTTTGTTCACTTGTTGGTACAGCATAAATGCAATGGCAAGTCCTACGAGACCTGCGACTGCGGCAATCATTGGTATATTTTCCATCATAACAGAACACCTGTGCCTCGGCGACCTAAGAACCCCTCATAAGTGGTTCCCCTCGAAAAACCAGTTCTTCGGTGCTTTTTCGCCTGTTTTATTCAGCGCCGTGAGACGCTTTTGGCTTCAGCGTTGAAAGCAATCGTTGAAAGGGGAGAAACCTGAGGGGGGCACATGGCCATGACAGCAGAAGAGGTTCTCGCTGAAATTGGCCCGGTCCAAGAAATTCTTGACGAGCACGATGGCGTCGTCACTGTGCTTGATACCAGCGATGGGAATATTATGATCTCACTCGATGGTGGATGCAATGGTTGTTCATCGACACCAATGACCGCTATGCAAATTTATTACTCACTGAAAAAACTAGAAGCGATCAACGATGTGATTTTCGTTAACGGGGAATTACCAGAATACATGCGTACTTTCATCGACCAAAAGATGGCAAAAGAAGCGCTGAAAAACAGCACTGGTGGCGATGATGAGCACCAACCTCAAGGCGAGATTGTTTGATTATTCTTCAGCAGACTCTTTTCCAATGGTGTGAGGGTTCGCACCAAAGGATACATTCTCTCCCTTAATGTTCATTCGAGCTGCAATGGCGATGATCACGCACACCAAGGAGAGCGGCTTTGGAAGGTAGTTGGACCCCCACAATTCACCGCCCGATAGTGAAAGCCACCACAACATGACTGCGGCGGCAATCAGAGTAATAGCAATCAAATTCTGAACCTGACGTTCAACAGCCGGTGAGCGGGAAAACGAAGCAATAAAGGTAAACAAAATGGCAGAAACTCCACACAACGCTTCGGCAAGATGCTCGATGGTTGTTGGTTCGACCATGGTTAAGGGCAGGTGCCGCAGTTCTTCAATGTGCAGAATGCGGACAACGCAACATCGCAATGTTTGACAAGGGTCGCCACCATGGTGCACATATGGCAGGCGGCGGCTTTTCCCTTCCCAAACCACGACCGAGCGGTCCACCATATTTTTCTCGTAATCAAGTGGCGAAGGCGTTGCATCAAGTTGCGGTCCTTTTGGAACTCCAAGGGGCAAATGTGTTCCGAGTTCGTTCCTACCAGAACGCAAGCAGAATGCTTGGCTCATTGACCGAGGACCTTGGTGAATTGGTCGCCACCGGACGACTTTTGGAAATGAAGGGCATAGGAAAGGGGCTCGGCTCCGCACTCACACAAGTCATCGCCGAAGGGCGCTGGCCCAGCGATTGGCTCGAACTTCATGCCTCAACCCCAGAAGGCATGATCGAAATGTTGGGCATCCCTGGCCTCGGCCCCAAGCGCATCAAATTGATGAATCAGGAACTTGGAGTAGATTCCGTTGCCTCATTGAAAGAAGCCGCTGAGGCGGATAAAATCGCGCCGATGAAAGGGTTTGGAAAGAAATCTCAGGCACGAATGCTCGATGGCATAGAACTTCTTGCCCGATTTAGAGCTCGCCGAAGGCTCGATATTGGCCTCATGTACGGTGAAGCATTCGAGGCACGAGTGAGTCAGATCGAAGGCGTCCTCAAGGCTAAGTTAGCTGGCAGTGCACGCCGAAGAAGGGAAACGATCGGGGATTTGGACCTGGTTGTGGCGGTTGAACCCGAACATCATGAGGCCGTGGCAAACAGCATTCTAAGTCTGCCAGGTATTGCTGATGTCAAGGGCGCTGGTGAATCAAAAATTAGCATCATCCTCGATACGACAGTGTTTGAGGAAGGCTTCACTGTCGGCCATATTGACCCAAATGTATTGGATGCAATTGGCGGTGATGATTACGAACAATTGGAAAGCGGGGGGACGATTGATGCCCAAGTTCGCTTGGTCACACCGAAGGTATTCCCCTTCACCCTTGCCTATTTCACAGGAAGCAAAGAACACAACATTGCGATGCGTCAGAGGGCGATCGACCGAGGGCTGAAACTCAATGAATTTGGACTGATTCCAGAAGAAAAGGCTGGCGAACTCAAAGGAATGGCGGCGGCACAATTCTCCCTTGAGGCGAAAGATGAACATTCCATTTATGGCCATCTCGACCTGGAATGGGTCACACCGGAACTGCGCGAAGATACGGGCGAAATCCTCGCTGCTGAAAAGGGCACACTTCCCGACCTCCTTCATACAAGTGACATTCGTGGGGCCTGGCACAACCACACCACCCTTTCAGACGGTGAAGCTTCGTTGGAAGAAATGGCGGACACTGCACGCAAGATGGGATGGAACTGGCTTGGCATTGCAGACCATTCCCCTACGCTCCAAGTCGCAAATGGAGCCAGCGCAGAGGATTTACTCGCTCAAGGCGACACCATTCGAGACTACAACAAAGCGTGGGCTGATGAGGAGGTCGAATTCAGATTGTTTCATGGCGTCGAATCTGATATTTTACCGGGTGGAAAACTCGATCATCCCGATGATGTCCTCGCTACTTTGGATTACACTGTGGCCTCTGTTCACGCAATCTCGAAATGGCGTGCCCGTGATGAAATTGAAAACACTGAGGAAATGATACGGTGCATCGACCATCCAGCAACAACGGTTCTCGGCCACCCAACTGGGCGGATATTGCAAGGCAGGGATGGCTACGAGGTGGATCTGTTTGCTGTTCTTGAACACATGGCAGAGCACAATGACGAGGGGCGGTTGAAAGCTGTGGAGTTGAACGCCAGTCCCTACAGACTGGACCTTGATTGGCGCCTATGTAAGCATGCAAAAGGACTTGGCGTCCCAGTAATCATCAATCCAGACGCCCATTCCTTGCGTGGACTTGCAGACATCAGCTACGGCGTGATGGCTGCACGCAAAGGATGGCTGGAAGCAGATGACGTGCTCAATACCCTCAGTGCAGCGGCCTTGCTGGAGCGCCTTTGAGCAACGCCCTCAATGCACACCTTCTTGACTCGCCGCCTTTTGCTCTGCCCATGCGCCTGCTACGCACACTGATTATGGGCGGAACAATGCTGATTCCGGGGCTCCTTTTGGGGTTCCTCGTGTGGTACATCGCAGGACAGCCGACCACCGAACCAATGGAAACGCTCATTTGCAACGGCATACCTTTGTTTTCGGTCACGCTAGGGTTGGCGTTCGGTTGGATGACCGGAGAAGCCTACTCTGTCAAAATGGATCCACAATGAGGGACAACGATGACCAATCGTATCTCAATCACCAATTGGGCAGAGTTGTCATCTGAGTTCTCTCGGTTCTTCGACGGGCTCGGTGCCGTCACAGTGACACACGACTGTCTGGAATTCCAAAGCCATCCGAACCATGTTCAAACTGGTTTCACAGTGCACATCACTGGTTTTGTTAATGCTTCAATGCCACTTCATGGCCTTGATGCAAGATTTGAACGGTTCGAATTCAAACAGACCCCGCCCCAAGTGATGTGCCACGGCCAAGACACCACCTACACCTACAAGGTGCCACAAGAATTGATTGCCCACCGGGGTGAATCGATTTGAAGCGAGCGGAGAAGGCGAAGCGGATTGTGACGATGCTCGAAGAGTTCTATCCCGAAACGCCTGTCCCCCTCGACCATCAGAACACATTTGAACTGCTTGTGGCGGTCCTGATGAGCGCTCAAACGACCGACATCAAAGTCAACCAGGTGACGCCTGCCTTGTTTGCCAAAGCAAATTCTCCTGAACTCATGGCGCAACTCCCCGTTGAGACGATTCTTGAGGATATTCGACAAGTTGGTTTAGCGCCAACCAAAGCCAAGAACATCAAACGCCTATCAGAACTCTTGGTGGAACGGCATGGTGGCAAAGTGCCTGATACATTCGAAGCCCTAGAAGCCCTTCCCGGTGTTGGACACAAAACTGCCGGAGTGGTCTTGGCCCAAGCCTTTGGCGTCCCAGCGTTCCCTATTGACACCCACATCCATCGCCTCGGTGCAAGGTGGGGCCTTTCGAACGGAACAACTGTTGAACGGACTGAACGGGATCTCAAGTCTGTTTTTCCAAAGCACCTATGGAATAAACTTCACTTGCAAATCATTTTCTTTGGCAGGGAGTATTGTCCCGCTCGGCGTCATGATTTGACACAATGTCCCATTTGTTCTTGGGCTGCGACCAAAAAGCGCATCGCTGAAGAAGCACGACGTTGATCACACAAGATTGAGGCTTCGTGCTGCCAAGTTGGTTATGACGATGATTCCAAGAATCATAGAGGTCACTCGGAGCGCAGTGTGTTCATGCTTGCTGGCATGAGCCTCCCTAAGCAAAGCATAGCCGATCAAACCAAGGCCCACGGTTTGGAGCATGGAACCGATGGACGTCACAACACGATCCAGATCGTTGTAGCCATCAAGATCTTCGAGGTACTCTGAGACATCATCGAGTGAAGCATCAGCCGCGGGTTCATCCGGTGGGCCCCACATGGTCACCACTTCAGAGAACAAGGTTGCAGCAAGGATGAGGACGATGCCAATCATGAGCCACCGTTCGAAGGAGTATGCCAACTTGGCCTTGTCAAAACCCTTGGCCGGCTGGTAGGGCGATACGGGTGCTGGTTGGGCGGCTTGACCTGGCGGCGGAGGGATTGGTTGCATGAGACTCCATCCACATGGGAGTTATTGTATTTCGCCTGACTACGGTCATACGCCAAAGATTCCTGAGGCACGTTCGAGCACCACCGAAGTCAAAAACGAGGTGATTCCTGCAACCCAAAGCAATTGAATCGCTTGACCCAAAGCGGTGGTTTTACCACCGCCACGAAGGCGATTGGAAATCATCGAAACGGCGGCAACTTGGAACAAAATGAGGATTGAAACGACGACCTTGAACATTCGAATGTTATCTCCGACTGCAGAAGCATCTTCCATCACGGGAAGAGCAAGATCAGAGCCAAACCGTGACAGTGCTGACACATCGGTATCGACGAAACCCTCTGCGACACCTGCAATTGAATCACCCAGTTTGAGAACAATAGCGATGGTGACGTTGAGGCTTGTGACTGTTGCGATGAGAAGTCCAAGAGCGACGCCGCGCATCGTGTTGGCCGAGAGAGCACGGCGGCGGCGCAAAGAAAGAAGATTACCAACCGACCGAGAAACCATTTCAGCAGTTGCTGCGGGTTGGCCGGAGGATTGTGATCCTTCGATGTAGATACGGGTGTAGCGTGAAATGACCGCGGAATTGGTGTCTGCGGTGAAGTAATCCCATGCTCGATCAGAATCAATTCGCGTTGAAAGGCGCTTCTCTAGACGATCAATGGAGTCGTCCAACACACCAAAGTCAATGCCTCGTAGGGCTTTGATGGTAGCGGATGGCTCAGCTGAACGGGCTTGAGCAGTTCCACCAAGAGCGCGAATGAAATCGGGGTAAGTTTCGTCTCTTCGCAGGACCTGGCGTTCTTCACGGGCGACCATCAACGCCGGAATGAGCATCGGCGAAAGCGGAGCGACAATCAAGAGAAGTCCGTATCGATCCCATTGGGTACTGACTTCCTGCCACGAAGAGAGAATTACAAATGTGGTGATGGCGAATAAAAATATGGAAATGATCCCCGCCCCAACCAAGGCTCTGAGAAAATTGATCCGAAACGGTGTGTCCATCTCGTCACGAGCGAAACTTGGATCTTCTGGAATTGTCGAATTGAATGACAAAACACCACCAATCTGAACGATGGTGAACAACAACCCCGCCAAAAGAAGGAAACGCAACCTGCTTGCGATGACGATTGGAGGGTCATCAGGCGAGCCAACCTCAAACAGGACCAGATGGATTCCTGCGATCACAAGACCGAACAAGCCAGCAGACACCAAAGAAACGTAAATCTCCTTCATGGTGTCGACCGATTCCAAACGAGTATCGTAGAGCGTGGTGTATTGCTCTGCAATCGTCTCCTGTTCTGAACGCATGAATTCATCAATTGGTTGGCCCGCTTCAATAGAGAATGCCATTCGATCGAGGAAATCCGCCCACAGTGGACTAGGGCTTTGTTGGGCAACAATTCTCGAGGCTTCTGGAAGGGAGGTGTGCCATTTGTCGACGAGGGTTTCAATTCGCTGAACCTCCCCAGCTAATTCACCATAATCACTCATTTGTTTAAGGATGTCAAAAATGGACTGAGCGCCTAATTCACCGAGGGAAAGAATACCCATTCGGGTGATGAACATGTGCATTTCTTTCTCGATGAGCGTAGCCGAACGCTGAACATCAAGAATGGGGAAGGCAATGGCTGCCCCTGCCGCTAAGGTTGGCATGATGATGAGGAGTAAAATTCCAGAGAATCCGGAAAACAGAGCTCCATCTGCCAACCCTCCTGTGAATAAAATCAAGACGACTGCGGCGAGTAAACCAGCGAATGCAGCACCACCGACAAAGATTGCAAGGAACCTCAAAACCGGCATTTCAAGACGCCGCAAAGCGATTTGCCACATTGACATTCGCTGCATTTAACATCCCTCATTCGTGGTTGATACCTTTCCATGAATCGATGGCTCGATCGAAGTGGTCCCAGCCGCTGTTGTAGTAAATACCCAACAAATCAAAGACATCGTCATAGTGAGTAAGGTCACGATCAACCATCCGTTGAAGAGCTGCTGCGCGCTTTAACATTTCATCGTAAATATCACGCTTGTTGGCGAAACCTGCCATAGCCGCAATTTTGTTTTCCAACAGATGGCTCTGGAACATACCGCGGAAATAGTGCTTGTCTTTGACAGGGTCCCATTCGAACATACCACGGGTCAGGACACCATCGCTGTGTTTATTGTAGCCGATAACTTCGTCAATTCCAGTGACACGACGTGCAATCCCGCCGCCGGGTGCTTCGACAACTTCTTGGAAAATCGCAAAGTTCAGGTTGTCGAAGAAACGGATTGGGACGTTGATTGGGTCACCTGTGAAACGTTGAATCATCTTGACGATCGAAGAGGCGTGGAAGGTAGCAATGACCGGGTGGCCAGTTTGCATGGCCTGGAACGCTGTCGCTCCTTCAACACCACGAATTTCTCCAATGATGATGTAACGGGGACGACTTCGGAGAGCCGCTTTTAGCAAATCGAACATTTCCACCCGCGACTCTTCGTTCTTGGAAGAACGAGTCACCAAGCGTTGCCAAATCTTGTGGCGCACCTTCACTTCAGGTGTGTCTTCTGCGGAATAGATCTTCACGTTGTGGTCAATGAAGGGGAGAATGGCATTCAGGGTCGTAGTTTTTCCGGATGCGGTCTCCCCAGAAACGAGGACAGACATTCCGTATTCTAAGCAAATCCAAATGTAGGCTGCAACTTGAGACGAGATGGTCCCCCACTGAATCAATTGCGTGATTGAAATTGTTTCTTCGGCGAACTTTCTGATGGTGAACGACGGTCCAAGCATAGAGACGTCGTCAGAGAAAATGATGTTGATACGGGAGCCATCAAGCAAGGCACCATCGATGATTGGCTTGTTGTCAGAGACGGGTCGGCCAATGCGCTCTGACATGGCGCGCAGGAACCTCGAGAGCATTTCTCGCTCACGGAAACGAATGTTTGAGGTGACCATTCCAAACACCTTGTGATCCATGTGGACGTGCTTCAATCCGATGGAGTGGATATCTTCCAACATTTCATCTGAGAGCAGCGGTTCAAGAGGTCCGTTTCGAATCAAATCGCGGATGACGATGTATTCGAGGCGTGTGCGTTGTTCTTGGTTGACAACAAGTCGCTTGTCATCCATGCCTAGCATCTCCCAAAGACGGCCTTGGCGGCGAGGGCTCACACCAAGATCGGTATCGAGGACGGTGTAGCGCTCAATCATTTGACGCAGGATGTTTTCAAATTCATTATCCGTTGTGAAAGAGGGCGCAGTTGGTGCTTCTTGCAGCAAGGTTTCTGTGAGTTCTCTGCGGATGTTTTCCTCTTCTTCTGTCAGTTGAGGTTCCAAGCCAAACCACAGCACTTGGCCTCCACCTTCTTCATCTGCTGGTGGTTCGTAAATGTGAATGAAAATTGGCTCTTTAGCCAAGTAGATGAGGTTGAGCGGGCGTTCCTTTTTGGCATCCCGATCCAACTCTCCATAGTATATCGGCCTTGAACCGTAGCGAGCTTCGAAATCACGAACCCAATCGGCAACGTGTGGGTGAGCAGCCATAACACTGTTCAGGTCGCCTTTGGCGTAGGGTGCATCATCGCTCATATCATTGTCCTCCTCAGCTCACTGCAGTAATATCGACGATGAAGCCCATGCTGGGTTCAACACGCCATCCAATCGAGGTTTGAACTGGACCTGCGGCTCGTAGAAAACGTGTGACTACGATGTTTCGTTTGATTTCCCCACCAATCATTGTGGTTTGAAGATCGAGAACGATTTCAGCGGAAGCTCGCATGTTGTGCATCAATTTGTGATCCATTTCTTCAGGATCAACACAGAGCATCAAAGAACGGCCATCGGCACAAATTCGGCGCAAACGTTGCATCATTGAGAACCGTTCAGATTCGCTCAATGAATCTGGCATCAGCGAACTTGCAGCATCGATGATCACGACGTCTGCAAGGGCGATTGCATCCGATTCGAGCAGTTCATTCAGCCCGACCTCGGGCAGTGCTTCAGCAATGGTCCCAAATCGGCTGAAAACCATGAGTTGCCCTTCACGTATGGCATCTGTCACGCCATAACCAATGGATTCCATTTGTTCGATCCACCCGCGAGTGGTGAGTTCTGTGGTGATGACGAGCACTTTGACGCCGTTCTCGACCATGCCGTAAGCCAGGCGTTGTGAGATGAGTGATTTACCGCCACCAACAGCCCCTTGCAGAACATACAGGGAACGGTTTGGCAAGCGCAATCCCATTGAATCAGCCAATGAGTCAGTTTCCAAATCATATGGGAAACCATCTTCCTTAGGCTTATGTGCTGTCAAAAATGGGTCATCTTTCATGAAAGTCTCACCTCTATATTCATTGAAGCACTTGAACGCAACCCGCTAACAGTTTCTGAGCCAACGATCACGAACAATTTGATATCGTTGCCCTCCACGTAAGGGGTGGTGCCAAAATTTGTATCTTGAAGTTCAACGACGATGATGTCATTGGAGTTCCAGGTACCACTGTTTACAATGTAGGTTGTGATCGTTGCAGGTGCGGTTCCATTCACGAGCACAGCAATATCGTTCCGGTCGAGAGGATGCTCTCCTGTATTCTGCAGATAAAACGTGATTTCCTGAGAACCGGTTGTGTTCAAATCCACCATCATTGGGTCTCCAGCAAATTCTACACCAAGCTCATTGGCAAACGTGATGCTTTGCTGATCTTTTTGAGCAGCACGAGCCATGCTTGACCATTCGCTGATCAGAACTGCGCTCACTGAACTGGAAATCAACAGGCCCGTGATGAGCATGATGAAAGTGGATGCGCCGCCGTCTGCCATAGTAAAGCCTCAGAGGGTTGTACCCATCGTGACCCCTTTGTGCGTGAACGCAAGTCGGTCATGGGTTGTCGGTGATTTCTCCCAAAACAATTCAAGCGTTTCGCCCGAATACCAGTTGTTGCTTGGCAGGCCCAGAGGCGCTGTGTTCGGAAGCGTTTCAGGATCAGTTCCGTCAATAAACATCCAGACTTGATTTATTGGAATTGTCGATTGACCATTATTTGTGAGGTTCGCAAATACGTACGTTTTCATTTCGAGGGTAAATGTTGCTGTGGCTGATGGAGTTTGAGTGGGTGTTCCAAAAGAGACAGTTGGATTGGAAGCAGCACAATCGCCGGGGCTGGTGATCACCACGGAATCGATTGTACCATTTACATCAACTGTGAAACTTCCACTGAAACCATCACAAGGTACACCGCCTGCTGACGCAGTCAGTGTTCCATTCACATAATCCAGACCACCATCGCCAATTGCCACAGTCACGTCGTGAAGGGCAAAAAGCCAGATGTTACTGGAATCAACGGAAAAGCTCGGCACTGGTTCGGCGGCGGCCTCAAGCGAGTCCATTGAGGACTGCATTTGATACCCCATCGTTTGTACGGCCATGGAGAACACGACCAGCAACGAAACCCCAATGATGAGGCCGCCAATCCCAACCGAGCCAGCCATTTCAGGCTCCACCTCGAAGGGATCTCACGCTTCGCCATGAACTGACGAGCGATGAGAACGTAAGCAATTCTTTGTGTGGCAGATGATCATCAAGAGCAGATTCGGCTTCGCCGGGTGCTGCAAGTTGAACAATTGCCATAACAGATCGACCTTCTTCGTCGTTCAGCATACCAGAAGCCATGGCTTTCTGAGTAAAACTGACTGCTGCCATCCCGGACATGTGATCCAGTAAGAGTGCAGAGACGGTCGGTGCACCAACGCTGTTCGCGTTTGCTGTTGCACCTCGGGACGGGGCGTGCAAGAATGGGTTTGCTGCAAGGGCTTGCGCCTCATACAGTTCCACAAGCGGCGCTTCATCCACTTCCTTCAATCGATCGTTTCCGCTCACAGCGATGACTTCGCCAGTTGCAGTCACAATTGTGTCACCGCTCATTGCGTGTTCATCGCCGTCAACGGCAGGTAGTGCATCATCGTCCGCTACCTCTGCTGGCGCAGGTTCATCGAGTTTGACTTCAACCGAACGCAAGACATCCTCGACCATGTCGAGGCGACTGCTGATCAATCGTTCAAGACCCGAAGTATCCACTGTCGCAGATGTAGGGACTGCAGGTGCGGGTGCGAGGCTCGCTGCCACGCTCGGCACACTGCCAATGCTGTTCAGGCGTGCCTTGGTAGGACCCGGAGAGATGGTCCACGCATCTTCTTCGCCCAGTTCCCCTTCCTCTGGAAGTGGGACCTGCTCAATGGCGACGTTCGCCATAATCTTGAGGCGATCTTCTGTCAAAGCTGCGTCTTCATCGTGGTCCTTCTCAGCACTGTTGCCAAATGGCCATGCCATGGTCAATCCTCCTCTCTAAGGGCGCTTTTCCAAGCATTGCCCTTAGAAAGCATCAAACGACCTTGGCGCCTGCTGTTTCGTCCTGAATTGTGAGGGTCTCGAAAGTCGAGCCACCGGAGCCAACGTGCAGGTACAGGGTAACGGAATCGCCGATACCAATGGTACCGGAAGACACGCCACAGTTGTTACCGCCAACGTTGCCTGGGATTGTCATGACATATCCTGTGGATGGTGCCATGGTCGCCGTGTTACCGGTTCCAGTCGACATGAGTTGCACGTTACCGTTCGTGAGGGCACCAGAAACGATCACATCACAGAACAACTGGTAGGAGATCGTAGTGGTAGGTGTTGGTTCGCTTCCCGGTGCAAGCCGAACGAACAACTTGTAGTTGTCCTGGGATGCAGGGTCGACGTAAATTGCATTGATCATGACTTTTCCAGCCATGTTGTCTGCAGTATCGTCGCCGGTCTTTTGTGCGTTTTGCTGAAGTTGTTCAGCAGTTTGAATGATCACTGCTGCTGCAACTGCTGCAACAAGGATCAAAGCGATGAAGACGATCATTGCGCCAATACCGATGGCTGCGATCTTGTCGTCTTGGAGGTCTTGGTCACGAATGTTGGACTTCATACGACCACCTGTCCGTCAGCGACACTTCCACCGTAGTTGAGAAGTTCGTATGTGAATCCGCCAGAGCCAGATTGAATCATCAATTCATGGTCTGCGTTTGCAGTTGGAGGGCATGTAGCAGGCGTGATGGTCACATCGTATGTGTTTCCAGGGTCGAGGGTTGTGAGCGGCGCTGCATCGCTGACAAGCGTTGCGGCTGAGAAGTCCCCGTAATCGTCGTTACCGTTGCAAAGAATAGCCCAAGAAACAGCCGAATCTGTAACAGAATCGGATCCCGGTGCCAGTTCGAAAGTGATGAACAAGTCAGCACTCGTGGATTGAATCACGATGCTCTTGATTGTCACTTTCGAAGCCAACAGGTCGGTTGTTTCTTCGCCAGTACTTTGTGCGTTTTGTTGCAATTGTTCAGCAGTCTGTATAATGACCGCAGCTGCAACCGCCGCAACAAGAATCAATGCAATGAATACAATCATTGCACCAATACCGATTGCAGCGATGTTATCGCTATTTTCGTTCGTATTTTCTTTCATATTTTTCACCATTTTTTTTTATTTTTTCACCCTCCTGTGAGGATGGAATGTGAGCGGTTCAGGCGTTGCCTCCTGAACCAATGTTGATGCGCAAAGGCATGCGAATAAGAGCGACTTCATCTGGAGCAAGACGATTGATGAATGGGACTGAATCTGTTGTAAAACCCGGTGGTATCCAAGGTGAGAGAACGATGTCCTGAAGCGGTTCCATACTTCGGTTTTGAGCCCGGATGGTTGCGGTGATCTCACCGGTACGCATCTCATAGGAGGTGGCGATGGCAAGCTTGCGAGAAAGTGGGATTTCATCTGCTCCGTATCGGCGATTTGCCTTGACTTCGAAGCGAAGTGGTAGATTTCCGCCAGGCGCAATAATTGGAAGGTCGACTGAGGAGGGCACGCAGGTCCAGCCTTCTGGAACTGGAGGCGCCAGTCGCATGTTTGGCATAGCCACTGGGCCGTCGTTGATGATGCGAACGATGAGAACGCCTTCGTCACCACCCGCTGGCCAGCGGGTGTCAAGGCCAAGCCAAAAGTGTCGGAAGAGGAAGGGGTTGAGCGTTGAGGTGTTGCCACCGATTAAATCGTCTACGAGGTGTTCAACTTCCCCCGCAGCAATGGCGACATCTCCGATTTCTGCCGCACCTGTTGCAGAACGAAGGCGAAGCAGGATAGTTTCGACTTCTTCTTCATTGATGCGCTTTTCATTCAGCAACCGATGAAGCATTGCAATGTTTCTTCGTAAGTAGAGCACGTCTTCTTCAAGTGAGGCAAGGGATTTTTCCGCCTTTTTGACAGACTTCCTCGCCTTTTTCAGATTGTGCCTGTTGAGGAACTCTTTGGCATCGGCAATATCAACCTCGGTCCCTGCCAATGAATTACCTTCATCCTGAATCACGCCAAAGACAAGTGATTCGAGTTCCCGCGATGCGGACATGAGGCGGTCCGCCGAATCTTTGCTGGCTGCAATCGCCGCACGAGCTTCTTCGACTTCGCCTTCGGAAATGTCCGTAGAGGTGGCTAAGTCTTCAGTGATTTCCGAGACAGGTGCATCGAATTCGGCATCGAATTCATCCAGCACGAGTTCTGGGTCATCGATCACGTCGACCTCTGACTTAGGCATCTTCGTTCACCTCCTCTGGTTCACTTGCGACGATCGAGCCGACCGTAGCGTTGCTTGAAAGATCGCCAAAGATTTCATCCAAGTCCAGGCCATCACCTGCAAGTTCGTTGAACAAACGTGCCGGGTCACCTAGATCTCGCTCGATACGAGTGGCTTTGACTTCGATGTCAGTCAGACGGCCGTAGAGGTTCCCGTAAGCACGGTCCGCACGCAGAATAATCATCCAAACGCCGAGCATCACAACTGTGATGTAAACGAGGATGGATACCATGTTGGCCTGATCAGCGTAGAGTTGAGGGGGAAGGCCGAGCACAACTGCGACAAATCCGAGAACGGGGACTGCAAGGATGACGCTCAATTGCCTCCGACTGTCGCGCAATGCGTCGAAATGGTCAGCGTAAAGTGTTGAGACACCTCTTCGTGCACGTTGGTAATCTTCGTGAATGAGTTTGAACTCCTCAGAACTGGCCCAACTCATTCTCCAAATCCACAATGCGGCCAATATGAGGACTGCAAAGCCCCAATAGGCGAAATCCAAGATGTGGAATGAAAAGCCAAAGCCAAGAACACCAGCGTATACGGCAAGAAGTCGGTATTTCTCATTTTGGCCTGTAAGCCTGAGCAGGATGAAGGAAGCGAGGAAGCAGAGGATCAATGCGATAAAACTCGTCGAAACGCCAGGGGAACTCGATTCGACTTCAAGTTCGATGACCCGGACATCGTTTTCCTCAACGTTTTTGTCCATGTAAAAGGCATCGACGGTAGCAGTGCAACTCGAATCCAGTGATTGCGACCACCAGTCGATGGAATCAGGCTGGATTCGCCAATTGAGCACCATCTTGTCGCCCGGCCCCAGCACTCCAATCATTGGATCTTGAGATGGAGAGATGAGGATGGTCGAGTGTGGACAGACGAGTTCGACATCGACGCCAAGTGCAGTGGCTGTGCCTGCGTTGACAACTGTGAGGAGTAATTCGAATTCCTCGCCTTCTTCAATGGCGATGGTTTCGAGGGATTCAATCATTGGATCTGCAAACACATCGAGCGCAAATCGGAATGTTTCCTCATCGAAGTTCGTGTAACCGTTGTTCTCGGTTGGATGGTAGAGGCGGAATTTCAAATCCCATCCGTCCCCAGAAAGGATGTTTGGCCGAGCAGGAGTTTGAACTCGAACTTGGATCGGGTCGGTTGTGTCCCATGCTGCACGTGTTGGAAGCGTGATGCGAGCTGCCTCGCCCTGAGTGCCCATATTGCATGACACTGAACTAAGTGGGAGTGGAATCTCAGTGTTGTTGGCATCGGGAAGGACGATGGTGAAGGACCATGGGTAGTCGGCTTCGTTAAGATTGAGTGGTGCGAAGTCGAGCATACGATCGACATCGCAAAGTTCCAGTTCATAGGCTACGCTTGTTGCTTGTCCATCCGGAATGTGGGAATAAGTGAGGTCGATATCGAGCGGTGGGTCGCCCACTTGAGGCCGTAGGATGATATCTCCTGTTGTGAAGAATCTTGACATTGTCAGTTGGGTGGCAAACGCTGCGTCCCCATCGACAGAAGCATCTGTGGGCGTGTAAAAGATCTCGAAATCTGCCGTTGTGGACAAATCAGGTTCAAAATTCACTGCTTCAATGGTGAAGGTGTGCTGGACAGCGACACCGACTGGAAGGAAGAGGGTGGATGGAGCCGATGCATTCAGAACCCAATCCGTTGAATTCACAGTCAACCCGGGCCTGAGGATTGAATATTCGACTGCAACTTCAACATCCCGGTTACCGGTGTTGAGCAACGTCACATCCCAGGTCCGAGTGCCTTGACGGTAGAATTCCATCTCCGTCGGCCAATCTTCGGCTTCAAGCGAAAACAAGGCACCAACGCGCATTTGGATGACGATGCTCGTTTTGAAGGCGGAGGTTTCGGCATCGTACACAGAAATTGTGAGGTTGTGAATCGACCCGTCCATCAAGTTGGTCTCCCCGCCTAGACTTGGAACATTGACGACCACTTGGCCGGTGATGGTTTGATTAATGGTCAAGGTCATTCCAATTTCAGTGACATCGGTCGACCAGTCTCCTTCAACCGTTGGGGCGACCAGAACGGATTCCTGGAGGTTTCCGATGTTGGTCACATTGAATTCAACCATCGTCATCTCACCGGGGGTCACCGGGACAATTGAAGGACCTTCAATTCGAATGTCTGAACTTTGGGTGATGTTGGCTGTAATGTTGGCCGAGAGGTTGACCACTCCGCTTGAGTCGGCAACGAAAATCGTGGTGACGTAGTCTCTGTCGGCGCTAGCTAACGAGGTTGGCGTTGCTCTGACCTTGATGATATCCTGAATGTTTGGAGCAATCAGCATCGATGGGTTAGAATCGAGTTCAAAAATCACATCGCCAGCTTCGCTGTTATCGAGGTAGACATAGAACGTCGCCGGAGAGTTCCCTGTGTTTGTGATCTTGATGGTCGTAAATTCACCCACGTCGTTTGGAGACAACTCCAACGGCTGGGTCAGGGGGAAGAGCGAGGCGTTGCGAACTTCACCTACCCGAATCGGAAGAATGTGTTCGGTGATCAGGAATCCAGTGTCGCGTTCTTCCACTGTAAGCGTGAGAGGGATGATTGAATTCGCCGGCACGTAAGGGTCTGTTGTGATCAACATCTCCACGGTCGTCATGTGTGCAGCGCCCACAAGTGGATGGTCGGCTACATCTGCAGAAATGTTGTCGATCGTATCAGAAGTGCCGTTGAACTCAACGGTCCAGCCTGTAGGGACGTCAAAGGCACGCAGACGGTATGCCGTCAAATCGTTGCCAGTGTTGGCCAGTTGGAAAGCGATTGGCGTTGTGACGCCAACCATCACATCGACCGGTCCATCTTCGAGAATGTCAGCGCCATGCACCGTTGGAATGATGACGGAGAAATTTCGTGTGACCGGGGCGGCTAGGACCCCGCTGCCAGTGTGCGTGCTGCCCAGGTTGGGTACAACCGTGAGGGAGAGCGTCAATGTCCCTGCGAGCGGGTAATCGTCATCTGGGCCTTGTAGGGACAGGATTGCAGGTTGATTGTTCCCTGGCTTTAGACCCGTCATGACCTGCGGGGAAACAACGGCATCCCAGCGATCCATCTCTGTGAAGCCACCGGTGTTAGCAGCAACGAAGGAGGTGTTCACCGTAATTTCTGCATCGAGCGTTTCCTCGATATTGGAGTAGAGGTTGTGGCGTACTTCAACATCAAGAGGTATGATTTCTTCAAGCCCTTGCCCGTTGCGAGCAGCGATGACTTCTTCGACGGTGAGCGTCATGCTGTCGGATGGCAATCCGGGGTCAATCACAATGATTGGAGTGACTTCAATGTCCGAAGAGGATTGTGTTGGCACGCCACCACCGGTGGCTTGAGCTTGCAACCAAACTTGAAGCGGTTGACCTGCGAGATTGAATTCACCAGGATTGAGTGGGCTATCGATTGGTGGGACCTTGATCGAAATCGGAATTTGAATGGTTTGGGAACGGTTGATGTACGTGCTGAATGAACTGCATGGGGCCCCGCTGATGTCCAGTTCCCAATTGACTGCTGCAACGGAGAGCCCGCAGCCGAAGGTGAACTCGGCTCCCACGTTTCCGGAATTGGTCACGTTGGCAACAAGGGAGGTGGCCTCACCGGGCTTGAGCATCTGAGTGCCGTTTGGCATTTCTATGGTCGCTCGGTAGGATTCACCGGCTTGAACAACGGCAGCAGTCACGAGGTGATATGCACCCGAATTGGACTTGACAGTCATGGTGAACATCGTAGCGTTGCTGCGGTTTTCATCAAGTGGAATAGCGACGGTCAATGTAATCGATGTGGTCGAGTCTTGGGAAATCATCGGTGTCGAGTCACCCACCGCAGGAGCGGAACTGACAAGCCAACTCAACCGAGAGGCAGGGAGTGCAGTGATGGATTCAATTTCATAAGAGTCGGAAACCGATCCTGTGTTCTTGAGAAGATAGGTGAGGGTACCCGTCTGGCCCGGTTCGATTGAACGGTCACCAAGCGATGAGAGTGATGCGCTGTAGTTTGAGAATCGGATTGTGATGCTCGGGAATTCTGGTTTCCAATCCCATGGTGCAGTGCCGTTGAAGACGACCGTGAACGTCATGTCCCAAGTTCCGGTGAAACCGGTTGGGTTGAAAGGAATGGTGAGGTCTTCACTTGATGAAGGAGCGAAAAGTGAACCTGGTTGGAGGATTTGAGTGTTGGACCAGTAGGTGTGAGTTGTGGACCCGTTGACAAGTTCCATCTTCATCACGCCAGAGATGCTCTTGACCCCAGCGTTTCGAACTGAAGCCACGAAGGTCTGGTTCGAATAGATTGCAACTTCTTGTTGGCCGCTCGCAAGTTGAGGGAAATTCTCTCCAGTCACAATCCCGCTGTGATTGTTCTTGACGTCGAAGTCCTTTCGTTGTTCATTGTTCGCAGGGTTGCTGTCGCCCGCTCCCGAGATACGAGCAAAGAGAGTTTGAGCATCACCAGTTGTAGCCGTCCATGGAATAATGATGGTGTTTGAAGTGGTTTGGGAAGGGATCGTGCCCAGTGAGATTGTGGTCACAACGTATTCGCCTGCGGTTGGCGACCCCTTGTGCACAAGTTGGAGCGTCGCACTGCCGCTCAAGTCGCCAGTGTTTCGCACGACGACTCGCACATCGTGTTCGACCGGTTCAAGATAAATCCCATTGCCCCTGTCGATTGAACCTGCTCCGCTGAAGGTCAGTTCGGTCACACCAAAATCGGGTGCGGCACGACCGGAAGTTTGGCCTGTTGTGCTTCCAACCAGAGGCGTAGCCATCGGGATGATGAACAGCAAAACCAGCGCGAGGGCGAGTTTGGAGGGAGCACGGCGAGTGTTACGCAGAAGCTTCACCCCCTGGCTTCTCAAAGCGATCGATGGTGACGCGCTTTCCTTGGGATTTCCATTGCAGCAACAACTGGTGGAGCAAGCGGTCGTGCTCCTGCTCACTGATGCCGAGGCGGCGTCGCTCCTCCCATAGCAAAAGTTGCTCAGTGCGTGTGAGAAGCGCATCCCGAAGGTACAACTCAAGGGTCCGACGGTAGGCATCTCGGTCAGAAATCGCATAGACGATGGTGTCGCCCGGGAGTTGATCCGCCCGGTGTTGAATCAAGTTGCCAAGTGTCAACGCCTCATCATAGGAAACATTGCGCTTGTCCAGGTCGGTTTGTATTGCACTGGCGATTGCCTGCAGATCAAACTTGGTCGACACACGCTGAATGCGTTTGAAGTAACGACGAGAACGTCGAGACATACGCGAGGCGACCATACCTTCTCGTTCACCTGCCGGTTATTGAAAGAATCGGTCCCTACCTGTGATTTTAACCCGTGTGAATGGAAGTCTATGCACCTCGCATAAAGAGAACACTGGGTGCCATAAGTCTACAGGATATCCTTAATTGCGTGGACAAAATGACCATTTTAGCCCAAAGCAACCCTTCTTGATGTATCAATGGGTCCCAACGTCATGAACGAAGCAGTCACCCACGAAGTTGGAGCCAAAGCACCGAAGTTTTCATCCACTGATTCAAGCGGGAACCAACATGATCTCGAAACATACATGGCTGCGGGTAAAACTGTGATTTTGTATTTCTATCCACGCGATTCCACCCCCGGCTGCACAACCCAAGCGTGTGATTTCCGTGACAACATGCAACGCCTCGAAAGCGCCGACTTGATCGTACTTGGCGTCTCAAAGGATTCTGAAACCTCACATGAAAAATTCATCACCAAACAAGAATTGAATTTCCCATTGCTGCTGGACACCGATGGAGCGCTTCACGAAGCATTTGGCACCTGGCGGCTCAAGAAAAATTACGGCAGAGAATACATGGGTTGCGCACGATCAACCTTCGTCATTGATTCGGATGGAACCTTCAAGTGGTTGCGCTACAATGTCAAAGCAAAAGGCCACGTGAACATGCTCATGAGGGAACTCGGATTAAGTGAATAATCGAGCGTGAATCCATGAACGAAAGGATCGAACTTGCCAACGGTAGCGTGGCTTGGAGCCCGTGCCACATTGGCCAAAGGCTTCAGATTGGACAGAACTGTTCAATTGGAGCCCTCGCTCACATCGGCAGGGACGTTACCATCGGCGAAAGGTCTCGGATTCAAGGCGGCGCGTACATCGCAGACCGAACGGAGTTGGGGTCGAATGTCTTCATCGGGCCGAATGCGACCATCCTCAACGACCGATACCCACCCTCGAGAGATTCCTCAAAATGGACACCCGTGAAGGTACTCGAAGGCGTCGTCATTGGAGGTGGCGCTACCATCCTACCCGGCCTCACAATTGGGGAAAACGCGGTGCTAGGCGCCGGTGCGACGCTGACAAAGAACATACCAGCCAACCAGGTGTGGGTGGGCAACCCGGCAAAATACTTGACAACCCGGGAACAGTACGAACAAAAAGGCGGGCGTATGCACGACGAAGAGGGCGGCTGACATGGACGAAAAAGCAGTGATTGTGGAGTACTTGAAAAAATGCAACTCCTATGCTGAGGCTTCCATCGCCCGTAAAGAAGAGCGTGGTGAAGTCGAAGAAATACCATCGTGGAGAAGTTACATTGAATTCAACGAACACGCCATTGAAGAATTAGGCAACGGTAAGCTCGACGCTTGGTTCACCCCAGCACCAACGCACTCCTTGAAGCAGGCCACACGCTTGGACGCAGAGGCACTCGAACATCCAATCCGCGCTGGTTGGCTCTCGGGCCTTCTCTCGCCACGACCGTTGATCATCGCCTCGACACAAGATGAAGCAGGCAACCTCAACCTCGCCCCCTACACCTCAGTCATGGCTGTCTCAACCGGACCACCCCTGTTGATCGCATCCTTCAGTTGCAATCGAGAGGGGCGCTACCGAGACACGCTCCATAACCTCCGTTCAACACAACGCGCCATCCTTCATCTGATGCCTGCCAACCTCGAGACGGTATCCGCCGTTGATGAAACGGCTGCACCTTTGCCAAGCGGTGAGAGCGAATGGAACATGGCTGGATTCACCCAGCATGAGGACGAACCACTTTTGATCAACGAAGCTGTTGCTGCGTTAGAGGTCGAATTCATCGAAGACCGACCGCTACCAGAAGCTGTCGCCCGCCTAGCCGTGCTTAGGGTCACTGGATTGTGGACCACAGAAACAAAAATTCCAGCTGAAGGACTCAATGTGCTTTGCCAGCACGGCCACGATCGATTGACCCCTGCTCCACAACAATGGGGTGCAAAAGTCGAGAAGCATTACAACCGCTGATCACTGGCAAAGATGACGCCACATCAGAGCAAGGCCATCATCCAGGCTTGTGGCATCCTGCCAGCCAAGCAAAGATTGAGCAAGGCTTGAATCCGGCAATCGCCGCTTTGCGTCACCGTGGTAGCCCTTGGAAACCTCGACCACTGGAAGGGGTGAAGTCCAGTTGACATCCTGGTTGACAAGTGAAATTATTTTTTCTTGCAGGCGGAGGATGCTGATCTCTTCACCCGAACCAATGTTGAATGCCTTTCCACTCAAGCCCTCACCGGTGGAGGATTGATCGAGCAGCCCAGCCTTGAGGAATCCATCCGTGATGTCTTCAATCCAAGTGAACGAGCGCGTTTGTAAGCCGCCATCGTGCAACTTCAATGGTTTGGAATGCACCACTGCATCAAAGAACATAGCGACAACTTGGCCGTATTCTCCACCATCAAGACGCGGGCCATAGGCGTTGAACGGCCGCACAATCCGAACATCCAATCCGTCCCTCGCTGCATGCTGGGCAGCGACTTCATCGAGGTATTTGCTGGCACCATAGGAGTGGCGTTGATGAAGTGCGGGGTCGCTAAAACTCATTGGATCGCCGTTGGTGATCGGTTGGTGCTCCGCCTCTCCAAACGCTTCAGGCGAAGAGGCAAGCACGTACCTTGCTTCGTGAGCCATGGCAAGTTCGAGCGTCCTTAACGTGCCATTGATGTTGACATCGATGACCGAATGTGCGGCATCATGAAACCACTTTGTTCCATTGATGGCTGCCAAATGGTAGATCACATCAACCCCGCCCAAGGCTTCAACACACCCATCAAGTGCCTCTACATTGCGCACATCGTCCTGAATGAACATGAAACGAGGGTGGTGTTCAAGCGACGCTAGGTTGCTAGTTTTGCCACGGAACAAAGAATCGAGAGCAAGCACAGAGTGGCCTTTTTCCACCAAAGCCTCGCACAGAGATGAACCGAGGAACCCTGCTCCACCGGTGACAAGAATGCGCAACGACATTTGAATCAACTCACGCGTTCCAAGACCTCAATCGTAACAACGCCATCGACCGAAGTCATTTCGATAAGATCGCCATCATTGATGTTCATGCACGGGTCCTGGTCAAAGGCATGGCCGTAGGGAAGATTGAGCAGTGAACATGCAGGAAGCGTCAGCGGACAAACATCGCTGTTGACGATGGCCTTCGGACCTTTGCCGGTGTAGAGCAGCCCCATCAGCACATACGGAGCAACGGTAGAGCCTGAGCCCTTCGGATAAATCAGGATGGTGTCTTCAATCGGACGACCATCAAGAGGGTGGCCATACTCTTCCACCACGCCAGTGTCCCGGTTGACGTAGCCCAGATAGGTGATCGGTACATCCGTCACCATCGCTCGCCCACGAACAGAGAACGCAGTTTGGCTCAACAGGCCTTCACCAGTGAGGGTTGCGGTTCCCGTTTGCGTCGTTTTGTTGCTGGCGTGCTGTGGTTGTGCTTTTGCTGCCAATTGCGGGCGTTCCCCAGCTGAAAGCGAAGGGTCACAAGCATGTGCAACGCACTGTTCAATCGGAAGAACGCTTGTAGGGAGACGATTGAGTCCACTTGTCAAGTAATGTTCTGCCTTGAGCGAATTGGTCAGCAGGTGGTTGTACTTTGTTCGGTTGTAAGGCGTCACCTCCGGGCATGTGTCCTTGAGGATCACTGCTCCAGCTTGCTCGAGCATCTCGATGCTGCCGTCTGCCACTGCCAAATCATAATTGGCGCCGCTGGTGAAGACCCAGAGGCGCTCGTCAGGGATTTTCGCACCCATTTCCGCATAAGAACGGACTGCAGATGCAGTGATTCTGATTTCTTCAAGGCTGGCTTGAGGGCAGCCGATGACCACGAGATCAACCTGCCCTTGAGGCGCCAACTCAGCATAGCGACTCGCGAGGTCTTCGGCCGTGAAAACTAATTCACCTTGCCACCCACCTTCTGGTTTCGACCATGCTCCATCCCCACTTTGGACCAGTGGAGGATTTTGAGAGAGACCTTCTGCCCAAAGCATGGGCGTGCCGTAATTTGCAGCAGCCGCTGTAAGTGCTTTCTTACGAGCAAAACTTGCTCGCGCAGGAAGCCCCCGAATAAACGGCATAGGGCCCCATGGCAAGCGCCAACCTGGTAGCACCTGCTTGCCAATCCAATCTCCCAGCACAGACCAATCGGCGAGGGAGTTCAACTCACATTCGACGTGGACCAAAATATTCGGGGTGCGGTTTTCCTCAAGGTGCAGCCCCCACTTGGGAGCGAACCCAGTCAGTGCCGTTGCGAGCGCAGACAAACCTGATTCACGGTTGGTGATCAATGAAGTCCAGGTGTTTGAGAAGCAAACTGCATTTGATTCGGCCCACGATGCGACGCCTGAATCGTCTTCGATTCCACGGTCATAAGGCGTGCAAGAAAGCGTAGCATCCAGCCCAAGCGCTTCATAGGCTTGGACAATTTCGAATTGCTGTTCGAGGAAATCAGGCCACTCGATGTCCATTTCCTTCATTTTCTCCTTGTCGCATCCAGCAGAATTCAGCGTCGTAGGGATGACCACTTTACCATCGCCGGAACTCGACAAATCAGACAAAAACCTCCGAAGCCCGTGCCCGCCAGTGATGACAGACACGCCAGAAACGTGAGCATGATCGACTTCAATGAAGCCGCTGGCGTTGGCGGTGATGGCCAAGTCAACCACCAACCGGGCCGCTTTTTGGCGGGTTGGACCCTCGTCTCCATTCAATTGGGCCGACAGGCGTTGAGGCAAGTCCATGTTTGACGCACACAAAGGACGCCCATGAACTCACCCCTTCCAACAAAAGCAAATCCAAAATAAAACCAAATTCAAAAACCCCGAAATTTGGAAACAACCGAAGCATTTGATACCGTTGAGGTCATTTTCGGTTCATATGTCAACCCCCAGTGAACCGGATGGCCCGACCCATATCGCAGGAGAACCTGCCTCGCAAACCCCAGGCAAATCAGTACCGCCATTGTCGACGAGTGATTCGCCAAGCAGGGTTGAAAATCAGCCTCAAAACCGCACCCCAGTCGCTTTTGCACTCATCCAAGTGATGATGCTCGTGCTTGCGCTAGCAGCATCTGGTTATGCAGCCTACACCGTTGCAACATGGCCTGAAGAAAGCAATGTGAATTCAAACTCCAATGAACTGCTGGTGCGAACCGAAGGGAGGGACGCTGACGGGCTGTGCGCAGAGGGAGGCTCAATCATTCACATCGGAATGGATCACAACCTCAACCAGTATTTGGACGGTGATGAAATCACCTCCACAACCAACCTTTGCCATGGGGAAACGGGGGCTTCAGGCTCGTCGTATGCTGGCCTAGAAGGTCTATCCAGCATGATCGACACGGAAGTTTTGCCCCTCGGCAATCAAACTTGCACCACAGGAGGGCTAGCCATTCATGCCGGTTTGGATGAAAACCGAGACGGAGAACTGAACCCGTACGAAATCACCTCAACCGAATGGTTGTGCAACGGTGCGGTGGGGCTCACAGGAGCCAATGGTGGCCAAGGTCAAGATGGTCACCTCGGGCTTGATGGCGCTTCTGCCCTTGTGGTTCAAAATGTCCCCTTGGCAAGCGTTTGCCCGTTGGGCATTAGCATTGATTTTGGCGTCGATGACGGCGCCGGGGAAGGTGTTGCTTTCGACGCTCAGTTGCACGATGATGAAATCCACAGCAGCCTCAATATTTGCAGTCAACCTTTGTCCAGTGGTCCGCTTGGTGATTTCACTATAGGAGCCACAAATGGCGTTACGACCGGATGCGATCAACTCACATGGATGCCACGGAATGGGAAAACTATCGCTGCTGGGAGCGATGGTGTCAACGGATGTGAGGTGTGGGCAAGCGATGCGACGGGCATGTTGTCGCTGCTCGTTGACCTCAACCCTTCGGGTGACTCGATGCCGGGCCGCTTCGCTGGATTCACCGTTTTGGACCACCCTAATTCTGAACTGGTTGTGTTCGATGCCGATGATGGCGTTAACGGGCGTCAATTATGGGTCACCGACGGCACATCGAGCGGGACCGCCCGTTTGGGTGGAACAGCCAGCACCAGCGTCACGAATCAGGTCAGTTCTGTCAAATGGCTCGATGGATTGGTTATGCTCAACCACCCCGATTCAATGCTCTGGACCAACGGCACTTCAACAATGAATGTGCTCGACCACCCGGTGCTCAATGCCTCTCTTGATGCAACAACCTATCAGAACCTCGCAGCTCTTTCTTCCTATCATGATGCGTTTCTTTTGGCCGATGATGAATGGTTGTGGTTTTCGGCTAAATCCACAAATGGAATTGAACCTTATGCTTTGCACACCGATGGAACCCTGAAGAGTTGGGATTTGTCGAGTGAAGATGCCAACCCCGGGCCTGTCATCGGTCTTCCTGGTGGCGTTGCTGTTGTGGCCGACGATGGTTCGGGCCGCCAAGTTGCACGGTTGAATCACGATGGAAGTCACCTGTGGTTGACTTCAATGGTGTACGATGGGACTGGTGGACCAACAGAGCACGTGGGCCAACATCTAGGCCTGCATCGGATCGGCGACGTCTTGATCTTTGACGCGTTGACTTCTGGCGTTGATCCTCAAGTCTGGGCCCACAACCTGAGTCAAGCCACGACGGAGTTGCTTTCTCAATCCATCCTTGCACCGGGCGACTGGGCTGGAGGAATTGTGCATCAGAATCGATTATGGTTCGATTGTGTAGCTCCGGGTATCGCTCACGAGGTGTGCTCAACCGATGGAACCGTCGATGGAACTCGGACGGAAACGGACCTGAGGGCGGGCTCTGCGAGTGCATTGGTCCGGTCTTTTGCTTCGAATGGTGACGCCTTGTTTATGATTGCGAGCGGGCAAGTGAACGGCACTGAAACTGGTTCGGTCTTATGGCTCCTCGATGAACACGACGCACCACAAATGCTCTACGACGCCTGGCCTGGGCTCAACAACAATTCCAACACGGGAACCTACGGCGGGCTTGTTGTATCTGAGCACCACGTGTATTTCGCAGCCAATGATGGAAGCACGGGTCATGAATGGTATGCATTTAGCCACGGCAGCCTCACAGGCGAGTGGTTGATTTGGCCGGCGTGATCAGCGAAGATGCACGCAGTAAGGGCAGGACACTTCAATGACATAATCTTCAGATTGTTGCTCTTCAACACTAAGCGGTTGCCTGCACGCGAAGCATTGAACTGCCTCTGACTCCTTGAGTTCAGGCGTCAACGCAACGCGATGATCGAAGACGAAGCAATCACCGTCCCAATGGGCCCCACCTACTTCTTCGAAGTAACCAAGGATCCCGCCTTCAAGCTGGCGTACGTCTTTGAATCCAGCATCAAGCATGACCACACTTGCTTTCTCACACCGAATCCCGCCGGTGCAAAACATGACCACAGGTGTGTCTTTGAGCTCCTCTGGAAGTTCATTCACGGCTGCTGGGAAGGCACGAAAACTGCTAATGTCCAAATCCAAAGCGTTCGAAAAAGTCCCCAAACGAATTTCGTAATCGTTTCGTGTGTCGAGCACGGTTACTGCCTTGCCTTCATCAAGCCATTGTTTGAATTCAGTTGGGGCTATGGATTGACCCGTGAATTCTGACGGTTTGACTTCATCCATTCCCATCGAAATAATCTCTTGCTTCAACCGTACATTCATTCGATTAAACGGTTGATAATCGGTGTGAGAAGTTTTTAGAGGAATATCCAGAAAACGAACGTCCTGATCGAGGTAGTCTAGAAACGCCTCAATGCCAGTTTGATCACCTGCAAGGAAGAAATTGATGCCCTCATAGGCCAACAGGATGGTGCCTCGCAAATTCGAAGATGTGCAAATTTCAATCATTGGAGTTCGCAATTCATCTCGGTCTGGCAAGTCGACAAAGCGGTAGCCCGCTATGTTGGTGATTGCCTCGGCCATACTTCACGGCACGAGGTTTTGTTTTTGAGACATTCCGAACTCAATTTCGTCGCCAATCATGTCGCGAAGCCAACGGATGGCGCCACCCTTGACCGAACGCTCGGCTTGAGACTCGAGGTGCGGGAGACATTTGCCAGCGCTTATGTTCATTTTTTTCTAAGCGAGTCAACACCTCGAGCACGACTGCCGCATCATGACCGAGTTTGGCGATGCTGGTGCCGTCCAAACCTTGCTCGATGTGAGCGTGAAGGATGGCGTCCAATTCAGGATACGGCGGGAGTGAATCCTCATCGATTTGATCAGGTGCGAGTTCAGCAGAAGGCGGTTTGGTCATGGTCGATTCGTTGACCGGTGCTGGGCTACCTGCCGCAACCGCCCTGCGATTGAACACTTCTGC
>DAFX01000028.1 GCA_002495535.1 Euryarchaeota archaeon UBA433
TCAGAGGGTGTATCCGAATACCCGGTGCTCAGGTAATGACAAATCAAAGGGTTCGCAGTGGGTCTTGTTAGACGCTACCCATCCACACACGACCACTTGTGAGAAAGATACAGGTTTTCTTTCCGAATACTCCTATTCCTCTTCTTCAAGAGCAGCAGAAAGTTCTGCGAGGTCGATTCGGTTGTCATCATTTGTATCCAATGCATTGATGATCATTGAAACTTGCCCAGGCGACAGATGATGTCCAATGTGTTCAATTAATCCCTTATGCAATTCTGGGCCGTTGATTTCTCCATCATCATTTACATCGATGGAGGAAAACACCTCACTCGCTTTTTTGTTGTTTTTCTTCATTGAATTCTTCAGAATTGTAATGGCTTCACTAACACTCCATGATTGATCATCTTTATCCATACTTTCGGGAGAATTAGACACCTTATTGACCTATTCATCGAAAGGATGTCGAAACGAGATTGAATCGTTTGCATAGATTCCCCGAAAAACCGTTGGCATTTTATTTTCGATACAAAGCAATCAGGGGGTCGAACCAGAAGGAGCGACCCTGGTACAGACCTGCCTTCAATCCACTTCACAGCATTGTGAGGGTCGCAAGGCGGAGCCCCCATGCTTCTTTCAAATGTTCATCATCAACACAGGTTTGTGCTACGGCAGCGAGCATCGGATCTTCGATATCATCTGGGTTTTCCAGGAGATCGGAAAACATCTCCATTTTGCCCAGTCGTTGGGCTAAGATGAGCATAGCTCGCAGGTCAGGACGATCTGCACCGGCAGTGGATTCTGGCAACTGAGCGCAGCACCACGTGAACACCCCGCCTATGTCTTCGGGATGTACCCTGAGCACCGGTTCGTCATCTTCTGCACTTCTTGGCTTCGCTTCGGCGACTTGAACCTTCATCCGTGCTGCATCTTCATCGATACAATCGCTTGAGAAATCAAGGAACAATGCACCCGCTTCAACAGCCATGTGAGGCTGGTTGGCAAGAATCGCATGGGTGTGTGCGTTCCAGGCATGACGTGCAGCATCGAACATATGACCCAACCCTGCACGAATTCGACTTGCACCCAGCCTCGAGATGGCCACTGTTTCGTGAGCATGTCCGGCATCTCGTGCTATTTCAGCGTAGGTGGTAAGGGCCATCAGTTGCTCGCCGCATGCCATGTGGAAGGCTGCTTTGTTGATCAGTGAAAGGTCGTGATCACGGCTTGCTTTAGCAACGGAACCCAGCCGCGTTTCAGCCCATGTCAAATCTTCGGAAGCCCCTTCAGTGTTTCCAGTTTCATAGCGGGTGAGTCCACGTTCCATACGCAGTCTTCCCTCGAGAGCAAGGTCTCGAGTTTCTTTTGCTCGACTAATTTCCAACGCCTCATTGATTGCAGATTCCAGTCGTTGGTCACCGAGCATTCGTCGACGCACCAAATTCAGTGTCGCATCTTCGGCAGGAGATAGTTCGGGTTGGATGACTGCAAGCAATTCAGCAGCATCGAGAAACAGAGCAGCTTCGGCCAAAGGGAGCCACTTATCCCAGTGCATCTCGTTGCGCCATTCAGTGAGCGTTTCGAGTTCGACGGGACCTTCTTCACGCCACTTAGAAATGAAGTAACCAGGAGCTGTTGGCATCTCAATATCACTCATGCTTGCTCCTCCTTTCTTTTTGCTACCGCCACTTGGGCGATGAATGCGGATTCAGCAGCGATACGATCGGCCTTTCCAGACCACCCTGCTGCACCATCGTGACCTCCGCCCTCGCCGCCTATGCGTTCGGCAACGGCAGCCATCAAACGACCAAGGTGAACGCCCTGTTGGGTGCTGGAGCGTGGTGCACGGGCAGTAAGTCGAGTTTGTCCGTCACGGAAGCGGCTGACCAGTGCTATTTCTGCGCCGGTTCCAACGAGCATTCCAGCGAGTCGTCCCTCAAGAGTTCCTGAATAGGTATGGACGATGTTCCACGCGCCCGAATCAATGGATTTTGCTCTTGAGAGGCCACGGAGAAGACTCCCTCGTTCACTTGGCGAGGTGCTATCAGATTCTATAAACTGGAGGAATGAAGCGTAATCAATGGTCGATTTGTGAAGCAATTGGTGCGCTGATTCAAACGCTCCGTCATCAGCATGGCGAAATCGTCCGGTGTCGGTGATCAAACCTGCCAAGAGCATTTTTCTCACCACATCAGAGCGAGCGTTCGGGGCGAAATGTTGCAAATATTTGTCGATGACTTGTGTTGTCGCTCTCACATCCCATTGAAGGTTCATATCGCCTTCATTCAATGCCCAGTCCGAAGTTGCGTGGTGGTCGATCACACAGATTGGAATGCCCGCAGGTAAGTGGACACCTACTTGCCCCGGTGCGGCAGCATCCACGACGATTAATCCCCCCATCGAGGCTGGCCAGGACGTGTGTTCTGCTGCAATCTTTCTGAAAGGTGCCTTGAGTTCTTCAACCACACGTTTGGCCGTACGTCCAAGGTGAACTCCACAGGCCATCAAATTAGGATGCGATGCTGCAAGAGCAATGGCTGAACCAACGGTGTCCATATCACCATTTTTACCAGTGAGAACAGGAACAGGTCCACGAGAGCAAGCTTCACTCAACCACACATGAAATGCGTGGAGTTCTTCCTGCTCGGTTGGGGTCATGATCACTCAGATCCTTTGATGATGGCTTGCAACTGCTCGTAGGTCGCCATCAATTGAGATTCCCTTTCGGTGAAACGAACCAGATGCTCATTGAGGGTAGCGAGTGTTTCCTGCAATTCAGTCAACAATGCTTCACGATCTGAAACTTCAACCAGCACTCCACCCATTTGTTGGTGCAGAGCCAGCTCTGCAGGTTGGTTTTGCACAGAGTCAACGGTAGTTTCCAACTCGACCACTTGAGCGCGGAGGTTTGCTACCTGTTGTCGTGCTGCTTGTACCTCGCCTACGACGGCTTGGAGTTGTTCCATGTTGTCCATTGTTTCACCTCATTCGCTTGGCGTAGATGAATCCTCGCCTTGCTTCGACTCACTTAATATTTCGAGCAATGAATCGACAGCGATCAATCCTCGAATTCTGGTGTTCCACATTGCTCGCAAATCTTTCGACTTCGCTTCGTTGAGGGTGAATGAAAAAGAACTCCGTTCCTTGTTCCACACAACGGCCTCGTCGGTGGCCAAAGCATCGGCTAAGGCTCGAGTTTCACTTGTGTCACTCGACTTGACGGCAAGAGTAAGTTGCCAATCGCCAGCCACGGTGTTCACCGTCGAAATTGTTTCACTCTTCTTCGGTGATTTCACCGGCTGCCAATGCACGTTCATAGTCCATTGCAGCTTGTTGAGCGATGTACGCCATATCGGCGGTTGTTGCGCCTTCAATGGATCGTCGTAGAATTCTGTTGTTGGCATCTGAGGCACGGGTGAATGGTTCCCAAGCACCACCAGCAAAGGTGTGGTTGCACTTGCTGCACGACCAAATACCTCGAGACTTGCGTGTTACCTTGCGGTATTGGCAAACTGGGCATGTGTATTTGGCGTTCTTCTTTGCCAATGCCGAGCCTGCATTTCGTCGAACGGAAACACCGTATCGAGCTCCGAATCGTGCTGTTGCGCCTGCTTTCTGTGTTCGCTTTGCCAATCAGTTCCCCTCCTGGTTTGCCACGAGTGTTCGTAGTTCGCCGCACAGTTGTGCCGCCACTTCGAATATCTCTGCAAATTCGGCGGGCGTGAACACCCCTCTTAATCCCTTTTGCAGGGAGTGGAGGTGGCCTTCATCACCGATGGTAATGTGAATGCGTTCGTCGCCGCCCAATTCTTCTTCTTCAGATGCGTCGTAAACATAGCGCCCACCGACACGTGTGAATGATGCCATGATCGGTGTGCCATTGACCTTCAAGGTGTAATCTTCACCGACGTCAAATCGCTCTGCTGGGACCACTGCTGTTCGCAATGCAGCGATTGCAGCAAGGCCACAGGCATCGAAGATGTTACCGCCATCGGAAAGAACGTGGATGTCGATCATGACACCCCATACTTTCTCGCCTGGCACGATGCACAAACTTTCCATGTCGATGCATCCGGATTCACGGATTCCACGGTCGACCACTCGACCCAGTTCGATCGATTGCGGTGAAGGTGGCCCGGGCTCATACTTTCGGTGAGCGACAGGTCGGAGTTCAGCTCCACACATGAGGGAACCTTGGCTTGGGCGGTCAGGCCATGGCGTTCGAAGTTCAAACTTGACACCGGCGTAGACGATGGTGTCGCCCATGACGACCTTTGCAGAGCCTTCTGCGTTGTAGAGGCAATCGGTTTCAAGAGAAACTGCTCTGCCTTCCCAACGACCACGGCCGTCGAGACGCAAATCGTCTTCTGCAAGACGAGCGAGTTCTTGGCGGAGCAAAGTTGGTACGAGTTCGACCATCAGTTCTCACCTCCTTCATATCTGCGCTTGAGAGCATCCACCATGATTTCGTGAATCTCACCAGCGGCTTTGAAGTTGTATTCCATAGCGAGGTTGAATTCCTCGGGGGAAAGGTCACCATCCATCTGCAAGAACGCGATTTCACCGGTGTTTGGAAGAATTCCAACTGGCAAATCAGCTTGTCCGTAGTTGTCTTCTGCTTTGTCGAGGTCGAGGACAACAGTGTCTTCGACTTTTCCTGATGCGACACCTACGATGAGGTCACGCATTGGGATACCAGCGTCGGCAAGAGCAACGGCGGCGGCGGTAATGCCCACGCAACGTGTGCCTGCTTCAGCAGCGAGGATTTCAATTTCAACACGAATTTTCGATCGTGGGTATCGCTCCACAAGGACAACAGATTCGAGTGCTTCTGCGGTGACCTTTGAGATTTCACGAGAGCGTCGGTTGTATCCTGGGCGGATTCGGTCGCTGGTCGAGAACGGAGCCATGTTGTATCGAACATCAATGACTGCGCGGTCTTGGCGCTGAATCTTTCGAGGGTGTGCTTCCATTGGGCCATAGACTGCAGCAACGGCCACGTTCAATCCATGGGTCACCATAGCCGAGCCATCTGCAGCGGGTAGGACACCTGCTTCGATTGCGACTGGTCGCATTTCGTCAATTTTTCTTCCGTCGAGCCGTAGCCCGTCGTCTCGTAGCAGTTGTACATCACCATATCCACCCATCAAGCATCACCTTTTTTTGGAGCATTTTGTTCAAGAGCAGACAATTCTGCTTCGAATGTTGTTTTGTGGCCAGAGGCCTGTGTAAGAGCCACCGCTTGGCGGGCCCATGCGGTGCCTTCAGCATCGCCATCGATCCAAACACGTCCGTTTTCTCCGATGATGATTCTGCTGTCAGAAGCATCCCGTAGGCGTTGAACGGTTGCGTTGCCTTCGCCTCGCAAGCGGTCGATGTGATTGATTGGGACGTTGACAACGGTTCCTTGGTTAAGGCGTCGCAATCCAACACCTTTCATCGTGAGGACCACGTTGTGGCATTCATCGACTTCTTGGACTCGTGCCAAGACGACGTCGCCAATGCCCATGTGTTGTCGGGCTGCCCCAAACTCGACCTTCCAAGGGGCGAGGGACATTGGGAGAAGCCCTTGGAACGGTCCGTTGATGTTCATGAACCAGAGGTTGTTTCGGACTTCGGCCACGACAGCGACGATGAGGTCGCCAGAACGGGGCATGTAAGCACTGTTGATCGGGTCGACCGACACAGTGTTGTTGAATTCTTTTGTCCACCCAAGTCGGGTGGCAATGATGGTATCGTTTTGTGCGATTGCACCGCTTCCTACGCGCTTCCCAGCGACTGGCCCGATGGCCATTCCTGGGG
>DAFX01000048.1:0-28634 GCA_002495535.1 Euryarchaeota archaeon UBA433
TATCCGCCGCCACCTCTTCGGTCACCACCACGTCTGTCGTCCCTGCTTGGGCCTCGACTTTGGCCGCCACCACGAGGTGCGCCACATCGATTGCATTCTTGACGGAATGCGAAATTTGAATTGTTGCATTGGGGGCAATCCCAATCGTTGTCGTTGAAGACTTCGCCTCCGCGTCGACTATTCCCTCTTCGGTCGCCACCTCGGCGGTCCCGATCGTTGAATGATCTTCGGTCGTCCCTTCCAGATGAACGGCCTTGGCCACCGCCGGGCTTTGGAGCGCCACATTTGTTGCACTCAGTTCTCCATGCGAAATTGTCATTGTGACACTTTGGACAATCCCAATCACCGGGCTTGCGATTGCTGTTGCGGTCGTTGCGTTCGAAACGAGTGTTATGTTGGTGCCCGCTCTGGAACCCACGGTTGTTGGATTGACCGCCATTGTTTCCTCGAGGCTCTCCACATCGATTGCATTCTTGACGGAATGCGAAATTATTGTTATGGCATTTCGGACAGTCCCAATCGCCGCCGTTGTTCGAGCGGTCGTTTCGCCCTCGGTCGTTGCGTTCGAATCGTCCGCCTCGGTCGTTTCGCCCTCGGTCATTGCGTTCGAATCGCCCTCCTCGATCGTTGCGCCCTCGGTCGTTACGATTGTTTTCGCGTCCACGATCCCCAAAGTTCCGCTCTTCACGGACCTTTTTTGCCCGGATGTTGACCTCAACACCAACCAAACTTGGGATGTCGAGTTTACGGTCCAAATGCGCAACGTGGGCCAGTGGTGCGCTGGTGTTTCCTAACACGGCGTCGACCTTGCCGATGTAAGCTCCAGTGTCTTGATTGATGATGATCGACTCTAAGGCCGGAGAGGAGCCAGTAAAGGACACCAAGAGACCACCTTCGTGGCTCAATGACTGGACGGTGCCTGCAAACATATGCTCACTCTCGTTTCGTGGGGCCGACCGTCTCCTCTTGAGGGTGCCGGTAACAACCTCAATCGTTTCTTCCTCTTTGCACGACTGCAGCCCCGAGCAAAGTCACGCAGAGCGTTGCGAGCATGGATACAGCGGGTAGACTGTCTTCGACCGTCACATCATCATCCTGATCGACTGGGTCAGCGTTGTTCGCATAAGGGTCTGGAACTTGCACTTGTAGCGTGGTCATGGTTCCAGATTCATCAGTTGCTACAAGGGTGATGTCATACACAGTGACAGGTGGGTTCTGTGATGCGCAGGATACAATGTTGACATCAATTTCCCAGAGGATTCCAGAGCGGACAAAGTCATTTGTAGAATAACCACACAAACTTAAGCCCATCTCAACAGACTCGCCATCGGGATCGGACACCTTTCCAATTAAGGTAAATTTGAGGTAACTCGCATCCCAAGTTGCATTGGTGCCGTCGAGGTTGACCTCAATTTCAATGACCGGAGGTGCACTGGCTTTTTCCAATCCAAAGTCAAGCATGAATGGATAATCTAGCATGCCGTTGGATTGAGCTTGCCCCATGACCATGACTGTGCCAGGTGCAAGACCGTCTAACGGGAGTGAAAGTGTTGATGCTTCGGATGCAATAGTGGCCATTCGCATCTCGCCCATGACATTCATTTGGTGGGCGTGAGCGCTGATTGATAATTCGCTGACAACTCCTGTCGGCGTGATTGTGAATTCCACTGCATCACCTGATTGTGAGAGGCTTGCCTCGGATGTGAAAGGTTGTGCGAAGGTCCAGTTTCGGGTTTCAACCGAAACAGCACCAAACGGATCGACAACGCTGCACTCTGCTTGGACTTGAGCATCTGCTGCCACGTCAGCAGGACCGTCAAGGAAGAGACTCCCTTCTTCATCAAGTCCAGCAGTCCATTGGCCCACCCATTCTTGGTCGGCAAATTCGCAATCGATTGCCCAACCGCTGTCGTCCTCTGCCCACAATTCAGTCACTTCACCAGAGACTAGATTCCGCTCACCAACGGTGTAAGGGATCACCGTTCCGTCAACAGGGGCATCTGCGGTCCATTCAGGGACTTCGTTTGTCTCTGGGGCTTGTGTTGTGAAGTCGAGGAAAAGGTTGCGAATGATTGGGTAATCACTTTGTGCATAGCTGACGCTCTGCGTCACCCTCAGGCGACCATCAGGCAAATACTCTGCTTCTGGAAGAGGCATGGCTGTACTTTCCACATTGTCATCTTGGATGGAGGAGTTCACCAGGCGCAATCCTTGCAACTGTGGGAACGTAAGAACAAGTCCGGCTGAACTCATGTTGGTGACGTTGAGTGCGAGTGTGAAATTAGAAACACCACTGTTTGGAAGTTGATCGAATCGGACATTGTGGTTCTCTCCCTCCTTAGTGAACATGAGGATTTGCAAGTCGTCGGTGACCGTGACTGGAACTTCCTTACAGTCACTGGATGCGAGTAGGTCTTGACAATCTCGCTCTTCTGGGTGGTTTGATGGGACAAGGTTCACTTCATCCAATGCAATACCGTCTTTGACGAATTCTAGGTCGTTCCAGTCAACGCCGCCACGGTGCGGCAAGCCTTCGCGAATCCCAAGTCGAGTGTCCATGTCTGCGATGCATTCTGGTCCAATTGCTCGAACAGCCTCTCGCTCGTCAGTGCTCATCCATGAGTTGTTACCGCCGGGGGTGCCATCAAACAACTCATCGAGGTTTTCACGAACGGTTGCCGAGTTGCTTCCGTTGACATAGGCGACAGCGCTCATTTGAGCAGTGGCCCAGTCTTCACCGAGAAGAATATCAAACGAAGCAAAATTGTAATAGAAGAGATCTTCGAATTTATAGCCGCTGCAATCCACATCGAGCGAACCTTGGCGAGCACTTGTTGGTGCTTCTGCGTTTGTTTCGCTAATGGAGGTTTCATTGACCATTGACGAGGCTGCCATCATCACAAACAGGAAGATGATGCTCATTGCGATTGAAGTTTGGGCGAAACGACGTGTTGCCATGCTTTCTGCGGCGGCGTCTTGTCTCAAAGACACTTCGCCTCCAGCGCACAAGAATCACTGGAGTTTTGAACCCCAGTGCTGCCTCCATTAAGGTTGCAAATCATTCATCCTTCGAACGAACCACCAAGTTGGTAAAACGCTCCATAGCAATGCCATCACCCAGGCTTGCCAGGCAGCGACCCCACGGTCCACATCCTCCAGTCGCGTTTCCAATATGTGGTGGTAGACGCCATTTGGAGAAAGAAGGTCCAATGCGCCCTCGAGAGCCACCCATTGAGCATCGTTTTGTTCCCCAATTGCAACACCTGATGCATATGCCACCATTGTCGTTACAAGCGCCCATAGGAATGTGAATAGAAACCACATCCCGATTCCGAACGCAACGGCGGTGCCCTGATCTTTGGTTCGTGAAGATGCCAAAAGGGTGAACACGACGTACCAAAAAAGAATCAAACCTGTTGCTGACAAGTGAATGAGCACATCACTCAAAGCAGCCCATTCGCCTAATCGCCACCGTATGATCACAAATGAAAGCAAAATCAACAAGGCAACCGGAACAAAAATCGCCTGCCACATACCGAGCATCAACGCTATCGCTTGATGGGTTCGAGGCATCGGTTGTGCGAGTCTTAATTCGAACACACCACTTGCTCGATCCCGACTGACACCATCGAAGGCGAGCATAACGCCGCACATGGTGGCGCCGAACACCACCCCTAGGCTGGCATAAAACATGATTTCCATGGGGCCTTCAGGTTGATGCCCCCCTGGCAGAACAATGTTCGGGTCGGAGAACCCCCAAGCCATTCCCGGCAGGAACAACACGAGGATTGGAAACATGATGGCCATTCTTGTCGAACGAATACGCTCCCAGAACACACGGGTGCTCAGAGATTTGATTCGTAAGAGATGATTCATTCTTCCTCACCTCTCAAGGATCGATGTGGGAGCATAGCTGCTGAAGCAATCTCAAGACTTACTTCATCGAGGTCCATCCCAGTTGCTGCACATAGCATTTCCACTATGCCTGGTGATTTTGGTGCCCAGGAGGTCACTTCAACACCTTGTTGGATAAATTCTGAGAGTTGGTCTGCGGAGGATGCGTGTAAGGAAACCATCCACCCCTGGTTGTTCTTTGAGGTTTCAATGATGTCTTTGCACCAATCTAGCTTGGGCATGTCACCGGTGCCTTTCACTTCAATTGTGGTGGTGAGGTCAAGTGATTCTGCAATTGATTCGAGGCTGCCACATGCCAGCAATTGACCCCTGTGCATGAGAGCGATACGATCGGTAATGGCTTCGAGTCCATGCACTTGGTGGGATGAAATGATAATTGAGACACCTTTTTCTTTCAACTGGTGCAGCAATCGAATGAAGGCTGTTGCAGCAACGGGGTCTAATCCGTTGAGTGGTTCATCCAAGAGTAAAAATTTGGGCGAACCTAGGAGCGCTGCTGCAAGCGTTAACCGTTGTCGCATACCCTGGCTCAGGCCTGAAAGTGGGGTTTCACTGCGCTGACTTAACCCGACGAGTCGGAGAAGATCTTTGACACGTTTGATGGATTTTCCTCGCATCTCTGCCAGTTCAAGCAAGGCATCTTCGACCGTTTGCTTTCCTTGCCATCGGACCTGTTCTGGCATGTGACCAACGATGTTGCGTAATTGAGCGCGATCAAGAGCGGCGTTTTCGTTCATTGAAGCGAGTGAAATTTTTCCATTCTGAAGCGGGAGGATGCCCCCGATCGTTCGTAAAAGGGTGGTTTTCCCTGCTCCGTTCGGACCCACCAGTCCTAAAATTTCTCCCGGACGCAACTCCAGCGAGACGTTGACGACGCCGGGCCCAAGGCGCTTTCTCCACGGGTTGAACCTTGAGGGTTCACTCATACGGTGCCTGAAGCCGACTTGGGACAGTTCAAGCGAGTCACCCTCCATGGTACGGCCACGCGGTCATGACTTGACAATATACCGTTCAAAACCGAGGATTACCCCAACCCTCATCACCGTCAAGATGGTACCGATGTTCATGAGCCAACTGTGGAACCTTGTTCCCACCATCATGGTTCTAAGTGGTTTACTCATTGCTATCTGGTGGTTAGGGCGAAATCAAGCAGGAGAAGAGGCCACTCTCAACGCAAGGCAAATGCTCGGCCCAATGGGCCTAGAGGCCGCAATAGGAGGTCTGCTTTTGCTTTGGTTGGTGCCTTGGGGGCTGATTGTGGTGTTACCCTTCATGGTCGGACTGTCAGCGCTCAGCCCTGCGGGGAGAGCGGATTGGAGCGAGCACAAAAAAGCTCGATTGACTCTGATCGTTTGTTTGATTGGTATGGTGCTGCTTGCCGGTCTCGTCCCTGTCGCCCAGCCGATTGCGCCTGAGGCTTGGGGGGAACCATTGATCAAAGAAAATCCAAATGCGCCGCCCTATCCCTCGAGTGAACAATACACTTGGCTCATGCTTCCCGATGATGCGGGCTTTGATGTCGAGATCGTTCAATCCATCAGCATGCGACTTCCCTATCAGTATGGTCCAATAGGTGCTCCATCGAGTGCGCTTGATTTGTCGGCATTGTTTGGAATGGAGCAGGGTCGTCTGAGGCAAGCTATTGAATTGCTTGATCAACAAACACCCGGTCCGAGTCTGGATCCAGACGAAATGGACATGGTTCTCATCAACACTCAAGATAAGCACAGTTACATTTCAACTTCCGCAAAGGTCGATGAACAAGTTGAGGTTCGTGTGTTTGAGTTGAGGAGCCTCTTAAGCACCTCTGAGGATGGCACCCGAGTTGGAGAAGTCCTCTGTGTCGCAAAGGCAAATTTGGGAGGGGAATTGCAGATGTTGGTCGTTGTTCGCCCGGTGCTTCATCCAGGTTTGGCATCAGATCGCTATGCAGAATCACTTGTTCTCGAATGGCTTGCTGCTTGAAAGATTGGGTTATTTTATTTTGTAAATTGCTATTTTTAGGGGGGCCTAAACTATATGTACGGGGGATATTTAGGGCGGCCTAAACCAGAAGGTACTGATATGAACACAAGCATTGCAAAAACCCTACTTATGACGCTCCTCGTTGGAACAACCGCCCTCGCAGGGTGCCTTGGAGGCGATGATACTGAAGACGAACCCGAACTGGAACAACTCGTAATTGCTTTCAATCTAAAAGACGACTACACCAATGTTGATGAGAATCCACAACGCTTTGCCGATTACATGAGTGAAACTCTGAACATGGATGTTTCACTGTACCCGATCGACTCTGAAGGGGCAGCATTACAGGCCCTTCGATTTGGTAATGCAGACATCGCCTTCATGGACGGCGGGGCTGCTTGGGTTGGTTGGCAGCAGTATGGCCTGGACGCCATAGCCGCAGATCAAAAATCGGATGGGCGAACCTACTACAGCGCTCATGCTGTGGTGCTCAAAGATTCCGAGATGGCAGCAGCACACCTCGATGACGACCCTTCCACCGATCCATTTTCTCTTCTTGCAGGTAAGAATTCCTGCCACACAGGCTGGCTCAAGTCGGCAGGGATGCTCCTTCCAATGGGCTTCCTGATTGGGAATGGATACGCGAACGTCATTGGGGATGCAAACGATGTGGAATCACTTCGCTCGACAATAACTAACTTTTTCACAGAAAATGCGAGCATTCCCGATTCTGGTACGCCATACTATTCCTATTCCGGGGCCGTCAAGTGTTTGACAGAAGGCGTTGGTGAAGTTGCTTTTGCCAAGGATTCCACGATTGCCTCGTATTGTGGTAATGAGGATGCCTCCACCAATGAAGCATGGTGCCTACCCGAATCGGACTACATTTTGCTGCCATCCTACGGAAACGCGCCTTCCCACCCGGTGATGTACAACCCAGCAACCTCGGATTCTGCAACAATGACCCTTGTTCAGGATGCACTTGTTGCCATGAAGGACACAACAGAAGGTGCTTCCATTCTTGAGGCCGTGCTTAACACACCCGCAATCTCCGCAACAACCGCTGCAGATCACCTCGGGTCTTATGGCAATCTCATTGAAGATGTGCCTGGTATTTCGGCCTACTTCGATAACAAGTACGAAATTACTGACTGATTCGGCACCTCGGAGATATGACATGGACATTTCCAACACCCTTCATGGTTCCTTGGCTTGTGACATAGCCAACCGTTTGAAAAAGACCTGCTCACAGGGCGAACCGAGGGGATGCAATGAGTGATGATGTTGTCCTGTCGCTTGACGACTTGGTCATCGGGTATGACAAGCCGTTGGTTGAGCCGATCTCTCTTACGGTCAAGGAAGGAGAGATCATCGCTATTCTCGGCCCTTCCGGTATAGGAAAAACCACCCTTGTAAGGACCATTGCTGGTTTGGTTCGCCCTTTGGCGGGCAACTTTAATCTCAACCTCGAAAAAAGAGGCGGTCTAGGGTATATCCCTCAACGTTTAGGGTTGGTTCGCCACGCTACTGTCGCTCACAATGTTTCTATCGGTGCACGCGCCGGCATTCGTTTTTCAAAATCGATGTTTTCAGAGCGCAAAGAACGCACCTATGATGCAATTAGGGCCCTCGGAATCGAAGACAAAACCACTGAACCCGTTCGCAGGCTATCGGGTGGGCAGCAACGACGCGTCGCCACTGCACGCACCCTTGCCCAGCGGCCAAAGTTGATGTTAGCGGACGAATTTTTGGGCGAATTGGATCAAAACAATGTTGACATTGTCCTTGGTGTTGTCAATCAGCTTGTCGAAAAAGGAACCGCGGTCATCATGGTGGAGCATCACGAAGACAATGCCCGTTCGTTTGCAACCAGAATTTGGGAGATTAACGACAGCAGTTTTTCGGACCTTTCGCTCGAAGAATGGGAAGCGCAACAAAAAGGGGGTGAAGAGGAGTGAAATACCGTTTGTTTGGAATTTTAGCGGTCTTGTTCTTCCTCGCCTGGCAAACTTTGGACGGGATGGTCGAAGGGGATTGGGGACGGCTTGAAGGTGGTTTAGCAAACCTTTCTATATTTTTTAAAGAAAGCATGTGGCCACCAAATTGGAGTGTGCTCGAGGCCCGTTCCTATCCCGTTTGTGAGCAAGACATCGAATTCTTTTGTTCGGTCGGCTACCTTGGTATGATGGAGACATTGAAGATCGCATTTGTTTCTACAATCCTCGGTTTCATCGGTGCCATTTGCCTTTCTTCCCTCGCTGCTCGTAATTTGATGCCGTTGTACATTTCATTGCCCGTGAGGATTTTCCTTTCCGGTGTTCGAAGTTTGCCAAGTTTGATTTGGGCCATTCTGTTTGTAATCGTGATTGGTTTTGGTCCACTTTCGGGGGTGTTGGCAATGACATTCTACACCGTTGGTTACCTCGGGAAATTACAGTATGAAGTGTTTGAAGGCATGCCAAGCGAACCACTCGAAGCAGGACGAGCAATGGGCCTCAGCAAGCCGAGCATCGTTGCAAATATCGTGATTCCAGAAAATGGCAACCACTTGTTGAGCCAGTTGATGTTCATGTTCGAGTACAATGTAAGGCATGGTACGGTCATCGGCATTGTCGGTGCAGGAGGCATTGGCTACTACATCAGCACCTATCTAAAATTCTTGCAATATGACAAAGTGTTCGCTTTGCTGCTGCTGATTTTCGTCGTTGTGGTCATCATCGACCTGCTCTCACTCATGGTGCGTTCATTCGTCAATGAAGAGGGCGATGTGAGAAAGCCAACATGGTTGAACACACTGCTGAAAGCAAAGAGATCAAAAGCGTCCCTCGTAGAGAGCGAGTGATTATTCTGCAGCGATGTGGACGGAACCGTCTTTGTAGAACACTTGAATGCGATCTGGAACCTTGCGCGTAAGTTCGGCAACTGCTTCGTAGACTTCATCTTGCTTCACTTTGAATGAGCGAGCAGCCTTCGCAGTCGACCAAGGAACCGTCTCAAAATCAGATTGTCGAATCCATTCGAAGATTCGGGCTTCCAGTTCAGTCAGTGCCTCTGCCATGACCATCCCATGGGGGCTTAGGTGAAAATGCCACCGATGCTCTAAGCCAACACGACTCAGTGAAGAGCCACCATTCGGCGGCAGCATTCTTCGGCATCAATATAGCCATCTAGCAAGGTATTGAGTGCTTTTGTGAATGGAATCTGTATGCCGAGGGTTTGAGCACGCTCACCGAACATTCGCGCTGCGCGGACACCTTCGGCAACCATGTGCATTTCATCGAGAGCTTGGTCGAGGGTTAGGCCCGTTCCCAATTTTTCCCCCATTGTTCGATTTCGCCCATGAGGGGAAGTCGCTGTGACATAGAGGTCACCTAGTCCAGCAGGGCCGAAAGCGACCTCGGCTCGAGCGCCTAATTGAGGCAAGAGCAAGCACCCTTCTTTGAATCCGGCCATGAATATTGCAGCCTTGAGATTATCACCGCCGAGGGTCCCGACTTGCTTGAGTCCATCAACGAGGCCACATGCAAGAGCAACGACGTTTTTGAACGCACCCCAGAGTTCAGCACCCGCAGGGTCTGCGGCAGCATGAAGAATGAAAGTTTGAGTTGTCAAGGTCGAAGCTAAGTGCTTGGCTACGGAGACATCTTCACTTGCCACAAGGGCTGTTGTCATCACGCCACCCGCAGCTTCTGGGGCGATTGTGGGGCCAGTGACGACAGCGAGTGGATTGTTCTTCTCTGCGGCATTCAATTTTTCATGAATGGCTTGAGAGATCAGTTGGTTTCCGGGAGCGAGTCCTTTTGCTAAATCAAGCAACACATGGCCCGGCCGAAGGTGTGGAATCACCTGGTCAACGACGTCCAAAATCACAGAAGATGGAACTGCAAGAACAACAATTTCGACACCATCCAATGCTTCTTCGACGTGCATTGTTGCTTCCATGCCTTCGACGGGGTGGTCTGGGAGGTATTTTTTGTTGACACCATCCATCGTAATGGATTCGTAGACTTCTTGCTCAATGGTCCATCCCTTGACGTGATGTCCATCTGCAAGCCACATACGAGCGATGGCTGTACCCCAGTTTCCTAGCCCAAGAATTGCAATGTGTGCCATGGCGAACAAAGTGAACGCTGTCCACTTCATTTATGTTGATTCCCTCGGTTGTTGTTGTGACAACGGTGGTTTAGGAAGGACCTGAGACCTTGCCGAGCCCTCAGAAGAGGTCATCATCGTCTTCTTCGAAATCAAAGACATCGTCGTTCTTTTCTTCCGCCTTGGCCTTGCCCGGCTTCTTCTTTGGCGCCTTCTTTGCAGGCTTCTTCTCTTCTTTTGGAGATTCTGCTGCCGGTTCTGGGGCCGGCTTTGCTTCTTCCTTCTTTGCTCCTGGTTGGGCATCAGGCCGGAGAGCCGCTTGTTGAGCCTCCTTTGCTGCGAGAGCTGCAGGGGTTGTACCGGTTTGAGCGGCAAGGGCACGTCGGCGATTCTCTCTCGCCTTCCGTTCGAGTTGTCGGTGGCGTGATTTCTCGATGCTTTGCAACATGTACATTGCATCGTGTTCGAGAAGCGGTGAATCAGAAATGAGGGTGATGTCCAACCAACCTCCGTCTTCGACAATGAATTCAGCAAGCGGTTCAAAGTTGAGATCGGATTTCTTGATTTGAGTGTAATGCATTGCGTTTCCAGTGCGGTGTTCCACACCCGAGAAGTGGCAGTAGAACTCTTTGGTTCCAATGGTTTCCCGCACTTGGTCGAACAACTCCCCGTAGTCTTCTGAAGTTCGCATCTTGCCGTGCCCGCGGGCGTGGATGTGGGCGATGTTGAGAACTGGGATTGTCCCTTCGACGTGGTTGACGACTTCCAAGACCTCCTCGAGGCTGCCCCAGAGTTCTTGTCGTCCCGATGTCTCAATACCAATTTTTGAGGGCGTTCCGTCTTTTATCCAAGGGAACACGGGGAATTCATCTTCATCGTCATGCCATATTTCAGCAACTCGATCCACGACACCTGCGAACACATTTGCAACTTGCTCGTTTGCTGCAGATCCCGGGCTCATGCCGCCGTAATGTCCAGCGTGGAGGGTGATGTGGCGAGCGTTGATGGTTCGAGCAGCCTGCAAGGTCGACTCGATTTTCGCCAGGGATCGTCCTCGCTCAACACGGTTGCCGAGCAGTTCCGAATAGTAAGGGCCGTGGATGTTCATCTCAAACTCAGTCTTGTTGGCCAAAACTCCAGCTTGCCAATATTGCTCAAAGTGGTTTGGAGCGACCATGCGCACCGTTTGGACTTCCATAGTTTCGAGTCCGAGGGAGATGATGTCGTCCATTCCTTCAACGATTGTACGTCCCTTGCATGACAAGGGAACTCCTGCAGGTCCGAGTTTTACTGGCATAATTGACATCCCCGCAGGTACAGGCCAAGGGACATCCTATGATAACCCCTTTCCGTTGGCTGTCCGCAAAAACCTTCAGTTTCTCGGCCCCACACAGCGGTGATACCATACGACCCTTCATGAACTCCAGCCGGTGAGCAACGGACATGGACGAGCAAATACAAGCTGCCATCAAGGCGTTCCAAAGCGGGAAACCCGTCTGCCTCTTCGATTCAGAAAAGCGTGAAGGAGAGACAGATTTGCTGTTTCCCGGGCAGTGCGCTGAACCCGCGACAATGCGTCAATTGCGTCTCGACTGTGGTGGGCTTCTGTTCCTTGCCATCGGGCACGATGTCGGTGAACGCTTCTCACTCCCATTCCTTCAAGACCTCCACACTCACAAGGCGCTGGTGAATGATTACGAAGTACTCAATCAGTTGGTCACCAACGATTTGAGATACGACGCTCGTTCAGCATTCACCCTCTCACTTAACCATCGTAAGACCTACACGGGCATTACTGATCATGACCGTGCTCTTACCACCCGGAGGTTTGCGGAACTCACTGCAGAACTCATTGAGGCAGGCATCGAAGGCGAAGAAGCACAACGCGCACTTGGTAAAGAATTCCGTACCCCGGGCCACATACCTGTGTGCAGGGAAACTCAAGGTGGTTTGGCACGACGCCAGGGCCATACAGAACTCGCAGTGGGCTTGGCTCGTTTGGCGGGTATGACGCCGGTCGTCATCGGCGCAGAGATGCTTCAACCAGAGGGCGATTATGCCCTTTCAGTTGACGACGCCCGTACTTGGGCTCAAGAACGGGGCATTCCGTTTCTTGAGGGTGCCCAACTCATCGAAGCACTTGGCATCTGAATGTCGCCGGTAGAACCTTGTGCAAAGGCATTTTCAAATCATTTGGTGAGGCAATGAAGCGCGTGATGGCAGTGGGCGTTTTTGACCTGTTACACGCAGGTCATCTGCATTACATGGAACAAGCCAAAGCCCTAGGCGATCATCTTACAGTGGTCGTTGCGCATGACGACACCGTTCGCAAGCGTAAGCACGAACCAGTCACCGGCCAAGACCTTCGTCTGCGCATGGTTCAGGGGCTTAAGCCGGTGGACTCGGCGCTGATAGGAAATCCTCCTAATGTGCCAATTTTTGATATCCTCCCTTCGATCAATCCTGATGTCATTGCGCTTGGGTACGACCAAGAACATGCGGAAGATCGGATTCGGGCTCGGTTGAATGATTTGGGCTACGCCAACATCGAAGTCACACGCGTCGAAGGCCTCTCAGAAGATTTGGATGGGACTCGCAAAATCATAGCACGAATCCTCGAGTTGTCTCGTTCATCACAGGAGGGCGAGTGATGTTTACTGGAATCGTCCAAGGCACAGGTGAAGTCCGTTCAATCATCAATGGAGCATCGATTAGAACGCTCGTCATTGCTCTGCCAAGTACCAAAGATCTTGCGATTGGGGCGAGCGTTGCCATCAATGGCGTTTGTTTGACTGCAACCACAATTCAAAATCAAGAGGTGCAATTTGATGTGATCGAAGAGACCCTCCAACGAACAAGCCTGGGTGAACTCGAAGTCGGCCATCTTGTCAACGTGGAGCGTTCCCTTTCATTTGGCGATGAAATTGGTGGTCACTTGCTCTCAGGGCACATCATGGGCACAGGCCTCATTCAATCCACTGAATCGCTTGGAGAAGGTATGAATCTGGAGATATTGGTGCCTCATGAAATGCGTAAGTTCATCCTCGAAAAAGGCTACATCGGCGTGGATGGCATCTCACTCACCGTGGGCAAGGTCGAACACGGTAAGTTTTCACTGCACATTATTCCAGAAACTCTGAGGCTCACCACGCTTGGCCAACACAGTGTTGGCGACGCGGTCAATTTGGAAATCGATTCAACAACCCAAACTATTGTCGCTACAGTTGAACGCTTTCTTGCACAAAAAAAGGAGAATAAAACATGACCCAATCAATAGGTATTGTCTGCGGATCGTTCCATAAAAACGAGATTGAACGCATGCTCGAATGGGCAAAAGAGGAATCACTTCAGCACGGATTAGAGATTGCAGAGATTGTCTGGGTACCAGGTGCCATGGAAGTTCCTTTGGCCATCGATCGATTGCTGAGTCTGGAAAACATCGCTGGCGCCGCCTGCCTTGGGATCATTGAGAAAGGTCAAACTCAACACGGGTTGGCAATGGGCCAAGCTGTCATAAAAACAATCATTGAATTGCAGTTGGTTCACGAAAAGCCCGTTGGGCTCGGCATCATTGGACCCGGGGCAGAGCCGGAACACATTGAACCACGTCTCGAGCCGCACGCCAGAGCAGCAATCGCAGCAATCGCAACCATGCTGTGATGCGAATAGCGGTACAAAAGAAATAGATTCACTTGTTTCTTTTCCACGGTTTTGATGAGAGGAACCGATGTGAATGTTCAAGAGGTGAATCCCACCCATAGAGAGTTGTTGGAGACCACCCTCATGTCTGAAACACACAATGTCATCATTATTGGCTCGGGTCCAGCAGGCTACACTGCAGGGCTCTATGCAGCCCGTGCTATGCTCGATCCGCTTATGTTCGCCGGCTACATGTCCGGGGGTCAGTTGATGCTTACTTCCGACATAGAGAACTTCCCCGGATACCCGAAGGGGATCGGAGGGCCTGAGATGATGATGGAACTTCGCGAGCAGGCTGAACGGTTTGGATTGAAAGTTCAGGATAAGAACGTCGAATCTGTTGATGTTTCCGAGCGTCCTTACAAGGTTGTTGTCGAGGGAGAAACGTTCCTTACGCATTCGATTATTGTCTGCACCGGAGCAGAATCCATTTGGCTCAACAAACCTGGTGAAGAGGAACAAAAAGGACGTGGGATTTCTACATGCGCGACCTGTGATGGGGCCTTCTTCCGAGACGAGGAAGTTATGGTCGTTGGTGGCGGAGATTCGGCTTGTGAGGAAGCAACCTTCCTCACCCGGTTCGCTTCAAAGGTCACTCTGGTCCATCGTAGAGATGTGTTCAAGGCTTCGACCATCATGTACGAACGTGCAGTTAACCATGAAAAAATAGAAATCAAAACGTTCAGACAGGTCAAGTCTTGGTTGTCGGATGAAAAAGGCCTCACGGGCGCAATTTTAGAAGACCCCCGCGATGGAACGACAGAAACTCTGAATGTAACCGGGGCCTTCATTGCCATCGGGCACAAACCAATCACTGGATTCCTCGATGGCCAAGTTGAAACCGATGATGAGGGCTATATCGTGCACAAGCACCACACCATGACCTCCGTAGAGGGTGTGTTCGCCGCCGGAGATGTCGTTGACACGCGGTACAAACAAGCGATCACAGCAGCAGGAATGGGCTGTCAGGCAGCTATCGATGTTGAAAAGTGGCTCGAAGACAACCATCTTTGAAATCACCGTTGAATTTATGTCGCAACTGGGGTTGCACCAACCATGCAGTCTGGCCAAAACCCGCAGAATGAATCCCCGTGGGAGACAACTGCACAACCCAACGCACTTCCGACTCAAGTTCTACGAGGTGAAGTTCCACTTCCTGCTCAAAACCAAAATTTTGCTCCCTATCAGACAAATCAACCGATGATGTCTGTCATTCCACCAACCAGCGCAACAGCCGCCCTCGTGATTTCCCTCGTTTCTGTTGTGGGAGGGTTATTGATTGGCTTACCGTTTTTGATGGCTCCCATTTCACTGATCATGGCCAACAAAGCGCTTGCTATTACCAAGTCCATACCAAACCATCCTGATCACGCCACAGCACGTGCGGCGCAAGTTATCTCAGCTATTGTGACGACGCTCATGGCGGTTGTGCTGCTTCTCATTGGTGGGTTCATTATCCTGCTGATGCTTGCTGGATTTTAACCAAAGGGTGAGGCCATGAATCATTCTCCTCGCTACGCTCGTCATGTGGCGTTACCAGGCGTCGGTGAAGCGGGCCAAGATCGAATTCACAAAGCCAATGTCCTCGTCGTCGGTGCAGGTGGCTTGGGAAGCCCGGTCTTGCTTTACCTCGCAGCTGCCGGTGTTGGCCGTTTGGGAATCATCGATGATGATTCAGTCGCTCTTTCTAATCTTCAGCGGCAAGTCATTCATTCACAAGCGGCGATTCAGGAGAAGAAAGTCAATTCGGCCAAAAAGCGATTAGAAAGCCTCAATGACGAGATTAAAGTGATCACATACGATGCTCGCCTTACTCCAAAGAATGCTCTTGACATCCTTTCAGATGGGTGGGATTTGGTTGTCGATGGGACCGACAACATTCCCACAAGGTACCTTGTCGATGACGCTTGCTCACTCCTAGAAATCCCTTGGGTATACGGTTCTATATATCGATTCGAAGGGCAGGTCAGCGTCTTCAATTTCAAGGGTGGCCCGACGTACCGGGATTTGTTCACCAACCCGCCGCCGGCAGGGAGCGTCCCTTCATGTTCAGAAGGGGGCGTTCTTGGAGTCCTTCCAGGTGTAATCGGTTCAATTCAAGCCAATGAGGCGCTCAAAATCATTCTTGATCTTGGTGAAGTCCTCACCGGGCGCCTCCTGTTGTACGATGCTGAACAAATGAAATTCACCGAACTTTCTTTCAAGCACAACCCTGAACAGGAACGGGTAAAAAATCTTGATTTGGTATCAGCGATGTTTTCCGCCCCTGAATGGTGCACATTGGCCGATCCAAAGCGTTCAGTTCAAGAGGGGGAAGCCTCCCATTCAGGAACAATGTTCGATAACATCTCGATGGCAGAGTTCTCCACGCGACGTGCATCTGGTTGGGCGCCCTTCGTCCTTGATGTCCGCTCTTTGATGGAGTACGAACAGGGACATGTCGCATCGTGCAACCATCATGTTCCACATGATTCCGTGCTCTCGGCACTGGATGTGTTGCCCAAGGATAACGATATCCTGATTCACTGCAAGAGTGGCATGCGCTCACAACTTGCTGCAATGTTGCTTATTCAAGCAGGAATGGACGCTTCAAAATTATTCAATTTGGATGGTGGGATCCTCGCTTGGCAACGCGCTCACCCCGAGGAAATCATCAATTGACCTCTTCGGCTTTGTTTGATTGCTTTTCAATCACCTTCCTCTGCACCAATTAGAGGGTGAGGTTCAAGACTCCAAAGCGACCCCTCACCAGCAAAGGGAGGGGAATCGATGGCCAAAGTGATTGTAGCGGATGAAAACGAAGGTCGCCGAAGCCTTCTCGCTAACACGCTAGAACGAGAAGGGTTCGAAATCACTCGTGCTGGGACACTCAGGCAGGCGGAGGGTACCGCGCTGGCAATTATGCCAGAAGTGGTCTTGGTTGACAGCGAATGGAAAAACGGCGATGCCATCGATGCTTCTCAGCGCTTGATGGGCGACCCGGAGTTTGCATTCAAATGTCGAATTGTGATCCTCTCTCGCAACACCAGTCAAGAATACCTTGTCAGTGCTGCACAAGCTGGTGTGGCAGAAGTCATGGGCAAACCAATTGATATGTCCGCCCTCGTTGAACAACTTCACAGGCACACAAAGAAGCAATTCGTGCCCCCACCAGCGGAGGTTAACACGGGAGGTGGCAGCGGTGGAACTTTCGATGTCTCAATGACAATGGGCGATAGCACCTGGGCATTACCGATGTTGAAGGGACTGGTTGGTCCAGAAAAAATAGACAGCAGCTTCATTGACGAAATCTTGGGGCAAATGGGCGAGGAAGGGCTTGAGGTCAACGACGAACTCGACCCGTCAACAATGTCTGCAATGCTTCGACTGGCGCTCAACAAACTTGTTGGTGAAGCAGATGGTTCTGAACTGCAAGCACAATCCCAAGGGGATGGAGACTCAATTCCCCCACCCGCTTCGGAGCCTACAAAAGGGGCAGTGCCATCCTTCTCAGAATTACAACGCAGTGAATCACTTGGGAACGCGAAACCCGGTCTTTCGGCAATGAAGCAAGGTTTCAAATCATCAATGGAGGATATTCTTGAGGCCCAAGCACAAGGTATTGCTCAAGAGGTCGAACAGGCCATGGACGGGATTTTGGATGAATCGCCAGAACTCGTAGCGATTCATCACGAGAGTACAATGGTGCCGATTGATCCAGAAGTGCTCAAACTGACCCGGCTCACCAATGAATTTGTTGCTGACTTGATGTGGAATTTAGGGCGTCCAGGTGCCGTTTCTGACATCACGCTCATGACCCAAGTCGAAGACGCCGCCCAGATGCTCAAGGACGTATTGGATTCCTTGCCTGAAGCGGAGGAAGAGGAATGAGTAAACTCAAGTCGATTCCAAAACCAGTTGAGATGCAACTCATCGACGGCAAGGAAAACTTGCAGCAAATGAAAACCAATCAGCCACGCCTCTACCGCTGGCGTGCTCTGTTTGGTGCAGTAACGCTCATTGGTTGTGCTGCGGCCGGCTTTTTTCTGTTTCGCGATGCAATGACAATCATCAACTGGTTTGAGGGCATTGGCCCAACTGGGCCAATTTTGTACGCTCTTGCGGTCGCTCTTGGTATTGTCTTGCTCATTCCTTCTCCGTTGCTCAAAGTCGCTGCAGGAGCTATTTTTCCATTCTGGATCGCAACCTTGGTGAATTACGCTGCATCGATGATTGGGGGGATGGTGGCGTTCCTTCTGGGTCGGTGGCTGTTTCGGGATGCTATCTCGGCTTCAATTTCCAGTGACGAAAAAATGCAGAGAATGGAAACGGCTCTGGCTGAAGACGCCATGCGGATCTCCGTGCTCGTGCGCCTTTCGCCCTTGATTCCAGATGAATGGCTTAATTACATCATGTCAGCGGGCCCAGTTTCCTTTCGTGTGTTCATGACTTCAAACGCTTCGAGCATCATTTACTCGCTTGCGTACGCATATTACGGTCACGCTTTGGGAGCCTTTGCTTTGAATCGGAGCGCCTTGGAGGGTGTCCAAACATCGCCTGCAGGCACCGCAATGCTCGCTCTGGGCATTGTTACCTCGATCCTTGCCACGGTCTACGTCACCCGTGCTTCAATGCAGGCCTTAGGCGGCGCATTGGACTTGGCGAATGAAGATTGAGGCTGATTTGAGCATCGCTTAGCGCCCGCTGGTTTTGTATTTGGGTGACGGTTGGCCAAACCATGAGCCAAGGCGACTTACCAGTAATTCACGGTTCAAACTGGAGGGCGAGTGCAGCACTCAAGTTCAATCAGCCCTTGCTCGCCGATGCTGCACGGACTGAGGTGTTGCGCTTCGTAGCTCAGCGTCATGATGGTCATTTGTTCTTGGTTGCCAACGTTTGGGATGTGCTGATTGAAAATGAACCAGATCAGTTTGAAGGGGATGCATGGCACGCGTTCACGAACCGCTTTGTTGAGGCAGTTCACCGTGGACTTCAAGCCCAAATTAAGGCCAAAATGGAAGGCGATGAAGCGGTTGAAGTCATTCCACGCCGCAGCATGAATCAATTCCTTGACCGTCGCTCTCAACACTTTTTGATCGATTTACGCCTCACCTTCAGACGGCTCGCCCATTACATGGCGATTGGGATTGGTCATCGTCTCGAATGGCAGCGATTGATGACCAGAACCCGAAAATTGGATGCTCATTTGAAGACCATCTACACGGATGGTATGCCTACTCCTGATGGCCGTTCATTTGGTGGTAAGGGCTTCAGATCGACTTGGCAAGAAGGCGTTGTGGCTGTTGCTACCGCGTTGAACCGCCAGATCGATGCTCCACGAGATGCTCGACCTGGAAATGGATACGATGGAGATTTGATCGCACCAATGATTCGAGATGTTGGACTTGGACTCGCCATGGGTGACACGCCTTTGGACGTCATGGCGGCCAACTTGGGCAAAGCAGGCTCCAATCAAAATGGTGGCTGGGAAAATGCAGGGGGGCGCGATCTCCACGTTGGTGCGTGGCATGTCGGCGTGCTCCCACCCACCGCTCCGTTACCCATCGCTAGCGTAACAATGACCGGATTGGCCTTCGCCGCTTGGCGACAAAAAATCGATCGATTCCATGTGGCTTGCATTGGAGAAGGAGCTTCCTCTTCAGGTGAGTTCTGGGAGGCGATGAACCTTGCCGGTGCGCGTGGATTGCCGATTTGCTACATTCTTCAAAACAATCAAATTGCCTTGGACACCCCTCCAGCAAAGCAATCTGGGGTCGAAGTGTGGGCGGACAAAGCGGTCGCCATGGGGTTCCCATCTTGGACGATTGATGGTTCAGATCCCGCTGCGTGGCATGCCAGTGCTGCTGTGGCTCGTGAGTTTGCAATGGAGGGCGGTGGACCGACCCTCATCCACGTTGAAACAATGCGTGGCTGTGGCCATGCCCACCATCATGACGATCTCTACCTTGGAAACGAGTCAGGAACACCCCCCGGGTACGTCGATCGTGATCTCTTGGCGTATTGGGAAGCTAAAGATCCGATTCCAACACACCGCCAACTTTTGTTGGATTTGGGTGTCGATGAAGTGGCCATCTCCAACATGGAGGGCGAAGAACAAGATCTTGTGGACAAAGCACTGCTCGATGTCACTGAAATGGCGTGGCCTGACCCACTTAGCGTGACCAAAGGCGTCACGACCCTCAACGATGCCGAAACCCATCAAGAGCGATTTAAGCGGCTTCAGACACAACGTGTTGGGTCCGAAGCGCCTGCACCTATGGACGTCGGCGAGACCAGCCTTGTCTATGCCGAATCAGGAGGCTGGACCTATGCAAGAGCGATTCAACAGGCCATGGCGGATGTTGCAACCCGCCACGGTGACAAATGTGTTTTCATCGGTGAAGACATGGAGGTTGCGGGAGCATTTGGAATGAACATGGCGTTGAAGAACGCAGGGCATTCTGATAAATTGGTTGATATGCCACTCTGTGAAGCAGTCATCGTTCATACCGGGACTGGCGCAGCGCTTTCAGGCATGCGTCCAATGGTTGAAATTCAATTCGGAGGGTTTGCTGCCCTTGGCTATAATGCACTCATCAACAACGCCGCAATGCTTCGTTGGCGTTGGGGCGCGGATTGTCCGATGACCATTCGTGTCCCACTTGGTGCCAAAACACGATCTGGACCGTTCCACGCCAATATGATTGAATCTTGGTTTGCCAACGATCCGGGTATGGTGGTCATTGCTCCAGGTTCGCCACAAGACGCCTATGACTTGTTGATGGAGGCTGCAGAACTGAATGACCCAGTCATCATGCTCGAACACATTGGTTTGTACGGGCTTGGAGGTGGCTTGACCGGATGGGGCCAAAATATCAATCAAAAAGTCGATGTCGAACCTGTCAAGGCAGCAATTGATGCCTCAGAACGTTACAAGATTGGCAAAGCAGCCGTCATCCGAGGCGGTAGAGATCTCACGCTGGTGACATGGGGTTCAATGATTCACGTCGCCAAGCAAGCAGCTGATGCCCTAGCAAAGGAAGGCATTGAAATCGAAATTGTTGATCTACGCACATTGTTACCTTTTGATGCACAAACTTGCATTGAATCCGTCACTCGTACCGGTCGTCTTATGGTGCTGCAAGAAGGGCAATGGAACGGTGGTTTGGGTCATACAGTTCAGAGCAAAATTTTGGATTCATGCTTCTATGCCTTGGAAGCGGCTCCTGTCGTGATTGGAGCGCTTGACACACCCGTACCGTTTTCCCCACCACTCGAGGATTTTACAGTTCCCTCGGTCGCCCATGTGATTGAAATGGCTCGATTTATTGCTCAATCTTGAGCGTGCTTAGACGCGTAAAGGCGCAGATAAAGTTCAGCTGCAAGAAGCGAACCAGTGATGGTGGTTAAACTATAGAACGGCAGGCTAGAGTAGAGTCCTTGGACCATATTGGGGCCAAATGTGCGGGCTGGGTTCATCGAGGCACCCGTCATTGGACCAAACACGTAGGCCAGTATGGCAACCGTGGCTCCAACAAAGAAGGCAATGGGGATGTGGCTTTCGGTTTTGACCACAATCCAAAGGATCGATCCCATCAACACACAGGTGATGAAGATTTCAATTGCAACCCCTACGGTGAAGCTAATCTCAGAGGCGATTTGGGTTGGTCCTGCTCCACTGAGCATGAATGCAGCAACCCAGGCACCCGCTAATTGTGCAGCGATGTAGGGTGCTAGCATCTCCTTCTCAAGATGACCAGTCCTAGCAAAAGCAATGCTCACTGCGGGGTTGATATGCGCCCCACTGATGGGTTGAAAGGCCAAGATTGCAACCGTAACCGCGACCCCAAAGGCCAAAGAAACAAGCCAGCCGGGGGCCCCAAGGGCAATGCTTCCACAGCCAACCCCGACCATGAACCAAGTGCCGATGAATTCGGCACTAATGCGGCGCCACATGAATCACGAACTATTGAGTCAAGCCTAAGTGCATTTTGAATCACCATCTTGAATCGGATTGCAAACAGAATGGTGAAGAAGGAGGGGCTCTAGGAATCATCATGGGGTCGGATCAGAAGGTGATGGGGATCCCACAATTGATTCATTTCCAGACATTGATCACCACAGGGGCTCTCTTTCTCGGGCTTATGGCGGTGAAATTGATCTCAAGCGAGGCGAGCGTCAATAACATCGCAGTGACTCTGAGCATCGCAGTTTTAGCCCTTTTCTTGCTGATTTTCTCGGCAGATTTCTTCATCGAAGGGGCAAAAGGTCTTGCTCGAAGAGGTGGCCTTCCGGAAGTGGTCATTGGTTTGACCATTGTATCCATAGGGACCTCACTGCCCGAGATCCTCGTTTCAGGTTCAGCAGCAAGTAATATCGCTGAACAGCCAGAACTCGCTGACTTCGCTATTGGTGGCATTTTAGGTTCAGTGTTTGTGCAAATCACCCTCATCATGGGAATTGTTGTTGTCAATCGAGGTCTCAAAATTCGTGAATCTTGGCTCAAAAGAGACGGTCAGATCATGCTTCTTTCTGTTCTGATCCTCAGTTTCTTCTTGATCACAGAAAAAACCCTCCAACACTGGGAAGCGGGAATTTTGGTCACCCTATACGTCGTTTACATCACTTGGTTGTTAACCAATCGAAAAGAGATTCAAGCGGAGGAAATGGCCGATATGGACCCTGCGGATTTACAGGGGTCTTCCTGGAGCACAGCTGCCTACCTGGTCATGGTTGTTCTTGGGCTTGCTTTTGCAGTGTTTTCGGCAGAGCAACTGGTTAAGTATGCTCAAGTTATTGCGCTTGAACTGAACGTCTCGGATGCCATTGTTGGCACTACAGTCTCTGGAATAGGTACTTCCTTACCGGAATTGACCATTGCATTGATGGCGGCAAAAAGAAGCCAAGGTGTGGCCATCGGGACCTTGATCGGATCCAACATCACAGACCCGCTCTTTTCGATTGGTATTGCTGGCCTAATCGCGCCTCTGGCAATCACTGATGCAGGTCACGATCTCATCATTTACATCATCATGCCATTTACAGTTGTAGGATGCCTCACTGCTTTGTTGATGATGCGCACAGCCTATGAATTCAGGAAATGGGAGGGATGGGTCATGATCAGCATTTATGGAGCCTTCCTCATTGCACTTGAACTGCACCGTCGCGGTATCCTCGCCTTCTGAGGAGACAAGGAGACATAAAGGGAGGCCTCCTCCCGTGAACATGGTCAACTTCCAACTTGATGAAATGCAGGAAATGCTCAAGGAACTTGCTCACGAGTTTGCAGTGGACGAAATCCGCCCCAAGGCAGAGCATTGGGACGCTTCCTCTACCTACCCCAAGGAAACCATCCAAGCCGCTCACGAGATGGGTCTTCTCAACCTCCATATTCCTGAGGCCTATGGCGGACCGGGGCTTGGCTCCATCGAGGAGGTTCTCGTCAATGAAGAACTGGCATGGGGTGACCCGGGCTTCGCCACAGCAGCCTATGCAACCGCCCTCGCATGCGCACCGATCATCACAGGGGCAACCGATGCACAGAAGGATATCTGGCTTCGCAAAGTCGCCGAAGAGGGTGCTCTTGCATCATATGCGGTCACAGAACCCGGTGCAGGGTCCGATGTTGCAGCATGCAAAACAAGCGCTGTACGCGATGGCGATGAATACATCATCAACGGCTCAAAAATGTGGATTACAGGAGCAGGTCACGCTGATTTCTTCTTTGTGCTCGCCAAAACCGATATGGATGCAGGCTACCGTGGGATGTCGGGGTTTGTGGTTGAAAAAGACACTGAAGGATTTGGACTTGGCAAGAAGGAAACCAATATGGGCCAGCGCTGTTCTGACACCCGTTCTATCACCTTCGATGACGTACGCGTACCTTCTGAGAACCTGATTGGAGGCTCGGAATCGGGAGGTTGGATGAACGCAATGAAGGCCTTTGACATGTCCCGTCCGAACATTGCAGCGCACGCTACCGGTTTGGCCCGTGCCTCATACGAGCACGCTTTGAGGTATTCAGAGGAACGGATGACGTTTGGGAAAAAGCTCCACCAGCACCAAGCCATACAATTCATGCTCGCTGATATGAAGACAAAGATTGAGGCATCTCGAATGCTCACCTGGAAATCTGCGGCTGAGTCCGATGCTGGCATTCGTAATACAGAATCCGCAGCCCACGCCAAACGCTTTGCAGCTGATACTGCAATGGAAGTATCAACCGATGCCGTTCAAGTGTTCGGCGGTTATGGCTACTCGGAGGAATACCCGGTCGCACAATTGATGCGTGCTGCCAAGGTCATGCAGATCTACGAGGGGTCATCACAAGTACAACGGATGATTATTGGACGGGAAATTACCAAGGATCTATGAGCCTGATTCGTGATTCCTTCGATGATCGTTCCAATGTGCTTCTTGGGCCAAGTGTTCCATGTGCCGTTCATAATCTACCCACATCTTTTGTTCCTCAATTTCTTCAGGTGTGAGCGGCGGAACCTCGATTTCGCTTAGCTGGATTGCCATTGGATGTGGTTCAGGTTCTGGTGGGGGTTCTGCAATGCCGGCGCCGGTATCGAGCAATTGATTTTCCCAGAAGTTGTAATCTTCGGCCATACCGTCATAATAATCCACTTCACCTTCTTCTGGTGGTGCTTCATCAAGGCCGATAAAATCGTCTGCAAGCATCGATTCGTAGACAATGTATTCGTCTTGAAACACCGCGACTTTAGTCAGATGCTCGCGTGAAGCCACAATAAACTGAGCCAACAAAGGAATGGTCATTGCCGTTGTTCGGTCGTTGTGCAAGGCAAGGCACAGAGAAGCAATTTTGTCTCCTAGTGGCACCTTCATCGAACCGATCAGATTGATGCATAGATTCGCACAGTACTTGTTACGATGAATAATATCTCTTTTTCGAGCCCCACCACGGACCGATATTCCCCACTCCTGCCGATGGTACCTCGCGTGGGCGCCACCTTTTTTCGCTTCAACCTCGTACCAACGGCCGGACTCTCCGCGTACTCGAAGTCGAATGTGCTTGTTTGTCTCGAGGATCGATTGGACCCAATCGTTTGCATCAACAATGCTTGACAGGAGTTCCATTGAGCGTTTTTCAGGCTCTGTAAAGCCATCTTGCTTCTTTGACATCGGAGGCTAAATCCGTGAGTGTATTTCAAGAAGAGGAAAAGGCAATGTTAGGGGCGAGCCAGGGCGAGTCATGCCGCGCGGTTGCCCAGCCCTTGTTCTTGCAGCTGGTGCGAGCACGCGTTTGGGCCAACCCAAAGCGCTCGTCCCTGTCGGGAGCCACACTCTGGTTGGTCTTGCAGTGCAACGCTTGCTGGATGCTGGATGCTCCCCTGTGGTTGTTGTGACGCGCCAATCCTTGCAATTCGAAGTGATGAAACAGGCATTGGGTGCCTCAGTGATCGTCAATATAAATCCAGAATTAGGGCGCACTGGAACCGTACAACAGGGGCTTCTGTCGTTGATGGGAGACAAGGGCAGAACACCGAGAAAAGTGGTCATTGCCCCTGTGGATAGGCCAGGGTGGCGAATGGAGCATGTCCTTGAGCTCGTTGAGCAAGAGCACACTTCCACTTTGGCTTACAAACAGCGCCCAGGTCATCCGCTTTTGCTGCACTCGCCAGACGTTGAAGCGGTGCTTGCAGCACCTCCTGAAACCCCACTTCGAGATCTGATTTCACCTCATCTCGTGGAGGTCGATGCCCCGAATATTGCGCTCAACATCGATCGTCCAGAGGACCTTCGCATTCTTCAAGATTTGAATCTTGAATCATAGATTTAGGCAAATCGGTTTGGCGCAAATGGTATGTGTGAGCGCTACGAGGGCCCGCTATGACTGCTGCAGTGCTCACTTGGGCTTTGACCCAAATTGGGCAAGGTCAGAAGGTTGTCATCGCAAGTGTGGTTGAAACATCGGGGAGTGTCCCTGGGAAGGCAGGCGCACGTCTGGCCATGCGTTCCAGTGATCTTCAGTGGATTGGAACCATCGGCGGGGCAGGGCTTGAAATGACGGTTCTGAAAAGGTGCCGTACCATGCTCGATGAACAGCATCTTCCATACGGTGAAGTGCTCACTTTTGGCCTCAATAAAGGGGCGAAGGGCTATGAAGTAACACCGTTGGATTCGCTTTGTGGGGGTCGAGTGACCCTCAGTTTGGAGGTTTTAGTTCCCATGCCACACGTATTGCTCATTGGTGGTGGTCATTGCGCTCAGGCGATCGCGCCCGCTCTTGACGCCTTAGGATGGGACCACTCCATTCACGACACTAGGGCTGAATTTTCCGCTTCAAGTCTGTTTCCAAATGCGAAGCAACATTTCCATTTGACAACGGATTCATTCGTGAATCATCACGGAATTGATGAACTTTCGACGTATTCTGACGTGCTTTTTTTGGGCCATGACTGGGCAGAAGATCAAACTCGTCTGCTTGGTTTGCTTGAGACCTTACAGCAGCATAATTCCACATTAGATGGAAGAAGCAGCCCGCGAATCGGCGTCATTGGTAGCCGGTCAAAATGGCAAGCGTTTGAACAGGCGGCCAGGGATCAAGGCATCGAACAAGCCCTGCTCGATCAGGTCATTTGCCCGATTGGAGTCAACATTGGTGCAGAATCTCCCGAGGAGATCGCTGTAGCCGTTGTGGCTCAAATCATGTCGTTGCATAAGGGTGTAGACCCTGCAGATCCAACTTGGAGAGCCTGAGTTTACTGCTTGAACACCTTGGTACGGAAGTATCGTAATTCTTCGATGGATTCCAAAATATCATCCAAGGCTAGGTGCGCACCTTTCTTTTCGAACCGTCCCACTTCAGGGTACCACCGACGAGCGAGTTCCTTCACGGTTGAAACATCGATCATTCGGTAGTGGAAGTGTTGTACGAGCGTTGGCATTTCCTTCTCCATGAACTTCTTATCGTTCCAGATGCTGTTGCCGCACAGTGGAGCGGTACCTTTCTCTACCCACTGTTCAAGGAAGTCCAGGGTTGCTGCTTCTGCTTCTTTTAACGAGACGCTGTCATGCTTCACTCGGTCGACTAAACCGCTTGCAGTGTGGTGGGTGGTGTTCCACTCATCCATACCCTCAAGCAATTGATCGGCGACCTTTATCGCTAGATTGGGCCCCTGGGCTAGAACGTTCAATTCCCCATCGGTGACCACGGTTGCAATCTCGATAATGGACTCCCTTTCGATATCCAATCCAGTCATTTCTAGATCGATCCATACCAACCTGTCTGCTGCGTCGCTCATGAATTGGCCAGCCGGTTTAGGTTTTTCAATAGGGCGCAGGGTTCTTGAGGAATAGGTATGGACCAAGACACATGGCCGCAGCAGTGGACGCAGGGCTTCTCGATGAGAAACCCGTTCTCACGGGGATGACCAAACGTCAGTTGGTTGCTCTTATGCTCTCCACTTTATTGATGGTCTCTTTTGTCACTGTGCTCGCTGTTTTCAATGATTCTCCCGAGGTAAAAAACACCGCTGAAGTCGCTTCAGAAGAGGACGGCTGGCGCCCTTTTTCAGTCGTCGCGCCCATTGATACCGGGATCAACGTTTACCATGACCACTTCCGTACCAACGAGACCTACCCTCAATGGCTTCAAGATCAACTCGGTGTAAACCGGGTGTGTGAATTGACGTTTGAAGGCACTTGGCAGGAACGGTACGATGCTGATAAGGAAAGTTGTTGGGACAACCTCACCGCCTCAGATATCGTGTATTTCCCCGGGACCAAAATCATCGGTACGTCGCCTGATGGCGACAGTGATATTCTAATCCTCGATGACCCATCTGACGGTCACGGTTCCGCAGTGACCGGTTCGGTGTTGGATGCCAATCCAATGGCCGTAATTTTCTTTGTTGAAGGGTTTTCATCAGAAGCAGTACAAGCAGCAGCAGACCAACCGCTTGTCGATGTATTGACCACTTCCTTTGGAGCCCCAGGTTCAGTCCCAGTCCCCGGCATTGAACGCGCAACAGAATCGGCTGTGATCGAGTTTGGTAAAATCCACACGGGTGCCGCTGATAACAGTCCTTCACCTGCCGTCCAAGATGCGACTGCAGGGCCTCCATGGTCGATTGGGATTGCAGGGTACGCTGAGGAAGGCGACGATCAAAAAGAAATCATGTCGGGTTCATATCCCGATATCTCTGCCGATTGGACCCAATTGCTTCCAAATCATGACGACATCGATGGTTATCATGAAACGTCAGGGACATCATTCGCAACGCCTCGCACAGCAGGTATCCTTTCGTTCGTCCTTGAATCCCTTCGTGACGAATTCCAAGACCCATCGTCAGGCGCGTCACCAGATCTCCGTTCGAAGCTTCTCGTCAATGGCAGCGATGCTGAAGGGAACGCGTTTACTGTCTCCAACGCTCAGATTCGTGAGGCCCTCAACCTCTCGGCGTGGTACCCCGATTTCGGGTGGGACCCAACGAGTGGAACGATGCCGATTTCACCCGTCGCTCCTTGCACCCAAACGGGGTGGGGCCTGGTGAATTTGTCAAACATTGAGCCGATGATCAAACACCTCAATGGCTCTGAATTGCTCCCAGAACGGGCGGCGGACGTTGTAGCGTGTATGAATTTGAACCAAGAGGCTCGTGAAGCCTACTGGGCTGCCTATCCATCAGCCTCTTCAATGCCAGAAGTGACTGGTGAGGAAGGCACTCGGGTTAGGGATTAACTGGTTCGAAATTCAACAGAATTTCCCCACGTGGACCAAAACTAACCACTGGATGGAATCCTTCGTGAGGCGTGAGGTCGATTGAAGAAAGAATCGTCTCGAACATATCATCTGGCAATTCGATGTCAAAACCATGCCGAGTTTTCACCCTGTCCTTGGGTGCCGAGGGCGTGATCACTGCAGGTTGTTCGCTCTTAGTGACGGCATCCTCGGACACAACGAGTGTCTCCTCTACCACTTCGATTTCATCCTCGTCTTCCTCTTCGTCTTCCTC
>DAFX01000048.1:28962-52941 GCA_002495535.1 Euryarchaeota archaeon UBA433
TTCTTCTTCGTCTTCTTCCTCCTTGAGGACTGGTTCGGGGATGACGGGTGCGGAAACTTCAGGTTCGGAACTTTCGGATTCAATGACTGCATGTTGAATGACTGCGTTCGGGTCTGGCGTGTAGATGTCATTGGAATCTCCAAGGCGGTTGCTGCTCATGAAAATCCAGCCCATCGTAACGATGGCGCCAAACATGTATCCTATATTGGCGATGGTGTCGCTGATGCTGGAAAGAGTGGATGCCGTCACAAAAGTGGTGACGATTGAGCCATAGCCACCAACCACACGGCGCCACCTGGCGTCGAATTCAGGTGTGTACCCTTGAATACCAACTCCAATCAAAACGACGGTTGTCAAACCAAAGGCAAAGGTGTCCCAAGATGGATCGTTGAATATAACAAAAATACCGGCGATCGTCGTCCCAACACCTGCAAGACCAAGCCTGTCCATGAATTCGAAGAACACCTCATCAGAGTCCCATTCAAAGAGTTCGAAATCATACACCGCATCGTTCTTAATCGAAAGGGCGACGAAACTCGTTCCTTCAATCAAAAGAAGCACACCAACCGTCTGCAGCATGAGTGAATCGGATAGGATACCAGATTGATACAGGAAGTTATAGAGCGCCAGCCCATGAACCAGTGGGGCGAAAACAAGCAAACTAAACGAACCATTGATGACCAATTTCCTGGTTAACAAAATGGCACCGATCAACGTGCCAAGTCCCCACATCACTGAAACGCTGAACGCCAAGCCGAGGTAACCTATGATTTGGAACTGGTCGTTGAGTTCCTCTTTTTGTTGCGAATCTTCTGGTATGATCAGCCAGGTTTGTGCGGCGATTATTGGTGCTGTAGTCTGTGTTATTGCAGTTTTCAAATTCTTGTACAGCGCACCATTTTGGTGGAGGTATGAAAAGGTCATTGCCGTCATTCCGGTCAAGAGTGTGCTCCAACAAAATAAATCCAGACCAGTCAACTCGGGGTAGGTATCGTTCAGTGCGATTATCAAGGATACGAATTGAGCGATACACAAAAGCGACAGGTACTGGACTTGGCCGTTGATCCAGCTGTTGACCATCAGCGCAATTGTGAAAATTAGCAACGCGCTCTCAATGAAGCCGAGTTCAGGGAACACTGCCATTAATCCGATGACAAACCATGTCCAAGCACCCAGCCAAGGAAGAGATTTTGCTGATTTTGCTGCCCGAGCGGTGAATTGTGCAAGGAGAACATAGGACATCTGAACGACAATGAGGATACCACTGAGGGCGGAGAGTCCCAAGACCCAAGAGGGTTCAGTGAAACTTTCGCCAATGCCATCGGTGAGTCCTCGCGTGATACCGTTCCAGTCGACCCACCTGTTGGAATTGAATACGAGGATGATGGGGGATACCATGAGGACCAAGTTTTGCCGGTATTTGGCCGCCTGATAGGTGACAAGCGCTAACATTGCAACGATGAGCAATCCGCCAGATGAGTCGAGTAAACCCAAGGCCAAGAGCCCCATCAAAGCACTAAGATCGGCCATCTCAGACAGCGAATTCTTGTCCAATCCTTGCCTTGATATTGCCCATGCAACAATCAGAGGGGCGATCACGAGCATCAAATCGAGCATCATCATGCCCGGTAGTATGTTTTTATCGATGTACAATGGGTCATCAATCATTTCTGACCGGTACCGATTGAACACCAATGCCGGCGGGGCAGCGATTGCGACGAGGGTCCACACGGCACTTGCACGGGCTTTGGAACTGATCCGTTCCAATGCAAGGATTTCCCAAACTAAACCTGCGATAGGTACTGCGAGCAAAAGCAATACATACGGTGCTTTGACGATGTTTTTTGCTTCCTCTAAGGTGTCAAAGGATTGAGCGATGAACATACCATAGGTCATCATAATGAACGGGACTAAGAGCGATAGCCGAGCAATTGGGCTCCATGAATATAGATCTTCGAACCGAGTTTCATCTAAATCCTCAATGGTGTTCTGAATCCAAGTGTTGGTTTTTGAATCGTAAATTGGGGCCCCGCTTACTTTGCTCCCACTCCATGCAAACATCATCCCAAGATCCATTTCTTTCGTCCTTCCGTTTTGAAGAAGCAGGTATGCGAACAAACCTATCAAAAAGACGTGCGGTTCATAGCCGCGGAATTCAACCCATTCGGGTACTTGGAATCCATCGACAACGATCAATGCAATCATCACTGCATTTGCTAGCAAGGCCGTCAAACTGGCGTTCCATCGTTGCTTCAACGAAGCATCCTCATTCAATCTGGAGTAGCCCAATCTTGCTAAGGACAAAAGGTAGATGATGAACACCCATGTTGTGTACCACTCTTGACTGTCAACCACAGCGCGTGAAAGGGCGACACAAGCGATGACCAACATGTGAACTTGAAAATCAATTTTTTGCCTTCGTTGGGCGAACTCGGAGATTGTGATTAAGGCCACGGGGACGAGGAAATGCAACCCGTTGAAACCAAAAGTTTCGCTCTGTAAGATGCCCTGATCCCATGCCATATAGTCGACGATAAGGTAGGCAACTGCAGTCATTGCAAGCGTTGAATTTGCCACCCATTTCCTCGTTGCTTTTGAGATCAGCAACATGTAGGGGAGAATGGCAACCGTGATCAGCCACGGAATTGCACTTTCATCGTTTGGTAATATCATCAATGCAAATGCCAGACCAATTGGTATCCAAGGAAGTCGCTGATCGAGCATGGCTGGGAAGTAAAACACCAGGACGGCAAGCCACAACACAGCGCCAAGCGAGAAGTAGGACGAAAGCCCACCAAGCGACTCAGATGTGAGCGGTCCAAGAATAAGGTTGAGGTTGTCTGCTCTCGCATAGATCATGGCAAAGACAATTGCAGTAATGAGCACAAAGGATGCTTTCTGGATGATATCTGTCCGAAGTTCTTGCTTGGATGCATAATACCCTTGAATGGCAATCACAAACACAAGCAAGGACAAGGCGCCACCCTTTTGGCTCGCTTCCAATAAGCCGTCTGAGTGAGCAGCCTCGAACAGAAGAGGTACAATCCCCGAGGCGATCACAATCACGGTGAGGTTGATTGAATTGTTTGAACGCAAAGCCATTTCCATCGAAGCGACACTCAAGACAATCAGTGAGATTCCAAGTTCATAACTCACAATCCCCCCAGACCAGCGTAGCCAAGTGTTCATTCCTGCACCGAGCAGAACAACCATTGGTGCATAGGATGCGATGGCCCACCCAAAGGTAGTTTGCCCTTTGAAATGTTGAAGGATTCGATACTGAATCACCATGAGCCCAAGCAGGGCGAATGTCTGCACGTATACGCCGTTCCCATTGGGGTACCATGCTCCTGAATCTTCGAGCACTTGCTGCCCGAACTGGCCACTTTCTTCAAACAAGCCGATGATGAATCGGGCCCCCCAAACCGTTCCAACAGTCGAGAAAAAGAACCCGATGCCCAACATGTAATCCTGGACATCCCTCAATTGATGGTCGTTTGATCGACTTTGAGCCTCAATCCATCCAATGGCAAGGACAGCTGAGAGCATGCCGCCGAAAAACAGGACTGCGAAATCATTGTTTGATGCATCCTCATCAAAGGCGATTCGGAAAATACTGAACCAAATTGCTCCAATTGCAATACAGAGCATGATCACCTGAGAGAAGCGAATCAAGGAACGTTCGGCTTCATCGATAGCAACGCCTGGGGCCCTGACCCTCATGGGCCGGGCCGGGGTTTGATTTGCTGCCATCAAGGTGCTGGCTTGTGCTGGATGTTCGGCAGACGGAGGCAAGGTTTGAATCGTTGAGGTTCTTCGAGGCGCTGCCATATTGAAAAGTCTGATTCGTGGGCATAAAAGCATTCACCCGTTTGATGGAATCAAATCAGAGGTTTGTTGGCAATCATAAGGCGCGGCCCGAGGGCTCAGTCATTTATTCAATGGGTTCAAAAACTGATGATGATTGGTAAGGCTACGAGGCGTTGATATGTCGAAGATTCAAACCACACTCACTCTCCTTTGCTTGAGCCTGTTTCTATTCCCTGCGGTTGCTATGGCAATGCCGGTTGAAGTTGAGACCTCCAACGAACCTGATGAACAAGGCTGGTGGGTCGAAACCACCGTTGACCGCGATGGCAACGGTATTGGGGATATGGTTGAATTGCACAAAGACAACCCCATCTTCTTGAACGAGGATGGAACGCTCCCTCTCATCGTTGATTTCGACCACACTCCAGGGGCTGAAGAAATCGCTTTGCTCGAACGAGAGGTTGGTTACGAACACCAATGGACTCTGAAGCACATTGATGCGCTCGCCGGCCGAATTCACGTTGACCAAATTCTAGAAACTTCCAATTTACCCGGCGTGGTCATGCTGGAACTCGATGGCATTCTGACCATCCAAAACGGCGACGCTGCAGTATTGCACGGTGTTGATATGGTGTGGGCAGACACCGGGTATGATGGCGCAGGCACAACCGTTGCCATCATCGATACGGGCATTGATGGAGCCCATGCAAGCCTAGATGATTTGGACGACGACAACTCGACAATCGATCCGAAAGTCATCGGATTCTACGATCCAGTCAACAACCCTGGCCTCACCAACGGAACAGAAGTTTTCCCTTATGACGATCAGGGCCACGGGTCCCACTGCGCTGGCACAACCGCAGGCACTGGGGCTCCAAATTACGACCACATTGGAATGGCGCCCCAAGCTAACCTCGTTGGAGTGAAAGTGCTTGATGCTGGCGGCTCTGGCTCGTTTGCAACCGTTATGGCTGGCATGCAGTGGACCGTCGACAACCGCTACCAATTCAACATCCGAGCAGCTTCTATGAGTCTTGGTGGGCCGGGTGCGATCGAGTGGACCTCTTCGGAAGAAGACAGTGTGAATCGCTATGGCAATGAAATGGTCCGAGCAGGGATTGCGCTTTTCATCGCAGCTGGCAACAACGGTGTGTCCGCTCAAATCGGTACGCCGGGGTCGGCAGAGGACGTCATCACTGTAGGGGCCCTCGACAAGAATTCAGCCATTGCCGTATATTCCAGCCAGGGTCCAACAGAGGAAGGACGAATCAAGCCTAATCTGGCGTATGTCGGATCCAGTGTGATGTCCGTTGCGTTCAACACCGGCGACCAGTACACTGACATGTCCGGCACTTCAATGGCAACGCCCGGTGCCGCAGGTGTTGCGGCCCTCATGCTTCAAGCCAATCCAGATCTCAGTCCGTTTGATGTGCGCAACATCATGCAAGAAACAGCCACATACCGACAATGTTCCTACATGTTCGCGAATGAACCATGCGCAGAAGATCTCATTCCAAAGAACAGGCAAAACAACGTGTACGGCCACGGTGAAGTTCGTGCTCTTGACGCTGTGATGGAAGCCGCTCAACAAGATTACGAGTTTGATGCCTCTATTCAATTGACCATTGACACCCCAGTCGGCATGGACAATCGCATTCACATGTTCCCTGTGGATGAAGTCGCCTTCTTAGCCACTGATGGCATTGAAACTGTTCAATGGCGAAGCAACCATCTGCGAGACGATTGGTCAAACGTGCATTCCTTCGATCACGGTACGGAAGGCACACTGACCGCAATCGATATCATTCACCAGTTGGAGCACCTCCCCGGGACTGCACTGGAAGGCAACCATACGATTTCGCTTCGTGGAATTAAGGCCAACGATACTGGAGGTCACTCATCGACCCCGCTCGTTACAATTGACATTATGCTCATGGACACTGACAGCGCCTTTGTCACCCAAGACGTGGCTTCGACTGGTATCACAACGACCACACTTGCCTTTGGTTTACTCGCCTTCATTGTCCTGTTCTTTGTTGTGCTGATGGTCGTTGGTGCGATCAGCGATAAGGAAGAAGGCACCCTCGCTGGCGTTGATTTCAATACCCTACAATCCGGCGAGCCTTCTGCAGAGGGGAACTCGTTTGAGGGGGATTCCTCTTCCGAGGCCAAGGCAGAGTAACCGTCCTACCCAAGCCAATTTGGCTCAGACGCCGGAGATGGTGATAAAAACCATAACGACTTCATCGCGCCATGCGTTGGCTGAAAGACCCAGTAGGCCAAGGCCATCCACGGGTCAATCGAGGGTATCGAATTGCTCGCCGATTTTTCCGCTCTCTTGTGACGGTTTGGTTCCGAGAAATCAACATCGTCGATGACGAAAACTTACCTCCGAAAGGTGGAATAATTTTCATTTCGTGGCACCCCAGTGGGTTGATTGACCCCATGCTGATGAATGCATCACTTCCCGGTAAAATTTCAATCATCGCCAAACACACCCTGTTCAAATTGCCACTCCTAGGGCGTTTTCTTCGTTCTGCTGGAGGCGTTCCAGTGGAACGTGCACAAGATTCAGGCGACAAAGCCGCTGCAAGCACTCGCAATGCAGATGTACTAGCAGGTGTTTCTTCATTGGTCGCAAATGGTGGGCGTCTGATGATTTTTCCAGAAGGGACAACGCATACAGAATCCGATGTGAAAAAAGTTCGATCTGGTGCGGGGAGAATTCTTCTGGCAGCGCGAAGAGAAGCACAAAAGCAGGGGCTTGCGGAACCACAACTCGTACCGATTGGCCTGCATTACTCAAATTCTCAGCGGTTCAGGGAACGCGCCGCAGTCGTGATCGAACGGTCGATGGTGTTCCCACCAATTCCCGAAGAAGTTGCTGACAACAAGGTTCAGGATGAAAACGACAGGGCATGGGTCAACGCTGTCACTGAAGCAATTGGAGTGGAATTGAAGCGAGCAAGTCTTTCCAAAACTACCTGGCGTGAGCGTACCCTCATCTGGAAAGGACGAAGTCTTGCCTACGCCGAACGGGTTCGTCAAACAGAAGGGAAACTGAAGAAACCAAGTTACGCCCATGCAGTCCTAGGGGCTCGAAGGGTACGCGCTGGTTGGGATTACATGGCTGAGCACCAACCCGAGGTTGCAGCGAGCATTGTCGAGCAAGCCGAAGCCCATTTTGATGAATTAGACCGCCGTGGGATCACGCCATATGATGTGGACTCACGCCCGGAGCGTTTGTCAGCTTCTGGTTTTTCGAAGGCCTTTCTTTCGTGGGCATGGGCTGGAGCTTGGATGTTCGGACTCATCTCTTGGGGTGCTATGCTTGGCAACATCGTGCCGTACAAAGCGAACGCCCTTCTGGTCAACCGCATGAAAGCCAAAGGGGCGGACGGCTCAATCGTCGGGACAATCAAGGTCTTGTCCGCTCTTGTGTTCTTTCCATTGTGGTGGATCATCGCATCCAGCGGTGCAACATGGTTGCTTCTGAACAATGCAAGCCCAATCAATGAATTCCTGCAAGATAATCACTGGTTGCTGAACGGGTTGGCCAATCTACCTGTGGCTCTTGTGTTTTGCGTTTTCCTCATCTGGTGGCCTCTTTCTGCCAAGGTGCATATGCGATTATTCGCTAAGGTAATCGTCAATTATCGCACCTTGAAACGCTGGCAATCTTGGCGCGATGAAGAGGTTGGTTGGGATCAATTAGTCGCCACTCAAAGAGGCTTGGCAAGCAAACTTGTCGGTGTTGGTGAGGGTTTGATTTTGCCCGGTGATGACGACTGGAAGGACCCTCCGGCGGGCCAAGATGATGTGATGTCGGTGCGCCTCAGGCCGAGCACTGGGGCATGAGTGAAAAATATCCTACCTTAGGTTGATATGCGGTGCTCCCCACGTCGCCGTAGGCGACAGACATGGTAGGCACCGAACACGTTGAAATGATACCCGCCCCAAAGAAGGAAATTTGGTCCGCTGAAGTCAATGGCCGGCCGGTTGAAGTGCTCGCACCTTCCAATGCGGTTTTACTCGATGTGTTGCGCGACGAAGTCGGCACACTTGGTGTAAAGCGCGGCTGTGATTTAGGCACCTGTGGGTGCTGTACCGTCATGATTGACGGCACACCTCGTCTTTCTTGCCTTTGTTTGGCGGGCCAGGTCGAAGGATCGTCAATCCTCACCGTTGAAGGCCTCGCCGATGGGGCGCATCTTGCACCAATCCAGTCTTGCTTTGCAGAGCATGGGGGCTCTCAGTGTGGTTTTTGCACACCGGGCTTCCTCGTCACCGCACAAGCGTTGTTGAATGAAAATGATGCCCCGACCAATGATGAAGTTGCTCTGGCTATTGAGGGGAACTTGTGCAGGTGCACCGGGTATCAGCAAATCATCGATTCCATTCAGGCAGCAGCCGCAATTCACAGGGGCGAGGCAGAACCAGCCCCGCCTGCAAGCAATCCTCATCCTGACCCGCATCCAAGCGGACCTGAAGAACCCCAAATGCCCCCGGGCCACGCAAGGTGATCTCAATGTCTGGCGGTTATCGACAACAACCCGGCGGGGCCGGAAAAGTCACTCGGAAGGATGGTAAGCGTGTTGCTGGAAAGCAAGCGTTTCCACCGCCCGGTTCGGGCGGTTCAAAACCAGAGATGGCTCCCCGTGACCTAGATTTCATTCCCGAGATGGTCGGCGGGAAGGAAGCCCAACCAGCGGGCGCTCACGTCCACGATCGGGCACGAACCGGTACCACTGTCGGTAAACCTACAGCGCTGGTTGATTCCAACGCAAAGGTGACCGGACAAGCATGGTACGGTGACGACGTTCGACTTTCGAACGAAGTGATCGGGAAAATTCTTCGATCCCCACACCACTATGCAAAGATCAAATCGATTGACACCTCCAAAGTCGAGGCGTTACCCGGCGTGTTGGCCGTCGCCACTGGCGCCGACTCACCTCACCAGTTTGGTGTGCTCCCGGTCACCAAAGACGAACATGCGATGGCGGTTGAAAAGGTGCGCCACGTTGGCGATTTGGTGGCCTGTGTGGCCGCGGTTGACGAAGCAACGGCGATGGAAGCCCTCAACCTGTTCGAAGTCGAATACGAAGTTCTCGAACCGGTGTTCGACCCCAAAAAGGGCTTGGAAGATACCGATGAACCAATTCACTGGCGGGGCAAGTATCACTTGGCTCGAACAAATGTCCAAAAGCGAGTGTTCCAAGAATTTGGTGATCGCTCTCTGGTCGAGAAACCCCTTGCTTCTTCTCACGGAAAGTGGAACATGGCTGGTGTTCACCATGGTTTCACTGAACCTCATGCGGTCGTTGCTCACTGGGACCCAAACGGTCGCTTGCAACTCTATACGCCTCAACAAGTGCCACACTACACCCATCGTGCCCTGGCCACAGTTTTGGACGTTCCAATGCATCAAATCAACGTCATCCGTACGTTCGTAGGTGGCGGTTTTGGCGGTAAATCCGATCCATTCCCTCACGAAATGTGCGCCGCTATCCTTGCTCGAAAGTCAGGACGCCCAGTTCGAATCACCTTTGATCGAGAAGAAGTCTATTGGATCAACCGTGGCCGCCATCCAAGTCATATCGAAGTCAAAATGACCGCCGACGAAGACGCTCGAATTTCTGGTTTTGACATCGACGCTCTCATCGACGGTGGTGGTTTTGCCTCATTTGGTCACGTCACATCCTACTACAACGGGGTTCTGGCAACAGCTCCCTATGAATTGGGTTCATTCCATTACACAGGGGCCAGAGTTTGGACCAACAAACCCGCATCCGGAGCCATGCGAGGTCACGGTGCGGTGAATACCCGATGCGCCGTCGAAGTTGGTCTGGATGAGATGGCTGAACAGATGAAGGTCGATCCAATCGATTTGAGGCTGGCCAATTTACTGCCGCCCCACAGCCGGACAATCAGCGGATTCCGCATCACCTCAAACGGCATGAGAGAAGCCTTGGAGAAGGTCCGAGAAGGTTCCAACTGGGATGACAAATTCCGCCAGATGCCACTCGGAAAGGGCATCGGAATCGGCTGTGGCTTCTTCATCTCAGGTTCAGGTTTGCCAATCCACTGGGATCCAAATCGATTTCCACATGCAACGGTCCACATTCAGGTCGACATGGATGGCGGCGTCACGGTTCACACCGGAGCTGCAGACATCGGGCAAGGTTCGACAACGGCTGTGGCCCAGGTGGTCTCTGAAGTGCTCGCCTTGCCATTAGAAATGATCCATGTGCGCAGCCACGAAAGCGACACTTCTCCAGTTGACCTTGGTTCATACTCGAGCAGGGTGACGTTCATGAACGCAAATGCAGCCATCCGAGCAGCATTAGAAATCAGAGAACAATTGCTCAAAGCCGCTTGGGAGATTCTTGGTTACCACCCGAACAATTTGGTGCTCAACGATCGCAGAATCTACTACAAGCACGATCCCGCAATCGGTGTCTCCTATCTGAAGGCGCTTCACAAGGCGCAGGAAGACAAAGGCGCCTTGATTGCAAGCGGTGCTTACCGTTCACCACCGATGGGTGGCGTTCACAAGGGTGCAGCCGCAGGCTTAGCTCCCGCATACTCATTTTCAGCCTATGTTGCTGAAGTTGACGTGGATGTGGAAACGGGCATGATCAAGTGCACCAATGTATGGGCTGCCCACGATTGTGGAAAAGCCCTCAACCCGTTGGCGGTCAAAGGCCAGATCATTGGTTCGTGTCACATGGGCCTCGGTCAAGTGTTGTCAGAGAAAATGGTGTACGGGCGTACCGGGCACCTGCAAAACCCAAACCTCCTCGAATACAAGATTCCATCCGTTCACGAAATGCCTCACGTCGAACCAATTATCATCGAATCATGCGATCCAGAAGGTCCATTCGGCGCAAAAGAAGCCGGTGAAGGCCCACTTCTTCCAATCCTTCCTGCGGTTGTCAATGCGGTCTACGATGCGATTGGAATCCGACTCCGGGATTTACCGCTGACGCCAGATGTGGTGTTCAAGGGCATCGAAAAAGGAATGAAAGCCGCTGGTGTTGACGATCCGTTAGATCTCCAAGCACCACGTGTCGAACATGGTTCACTTCAACCGGTTTTGGTGGAGCGTGCCGCAGAGCACAAAATACGCGACAGAGCGCGTCAACGAAGTGAAGATACGGACCCCTATGTCAATGGAGTTCTGTTTGGCTTCGACCCGAACATCCCACTTGAAGACCAAGTCGAGGGATGGCGAATGGCGACTGAACCAGATCCAGAACAACTAGCTGCACTCGGTTTGGCTGGAAAAGCCTGGCTCAAAAAAGAACAACGGCACATGGGCGGTGATGAATGATGCTCATGCCTCCGTTTACCCTCCATCACCCAACATCAGTCGATCAGGCATGTGCATTAGCCGCCCAACTTATGGAGTCTGGAGAAGCTTTTGATTGGGTTGCAGGCGGTACCGATTTATTGCCAAATTACAAATGGCACATCAACACCAAACCTCACGTGATTTCACTTGCTCGAATCGATGGCACATCAACCATTTCGGCTCAAGAATTAGGCTGCATGGTTCGACTTTCTGACTTGACCGAAGAGAATGGCGTGCACCCCGTAATCGTGCAGGCCGCGTCCAAGGTGGCCTCCTCTCTGATCCGGACCAACGCAACTCTTGGGGGAAACCTCTGCCTCGACACCCGATGTTTCTGGTACAATCAAGGTGAAGATTGGCGCCGTTCGATTGATTGGTGCCACAAAGCAGATTGTGGTACCGGTGCAGATTGCCGTGTCATTCCGAACCAAAACACACTTTGTGTCGCAACCTATCAGGGCGATATTGCACCCACGCTCATGGTTTTGGGTGCCACAGTTCACTTGATTGGTCCTAACGGTGCCCGTAGTTTACCTCTTGAATCGTTTTACCAACTTGATGGCATGAAAAAGAACGTGCTTGAAGAAGGTGAATTCTTACTCAAAGTGACCTTGCCTGATGATGCAGCAAACCGAACAGGTTCGTATCAAAAACTCCGAGTGCGAGATTCATGGGATTTCCCCGAAGCTGGTGTTGCTGCTTCTTGGGTCAAAGGTGACCCTTCGTCCTTGGTCATTGCAACAACAGCACTCGAATCGATCCCTCGCTGCCACCCGGAAGAAGTTGCTTCGGTGCTTGAAGCAGGTTGGTCGGGCTCGGAATCCGTCAAAGCGCTTTCAACGGCTGTTCAAAAGAGCGTTAAACCAGTCAACAACACCGCTCTACCCCCTCGATACCGCCGCTCAATGGTGCGCGTCTTGACCAAGAGAGCCGTTCAAGGATTATTGGAGTGATAAATATGCGTTCACGTTTGCCCTTCTTTGTTTTCTCCACCCTTCTCCTTCTCGGCATGTGCTTACCAACGCCAGCAGCCGCCCAGGACCAATTCGAAGCACCAAGTTGGACCCTTGGATGGGCAACGGACATGGACGATGGCTACACTGTGAGCCTGGAAGACGATTGGGATCTTGAGGGCGAAATCGTGGCGTATGTGGAAAACACACGGATGAGCCAAGTCCAACTTGATTTGACCTATGATGTCAACACGTGGGTGCCCTATACAATCGATGGTCCAGATACAATTTCCGTAGGTGCTGGAGAGAACAAAACCTTCACCGTCACATTGACGACCAATAACGACGTCGACGTTCGCGAATACAACCCCTCGAACACCTCGACGCTCAGCATCATGGCTGATGAAAAAGTCGGAGACACCTCTACTGGCAATCAAGAAATCGATGGTTCAATTCACGTGCCGAAGGTGTTCAATCTGCGCCCTGAAATTACACCATCAAACGATGAATTGCATGCTGGTTCTAGCGTTGAAATCTCGATTCAAATGCTCAACCTCGGCAACGCCAATGATGCGGTGAAAGAAGCCACCGCCCAAGTGCGCAGTTGCCCACATCTAACTGTGGATGGCCTTGACGCACTCGCCAATACTGTGGTTGAACCAACGGATGCAAGGAACGGCAAAGATGTGTTTGCTACGTTAACGCTGGCTGCCTCGGAAAGTCAACCCCGTCGCACATGCGAAATCACCATTGCTTTGATTTCTGAGGGTGATGATACTGCGAGAAGCACGACCTTCGATGTCGACGTCTTTGCCTATCAAGAAGAGCCACAATCCAACGCGAACAACGATGATACAAGCGAGCAAGACGATGACGGTAGCGGGCTGAATGTGGAATCAAATACGCTCCCGGGCTTCTTTGCGGTTGAAGCAGTCTCGATGATCGCTGCTGTTGGCTTGCTTCGCCGGAAAAAGTCAATCATCGAGTGAAAAGGCTGTTTTCTTACATTTCGTGAGCCAAATAGTTCGTAATTTTGTGCATAGGGGGTATATCAACCTCTGTACTGGTCGGTTTTCATTAGAGCACCCATGGAGAACCATTATGAGTGGAGCGAAGTTCCGACAGTTGTCTTTACGAGTAATTCATAGGCGACAGCGAAGAAAGGAGGGTTAAATTTGGCAGAAACTGAAGCAAAGAAACTCTCCGTAGAATCTTGGCTCAAGGTCGGTTTGATGACCTCTTTGGTTCTGTCAATTGCGCTCATTAGTTTGGTCAGTTTGGATAAGCAAACAGTGCTCTCTCCGTACGCTACCGCCGACGATGCTTATTCCGAGCAACAACTCACATCGATGCGAGCAGATTTCTCTGAAAGTGATTTCTCGATCGCCAACACCATGTCCACCCCAATGCTCGTCAATGACTGGCAAGACCCTCACCGAACCATGCTTGTGATCGCCGGTCCAGAGAAGCCATTCGATGCAGCAGAAGCATCGGCTCTCTATGATTTCGTCACCAAGAAAGGCGGCAAAGTCATTCTCGCAGCAAATTCCACAAACGCTCAACTCGTGGCGGATGAATTTGGAGTCAAGTACTTCGGTGACATGGTTCTCGATGATCAACGCTACTATGAGATGACCAATGAGTTGGACGAATCTGTTCCAGGTGACTACCGCCGACTCTGGGCAGCAGCCAGCCTCCAAGCCAATGTCACAGAAATGGGCGATGAGAAACTGATTCCATGTGGCCAGAACAACCTCGACCAGGGCATCTACAACAACTGTCGACTGCCCGTGCTCTTCCACCGTCCAACCGCCATTCAGGTGCTCGATTACCAGTCCGAGACGGACCGTGAAGTCAACGTTCTGGCCGCAGCTTCCACTTCGGCCGTAATCGTCACAGATTCAAACAACCTTGACATCAACAGCGACAAGAACCCAACGCTGGGTGAGGGTAAAACTGGATTGATTGTCCGAATCGATTACCCGAACATCAATGTTCTCGACACCACCATCGACAACGATCAAGGTCAAGTTGACGTCACAGGATCGATTGTGTTCGTTGCTGATCACTCCGTCCTTGCAAACCACCTCTGGGACAAAGACATCGCAGAAGAAATGGGATACCAACAGTGCAGTTCTCCTTACTACGTCGAGAACGGGCACAACTGCTGGAACTCAGATTCTGATGGTTTGTCCGATGCACAAGGCGACACCACATGGAACGGAAACGGACAATACTTCAGCGCCCTTATGGTCGACATGATGGAGAAGGATAACGAAGATATTTCCACCTCCGTGACCCGATTCAACGACAACTTCTATGTCGTCTTTGATGAAAGCCGCCACGTTTCAAGCGCTCTTTCCTCTCCTTTTACTGAAGCAATGGGCGCCATTGTTCTCTTGACAAGCGATGTTGTTCTAAAGTGGCTGATCGTTCTCAACCTCTTTGCCTTGCTTGCCATCGCTATCATGGTTGTTCCAGAAAAAGAAAACTGGCGCCACGTCTTCGATCTTACTCGATTTAGAGAGCGTCCCAAGAAGGTTGACGCCGCTCAATACCAAATGCGCACCCGTGAGGCTTTGCTCTCCAAGGTGCGCCAGTTCAACGATTTGACGCGTGATGAATTCATGCGCAAATCTCCTGCGGAAATCATGCAAATGGTGCGTGACCCGCGATTGGTGGAACTGATCAGTTCCAACCGCATCTACTCCAACGAAGAATTGCGAGAGGTAATCCCGCATATACGACGTTGGGGAAATTGAAACCTGGAGGACAATAGACATGCAACCCCCTGCCCCACCCGCAGCCCCGCCCGCGCCAGCGCCGCCAATGCCTGTGGCCCCAGCCGCCCCCGCAGCACCCGTTGCGCCAGCACCTATGCCGGCAGCACCTGCAGCACCAGCGGCACCAGCCCCAGCACCAGCAGCACCGGCCGCTCCGGCCCAGCCGAAGCACCAAGCCAGCCCCGAGGTCAAAGCCCGCTTGACCCACGTCGGCGCAATCTCTCAAGCGATTGCTGCTGAAGTGCAGAAAGTGATTATCGGAAAACCTCACGTCATCGACAATGTGTTGATCAACATCTTGTCGAACGGTAACCTTCTGTTCGAAGATTACCCTGGTTTGGCAAAGACACTGATGACCAACACCTTCGCTGATGCGCTTGGTTGTGACTTCAAGCGTGTACAATTCACGCCTGACTTGCTCCCTGCTGACATCACAGGTACCAACATCTATGACGCCAAGAAGGGCGAGTTTACATTCAAACCAGGACCACTGTTCTGTAACCTTCTCCTTGCTGACGAAATCAACCGTGCTCCTCCAAAGACCCAAGCTGCTTTGCTTGAGGCTATGCAAGAGAAGCAAGTGACCATCGGTACTGTGACCCACAAGCTCCCAGCACCATTCATTGTTATGGCCACTCAGAACCCTGTCGAGCAAGAAGGTACCTACCCGCTCCCTGAAGCACAACTTGACCGTTTCATGTTCAAGATGTCCGTCGGTTACCCTGACCGTGCTGACGAAGACGAAATCCTTCGCCGCCGTATTTCACGTGGTAAGGACGCAGTCGATGTCGACGTGATCACTGACCCACAACGAGTCATCGCTATGCAGCAAGCCTGTGAAGACGTCTACGTCGACCCAGCACTGCGCATGTACATGGTTGAAATCGTGTCCCGAACCCGTGAGGACCCTCGAGTTCTCGTCGGTGCTTCACCTCGTGGTTCCCAAGCATTGCTCAAGACATCCCGTGCAGCAGCAGCTCTTCGAGGTCGCGACTTCGTGACGCCTGACGACATCAAGGCCGTTTCTGAACTCGCTATCGCACACCGAATTATCCTCAAGCCTGAGCATCAAATCAAGGGACTTGAAGCTGGTGAAGTGATTCAAGCGATCCTACGAGAAGTGCCTGTGCCAACTGTTTGAGTTGACCAACGTTTCTTGAATTGAGGTGATGATGGATGTGGAGCCGTAAATCTGCTATGCTGGGAAGTTTGGCTGTTGCCATGTATTTGCTAGGTCTGACCTTGCGAAACTCCCAACTCGTTACGATTGCGGTCGTCATCTTTGTGTTCCTTACCTGGGCTGCCTTGTTTGGTGGTCACGCTGACGTCGCTTCAAGCGGCCGTCGAGCAGAAGAATGGACGGGAGAAGAGGGTGTCGCTCTTGGCAGCGTAACTGCCATGCGCAAACTCTCGAGCGCTCGGATCTTCGAAGATGGTGAGTTAAACATTACATTACGAATGCAAAACCATTCTTCACTCGCCAAGATCTTGGAAGTACGCGACCGAGTTCCTGAAGTGATGCGCATCAAAGACGGTGCAAATTACATCTTGATGGAACTTGGCCCTCGCCGTGAAACCCTCATCGAATACACCGTTGAATGCCCTCTCAGAGGCTTCTACAGCGTGGGTCCTGTGGCTGTCAGGATCCAAGACCCATTCGGTCTGTTCCACAAGGAAAAGGAATTGCATGTCTACAATGATTTCCTTGTGTTCCCGAAGATGGAAGACCTCAAAGAGACCTTCGTCAAATCGCGTGTTCCGAAGATTTTCACCGGTGCGGTCAACATCCGTCAACCAGGACCTGGTTCCGAATTTTACTCCCTTCGTGAATACTTCGAAGGCGATTCGTTCCGTGCCATTAACTGGTCGGCGTACGCTCGCTCTGGAAAACTGATGGTCAACGAGCGAGAGCGTGACGCTGTTTCGGACATCATCATCATCGTTGATTCTCGATCTGTTGCTGAAACAGGTCCAGTTTCTCGCAATGCGCTTGTGTACTCAACACGAGCCGCTGCTTCATTGGCCAAGTTCTTCCTCGGCCGACGCGACAGCGTTGGCGTCATTGTGTATGGTGACGAAGTGGTAAGCGTCGACCGTGATACTGGTAAAAAGCAACTCTATGTGATTTTGACAAAACTCGCTGGTGCCGTCGCAAGAGGCAACATTCCTTTGCAAGTGGTCGTGAACCGAATTCTCCCACATATCAACAAAGGCAGTCCAATTTTGTTCCTGTCGAACTTGGAAGACGATCCTACCATCGTCAACGCACTCCGAGATTTCCGAGCCCGTGATTTCGATGTCACTGTGCTCACCCCTTCTTCTCTCGAGTTTGAGTTCGATGCACGGCGCATTGACCGAACCGGATATGAAGTCATGAAGACGGAGCGCGACGTGCTGATCAGTGAACTGCGCGGTCTTGGTGTCAACATCATGGATTGGGAGCCCGATATGCTCCTTTCCACCGCTCTAGCTGGGGCACGAGGATTCTGAGGTGAAACGATGACTGTAAGCAAGCCATCCAGCGATACATCCCACCTGTACGACGGTAAAACCGTTCGTTCTTCAGCGCCTTCCAGAAAGAAGGCAGCAGGGCAAATTGGAGCAGGAAGTGAAATTCCAAAGGATGCAATTCCAACCGTGGAAATCCCGTCCTTCATCGAAAGTCTTCTCGGCGGGCCCCTTGTCCCAAAGACCAAGTTCCTGCCTCCAGCAAAGTGGGTTCAAACCCTCCAATTGTGCGTGTATGGGGTGCTTGTTGCACTTGCTATGCTCACCTACATTATCTCCCCACCAGAAGGAACAATCTGGTACATGATCACTGGAAGCCTCGGGATTGCAACTGCTTTGCAACTTGTGCTCATTGTTGCTGCAACCGGAACTGGATTCTGGGGTACATTCCAACGGGATGGCAGGTTCAGTTTGATCAGCAACTTACTGTTCATTCTCGCAATCCTACGGTTCGCCTCCTCCAAGGTCACACTTTCAAGCGACCTCTTCGGTTTGCAAGACAAAGAATTCTTGCTTTCAGCCCTTGTCGTGGTCTATGCTGTGTTGTTGATCATGTACTTCGAACTGAGCAATGGTGTGCTTCGCTACTCCATGCTTGATACCAGCATCAGAACCAACGAAGTGTATGTGATGAACCCACAGAAAATCGTTGGAAAGTACCACCGTTCTCTGATCATCAACCCAATTATCGCAGTTGTCTTGGCAACTGTTGTTCTCTCTGCAAACACAATCTTGCCGTTCTTTGTTGGTATTTTTTCCAAGGACACGGCGACACGTATGGAGGAATCAGTTGAGTTGATTTCGGTCTATGGTGTCGCACTTGGAACGTTCTTTGTTTTCTGCGTAGTTGGTGGCTTGTTCGCTCTGAATTTACCAACTCACCTGCAAAACTTCAGAGAAAAGCGAGCAGAGTGATTCTAATCACTGGTTTGTAGCGTATGCTTCAACTCGTACCGTTGGCTCAAGTTCTGCAATAAACCTACGAGGTTTTGCGTTTTGGTCAACAGTCGAACTGCGTGTTCAGCTTGTGAAAGGATTTCAATCTCAAGGTGCTCGATATCGCTTGAGGTGAAACCTCCACTGTTCGCTCCTTCTCTGTTGCCAACAAGCGATACGATCGCAGTGTAAGTTTCCATTTTTGTCGAACCGAAATGCCGTTCAACCACTGCTTGAGCGGTAATGGCATCATGTTGTGAGACAATCCAGCGGATTTCACCCGGTTGCGTGTCAAGATGCCAGCATGAGATATCTGCTTCTGACATTTCGACGAGTACTTCACCGAGGCGGCCACTTTGTTGTTCGAGGGATTTGGTCTGACTTTGGATTGAAACGACGCTTGGAAGGCATCCAATGGCCTTAATTGCCTTCTTTTCATACACATCGGGACCAACCACTGTGGCAGCAGCTTGGTCGTTTGGGCCGTGCAAATGGCGTATCTCCAAAGGAATTCCAGTGCCTGCAAGAGGTTCAACGGTTGCGGGATGCAAAATTGGAGTGTCGAGCCTGGAAAGTTCCATTGCCTCCCCGTATCCGAGGTAGGCAACTGGTTGAGTTGAAATCCCCCAGCGTGGGTTGAGTGGAAGAATACCTTGAACATCTTTCCAGAGGATGACACGGTTTGCATCGACGAGGCGTCCGATTGAGGTCGCTGTATGATCCGAACCTCCTCTGCTAAGCAACGCAAGTTGCCCGTCCTTTCCTTCACCAAACCAACCTGTGATGACAGGAGTATCATGCAGGGCTTTTCGATCGAGCAGGCTCATTGAAGTGGACAAGTCCACGCTTGGGGCACGGTTGATGCCATTAAGCCTCAAACCGATATCTTCTGCCCCTACAGGATGCGCTTGTATACCGGATTGCTTCAATCGGTGCGCTACGACAAGAGCGGACAGCCGCTCGCCCGATGCAAGCAAGCGATTGATAGCCACTCCATCATTGGGTGTTCTCGCTAATTTCACAAGCGATTTTTCGATGCCTTCGAGTACTTTTGTGAAGACAGGTCCAAGTTCGCTGCTGAGCAACCCGGGAGCAAAGCGGAGATGTTGGCTGGACAAATCATTGACCAACCGGCTCGCATAACGCGGTTCTTTGCTCGCTCGCATCAATCGATCTGTGGTTCCCCAAAGAGCGGAAACAACAACCATCGAGCGCCCTTTCCAATTTCCTATGACCTCTGCGATTCGGTCAAGGTCAGAGGCGTCCCTCAAACATGAGCCGCCAAATTTGTGGACTGTAATCGATTCACTCATCGATAAATCCCCCTCGAAGGGCAAGGTCTGTGAGCACTAAGGTTGCCATTGCTTCCACGACAGCGACAGCACGTGGCCCGAGCACTGGGTCGTGCCGGCCTTTGACCGTTAGAGGTTCCATTTCTCCCGTTTTGAGGTTTAACGTCACTTGCTTACTGGCGATGCTTGACGGAGGTTTGAACGCGATGGAACAGTGAATGGGGGCGCCAGTGGCTAGGCCGGCTATGACACCATCAGGTTGGTCTCCTAGCAGCGTTGGTGCGTCAGGGGTGCCCCCCCATGCATCGTTGTGAGTTCGCCCATCCATTTGCACAACGCCGAAGCCTCGCCCGAAGGTCACGCCTCGAGCCGCAGGAATCGACATCATCGCTCGAGCCATCGCCGGTTCAATTCCGTCAAACCATGGCTCGCCAAGGCCCAATGGTACGCCTCGAATCGTCAAATCGACCCTGCTTCCAACAGAATTACGATCCATGCGGTGCTGCTCCACGGTAGCGACCATCATTTCAGCTGCCGACGGGTCTCTGCATCGCATTTCTTGACATGATTCATTTGCCCAGCGAACGGGTTGTGCATCCATCACCCCAGCCTCGATGTTGCCAATCGCCCCCACATGAGCCTCAATTTTGATACCGTAGGGTGAGAGCAGAGGAGCGACAAAAGCAGATGCTGCTACAAGAGGAGCGGTCAAGCGGGCAGAAGATACGCCACCACCGCGTAAGTCAGCCTCCCCATTTGAGCGCTTATGCATCACCATGTCTTGATGACCCGGGCGTGGATGGTCTGGAAGGAAACTGTAGTCTTTGGAACGTGCATCTTGGTTGAGGATCCTCAATTCCACAGGTTCACCTGTGGTGCGCTCGTCAACCACGCCACTCAAGATCTCGACAGCATCTTCTTCGCTTCTTTTGCTCGCATATCGCCCACCGGGCCTGCGAGCGTCCATCGCTGCTTTGATGCCTTCACGGTCGACTTGGATGCCTTCTGGAACACCTTCCAAGTTCACACCGACCTGTGGCCCGTGGCTTGTCCCATACAGGGTCAAGCGAAGGTGTTCACCAAACTGCATATGCATGTGAATCGTTCTTTCCAGCCGTGCTTCCTTCATGAAGGTGCGTGCGGCTCCATACCGGCCTCATTCGTCCTCTGAAGCATTGAGAAACGAAGTTTCGATGACATTTGCAACCGTACTTTGTTTCTCAAAGAATTGCTTCAATCTTTCACATGTTGGGGTACTGACCTTTGGGGCAACGACCACGAGAGCTGAACCAGAACCTGAAATCCCCGCCGCTCTTGCCCCGTTAAGCAACGCATCATTGGTCAATTTCCTTCCAGCGATATCGCCCAGCACTCCAAGCATTGCACGACCGTTCCATGTCAGGGCGACCAGTTCCCTTCCCTCTTGTAGGGCGCTGAGAGATTGTTGGAAGGCACCTGAATGTGGCACGAAATCTTCGAGTACGGGTTTGTGTTCTCGATCGCCTCTGCACACCACGAGTACGTACCAATCATCTGAACTTGGCCCGGGGCTCTCGAGCAAAACTCCTTCAGAGATTGAATCTGCTTGAGGATCGATGAGTTTCCATCCGTTCGTGGCACAAGCCCATGCATCATCAACAGAGCCGGTTAAGGAGACGCCAGCATCGATTTGAGCCTGAGCCGCCATTGCGACCACATCTGCATCGGGGAGTTCCATTTTAGAGGCATCCTCAAGCGCCCGAAGAGCAGCAACAGCGATCGCAGCACTGGATTTGAGGCCCTGCCGTGGAGGGATTTTCGAAGCGACAGCCCAATGCAAGTCCTCTTGTGAGCGACCACCAGGCAAAGCATGACCGGATGCTTGCCATACTGCAAGCACCTTGTCGAGCAATTGATCCGGATCGTCTAGGCTTCGTTTGCTTGGTGCATCAAGAAGCCGTACAGCAACAGGAAGGTCGAGTGCAACACTGGCTCCATAGCCTAGTCCAGCGGCATGGAGAAGACTGCAGGCACCATGTGCATGGCCGTTTCCAAGTACTGCCAACTCTTCACCTCTCTTGGACAGCGCTCGAGATAGCGACGCCAATATGGCGTGCACCAACGTCGAGGCATCCAAGGATTTGATTGCCAACCGCCAGTGATGTCACTGACATTGGGGTCCCGTTTGTTCCGACTGCTCGTACTGTCTCTGCTTGTTGTAAGAACATATGCCCCTCTTTATGGTTTTCATTTAACCACCGCAATAATAACATTGGCCGGCGCTCGATTTTCAACCTTCCAACAGTAACATTGCGGGTCATACCCTCGGCATTCGCCACAGTAACAGTATCACCTGATGATAATTCAGACAAATATTTGGTTGAACCATCGGCCATCATCGTGTAAGATTGTGGCGATCCAGCGTTGACCCTAAACGGGCGAATTGGTACAAATTCAGAGGGAATTGTTTCACCATGAACGAGCATAAAACTCGATGCGTTAGAGCCAACAAGCATCCCTTCGCCTTGAACGAGAAGAGATGTGAAATCAATGCAGTAGCGTTCTCCTAGACCACCTTCCTCTACAGCGGTAATCGTGAATGCTTCAATGTTTATTTCCGGCGTTGATTGCACCGCTAGAGGCTCATTGTTCTGGTGTCGTTCAAGCCGCTGTGATTTGGCGATTTGGGCAGCTTCAATAAGCGCTCTTTGAGGGGCGACTGCAATGGCATCGACGCCTTTCTCCAACGCAAATGCAGCACCCTGAATTTGCACCTCCTCATCGAGCAATGTGGCGATTTTAGTGGGTGTGCCCTCAGCTGCAGCGATTAGATTCTCGATTGGAATCATGGACCAATCAGAGAAGGAGACCAAAAGCCATCCAACGCTGCCAATCAAAGAAGTGGCTTGTGCCTGGTCGGAAGCAGTTCCAATGTGGATGTAGGCGCCGAATAGGTTCCCATTGTAGTTTATTTTGTGTCCCTCAAGGGTCAAACCTGCTTCTCCAATTCGTTGGTCGAAACCAACGGGGAGGGCTGATTGTTGGCTGCCTGTGACCCGGTCATCGATCCAGAGTTCCACGTTTCCACCTCACAACCCACATGCGGTCATCGCTTCATCGACGGTTGAATTTTGATGGACCAGCATCACAAGAGCCCGAGCTATGCCTTCGACGTTCTCATGAGCAAACACTTGGCGACCCATGCACACTCCAGATGCACCGGCATCAAGTGCAGTTCGGACCATTGTGAGGATGCCACGACTGTCACCTGTTGCTGGACCGCCAGCAACAAGAAGTGGAATCGGTACAGCCTGTGTGATTGCTCGGAATGAGCCGGCATCCCCCGTCCAGACCGTTTTTGCTGCATCACAGCCCAATTCAAAGGCCAGCCTGGCTGCATGTGCGTTGCATTGTGTGAGGTCACCATCGATTGGGTTGAGGTGTTCTCCACGTGCATAGACCATGCCAAACATCGGAAGTTGGTGGTGGAGGGCTTCTCTGCTGAGTTGCCCCATGCGCTCAATCATTGCAGCCTCATTCGGACTTCCCATGTTGACTTGGCAAGAGACGCCAGCCCCTCCACGGGGGATCACTTCATCCGCATGACCAACGATGACCTTGTTTGCAACATCTGGTCCCGCATGGCGTGTCGAAACTGAAAAGTGAATCACCATCGAAGTCGACGAGCCTTCACAAAGGTGTCCGTAATGGCTCACAAGTCCTTTTTGCGCAACAATCCCATCAACTCCAGCAGCGATCAGTGATTTGATCACGCTTTCTGTATCAGTGAGTCCGGGAATTGGGAAATCCGAGGCGCCGTGGTCGATTGGAATCCACACGCCGCGGCCACCTGGCAACAACTGCTCTAGCCGTTCCTGCTTCTCCATGGGGGTTCCAACCTGTCACCATTCTCAAGGTTTCGCACAGAAAAAACCTCATTCCACTTGCTCTGAACCCCAATGCATGAGGGCGATTTCAGCGCGGCTCAAGTGTTCTTGAAGCGTCGAACGGGGTGTGTCCATGAGTTCGGCCAATTCCCTCAAATTAATTTCTTTAGGGTGTTGGTAGTACCCAGAGGCAACAGCGATGTTCATGCATTCTATTTGACGTTCAGTGAGCAACGTTTGGATGATGCTTTCGTTGCTTTCCATTTCTACAACTTTGACCACATCAGGCGGTAGAACTTTTCGAGTGATTTTCAGGAATTCCGAAATTCCGCTTGGGACGCCCCTGACCTTGATTGAAATCCCTTCACCTCCGTAGGTGTAGGGTGGGAGAATGTGGATGTCTGGGAATTTGATTGCTGCCATCGAGAGAGGATGCGAATTCCAAACCACAAGGTACCCCCCCTTCTCTTTGCCTAG
>DAFX01000039.1 GCA_002495535.1 Euryarchaeota archaeon UBA433
AGTGCGCCAAGACCGGTGATGTCAGCGGTCATCATTGGGGAGCGCCACGATTCGGGTACGAAGGACATTGCTCCAAGATTGTAGAACTCATCAGGTTGGGCCTGAGCCACGGCGTTGTCGATGGAGTTTTGATCGGCTAAGTCACCGTTGAGGAGGTGGAAATGTTCGTTCTCCATCAAGTGGTTGATGAGGCTGCGGCCGGAGGTCGGTTGAGAGACTCGACGAACCAAACCATACACTGAATACCCCTTCTCGAGAAGCAATTCAGCCAGATAAGACCCGTCCTGGCCCGTAACGCCGGTAATCATAGCCGTCTTGCCGTTCATGTGTCTCCGTTAGCGCCTCCCTTTTTCAATCGTCGCGTAGGATTGAGCATGAAAACAGAACACGACTTGAGAGGTATGGGTATATTTGAAAGGGTGTGGATGCTACAGAATATTATGGCAAAGAAGGGCGATGAGGAATCCAAGCCCCTTCGCCTTTTGATGGTTCGAGGTTCATTTGCTACATTGGGCGGAGCTGAACGCGACATGCTCCAAGTGATGCGAGGTGCCGCAACACGGTGGTCGCTCGGCTTAGCAACACTGGAACTCACAGCTGACGCCGAAGCATTGCTTGAAGGAGCACCGGTCGAAATTCATCAACCAGCCACTGCGCATGAATGGGCAACAGGGGCTGTCTCAGAACTTACGGCTCAAGCAAGTAGGGATGCCCAAAAGGCGTGGGGGAAATTGGAAATCCCTTGGTCCAATTACGATGCAGTGCACCTTACAGTTTGCAAGGGAACACTCGAAATTCTACCGCACATACCCGCTCGAATTTCCGTACATTACCACTGTCTTGAACCTCCGCGATGGTTGTATGAGGACGTGCTCCATCGACGCCCTAACGGGCAGCTTAAGCGTCCACTATGGATCACGAACCTCATTTTCACCCTTCAGCGAAGAAGAGACAAAGCCTTCGTTCGTCAACTCATTAACAGACCCATGTCAGCCGTTTCTGGAAACTCACTGTGGATTCAAAGGAGGATTCACGAGGTGTACGGGCTCAGCATGAATGAAGACAAACCAAACGGTGAGTCTCCAAAAAGAGACAGCGCTGGTCGGCCGTTAGAAGCGACGCATGTACGCCCAGTGGTCGATTTCAAACATTGGCCAGCTGCCCCGGATTCTGCGGAAAACAAAGAATTGGCTGCCGTGGAAAATGTGCCAGAAGAGTACGTCGTCACAGTTGGGAGAATTTCTCATGTCAAAGGCACATGGGAAACATTGCATTCACTCGAAAAAACGGGATTGACCATGGTACAAATTGGTGGAGGCGATGCAGAAGATCGAGAAGCCTTGATTCAGGAAGGGATGAGGATCGGTGTTCCTGTCGTGTGCATGCCTCGTTTGAGCCAACCCGCCATGTGTGGCGTTATTCGAGGTGCTCGGGCGATGGTGAGTCATGCGTATCACGAACCTTTTGGGCTCACTCCGATCGAAGCGATGGCAATAGGAACTCCAGCGTTAATGGTCGACGAAGGTGGATTCAGGTGCACGCTGTCTCTCGTTGAGTCCGGTCGCCTGCTCCCTCGCAACGACACTGCCGCGTGGAAAAACGCCTATCTTGACGCAAAGGATCCCGTACTTCGTGAAGCGTGGGCAAAAGCCGGGCGAACATACGTAGAGGAATATTTCACGGTCAATGTGCAAATTGAAGCGATCGAACGAATGCTCTCTGCGTGAAGTATATATTGAGTCGAATGCTTTGTTTTCCGTGGAAGAAGACTTGCTGCAAAAATCACTGCTGATCATCGGTGCCGGCGGCATCGGAACAACCGTCGTTGACTTGCTCGTTCCCGCACTTGCTCGAATACAACTTGGTGCTGAGATTACCCTGATGGATGGCGATACCGTTGAAGCCTCAAACCTGGGCCACCAGAACTACAGCAAAGCGGATATTGGGACATTCAAGGTGGATGCTCTTGCAAGAAAATGGTCCAATGCTGAAGGTGTACAGGTGCATTCGGTTGCAGAGAACTTGAGAAATTTAGAGCAACTTGATGATTTTGATTTGGTTGTCGTTTGCGTCGACAGACCCGAGCCTCGGCGCTTGGTTCATTCCCTTGATGTGCCGTGGGTTGACTTACGATGTTCAGGTGATGGATGGATGGTCTTCACTTCAGATTCCGATTCAAACTTAGTGGATCAAATGACGCCTGACCACGAACCGAAGAGTTGCCAAGTGGAAGGGGCGCTCGATGCAGGGAATCTCGAATTTGGGTTTTCCATCGCTGGGACATTCGGTGCGCAGTGGGTGGTGCAGCACCTCCGTGGCAACACAGCCCCCGTTCAATCGATGGGATCCTTGACCTATGGCACGTTAAATTTTCCAACTTTGGAGGTGAAGGCATGATACTGGTTCCAAATTTGGATGAACTCGGGCTTGATAGTGACCAGTGGGAGCGCCTTTGTCTTCTTGCACAAGCCAGAGAGGTGGACAATCAAGTGTTGATTGAAGTTCAATCAAACGCAGCCCTTCTTGGTCGATGGGACGTGGTCTATGCCTTCTCTTTGCTTGCTGGCCTCGAAACGTCGGTGTTGATCGATGCGAACGATGTGGTTTCAGTCGATTGGGGCAGTCCGGGTCGTGTGGCCCTTGCACCACCCGTTGGGTGCGTGGCACCGTTCAAGGTCTGGACGCACACCCACCCGGGGTTCGATGCCTACTGGAGCGGAACAGATACCAACAGCCTCGCTATTGGCAGCAGCATCGTCTCAACAGCTTTGGTGCTTGGAGCGCCCGGGATCAAACAAGCCCGAAATCAAAAGTTCAGCGACAAGCCGCTGGCAACCCCACGAATCCAAGAAAATGGGGCATTGAATGAATGGACCAATGAAGCGATCAAACCATGGGCAAGCTTCTACGAAGAACTCGGATTCATACCAGCTGATGAGGTGATTGCATGACCAACATACGTGGCCCAAAAGATGAGGATGAATTTCGCAAGGCTCGGCTTGCTGTGGCAATGGGCATGGGCAGAACACTCGAAGATGTGGTTGGTGAATTGCTGGGCTATGCCCCTGATGAAGCGTTCATCGATGCGGTCAGGAATCGGATCAAATACGCCCAGGAATGTGAAGAAGAATTCGACTTCTCAGAACTGATTGAGCACATGGCGAAATTGCAAAATGACAAGGCATAGGTGATGAAGATGGCAGTGGACGTAAGCAATTGTGTGGCTAACGATTGCATCCTGTGTCAGGCTTGGACCCCGCGAAAAGAAAAACCGGAACGGTTGAGGCGCGGATGGATCAAAAATTTAGGAGCGGTCGATGACAACCCCGGTGAGATCGCTGAGTGCCTCACAATGGATGAACTGCTCAACATCATTCAACCTAGTGAGAAGGCAAATTGTAATCTAATTCCATTACCGGTCGAGGTTGGACCACTCATGATGCACTGCATGGGTTACAACGATTCGAATTTGGTGCACCAACTTGAGGCGAGGGCGATCAAAGAAGGGGCGAGTCTCACAATGGAACAGTGGTTGGCTCTTTCTCCATACGTGATTCTGGACCCTGAAGGGTACATTTCATTTGAACGCCGAGGCGTGTTAGAAGGGCGAATTGATTACGAAACGACCAGGTTCTTTCTTGAAATTTGGCACGGCTACTACGGCATCAAGAACAGCCTTCGATTGAGGCAACGCTTGTACAATCTCCATTCTAACGTAAAGTCAATTTTGCCGAGCAGAGAAAAACGAGCTCTTGGATTCCTCCATTCTGTGGTCAAATCCTTGGGGCACAGGGTTGTCGTTCAAGAGGACGGAAACTTGCTTGTTCGAGGGGATTCTGGTCTGCATTGGATCCTCCAACCGCCTGAAAGTGGAGCCATCCCCAGAGTTGTTTGCAGAGAGACTGGGAAATCGTATTGCATTCAACCGGATCATCGAAATGTCAAATGCCCGGCAGGAGACTACCCTGCAACCTACGCGTTGGCTATGGCCAATGATGTGGCAACTTCGTATATGGTGACAACGCTCTCAAGCGGCCTGGTCAAGGAACTCAGTGAAGCAAAATCAGGCGTTGGTATAGGTGGGCTTCCGACCCTCAATCAACGCGGAGAGCCCCTCGAGGGAATCTTTGGTTGAGAAAATTTCAGTCAACTGGTCAAGTTCCATTTGAAGCCCATCACTAAGTGAAGTGTTTGC
>DAFX01000096.1:0-8735 GCA_002495535.1 Euryarchaeota archaeon UBA433
GTGCAACATCACACTGCATGACACACACCATTGTCTGTGAACTTCTGCTCTGTAGAGAATTTCTTCTAGCCAGTGGACAAGAAGCAGTTCCCAATCCTCCTCGTCTGTCGTCATCGTCACATTCCATTGAGAGGAATGGCGAATGAGATTATCGCTTGTCGCTGCAGAACCTTGTGAAATCAAAATGTTCTGCATTCCGAGGGTCACTTCATCAAAGAGGCGAGATTTGGACTGGGCAAAAGCACGCAGGCCAATGTCGGCTGTGGTTGGTCTTGGCCAAGCACTCACACGCTCACCTCAGCGTTTGGAAATTTGGAGGTTCCAGGTCATTTCACCGATACGATCAACAAGATCTTCTCGACTTAGCGAGAACGCTTCGGTTCGCTCAGCACCAAGAATGCATTCACAGGCTGCATTTGCCAACAAGGCCGTATTCTGGACAGAAAGGGATTTGGAAATCGCAACGGCAATGGCCACTGCAGCCGCGTCGATGAGCCCGATCATTTGACGGAGGTCATCAAGGGTGCATGGAGCATGGACCGTCTCTTCATGAGCAGAATATATCGTCACACCGGCCTCACCAGACAAAACGACAAGATGCTTCCAATTGTGTTGCTCAATCAGTCGGTGGGCCGCTTCTGAGCCCGTTGCACTACCAAGTCTTCGTCGCATGAGTTCAAGTCCTTGGGACTGGAAAAGAATCCAATCAACGCCATGGGTTCTGTGGAGTCCAGTGAGTTTTGGGTCTGCGATGATTGGAACTTTCTTCTTCAATGCGGCTTTAATCACCCGGTCTGCACCGGCGTCATTAACGACACCTTGACCGTAATCGGAGAGAATAACCACCTTCGCCTCATCCAACTCATGAATGGCTTGATTGTACATGGCAACCGCTGCTGGTTCGGGGACCGGATCGTCCTCCTCAATATCCCAGCGCAATAGCAATTGCTCTTCTTGAACAAGACTCTCACGGGTGGCCAAAAGACGCGTCTTGACGGTTGTGGTTCGCCCCTCAACGATGGCAATCCCGTCCGTTGTGACCCCTTCCGCATCGAGCGCATCGAGGATGTTCAGACCGGCTCGATCGTCCCCCACTACGCCAAATAAGTGACTTTTGAGGCCCATGGAGTTCAATCCACGAGCGACGTGAGCTGCAGCACCCACATCTTCCTCACGCATGGTTTCACGGAGGACTGGAACGGGTGCTCTTGAATTGAGGTTGTTTGCGTAGCCGTGGATATAACAATCCATCATGACGTCACCAATCAAGACCACTTTTGCTTGGTCGACTGCTTTCAATTCCCTCTTCAAGTTTGTGAGTTGGTCGTGCACTTCCACTTCTTCATCGGACATTCCCATCTAAATTCCTCCATTAGTTCTCGACTGCGTCTCGTAGTTCTGCAAGTAAAATTGCGTGCTGCGCATCTGAAACTCCAAGAGACTCCCTGAGCGTTGCCAACATTGCCTCTTCATCTTCAGTGATCACACCGTCTAACATTGCGGTTTCTAGCGCTTTACCATACGTTTGGAGATTTGGTGATTTATGCGGCGAAGTTTTGGCTTCAGCCAGCAATTTATCGTGAGTCAATCGATCAAAGCCAAACGCTGTTCGAACCGTTTCAAGAAGTGCGATTTCATCATCAACGAGTTCACCATCAATCAGTGCTTGGCGCAGCATGTCGAGGTAGATTTCTTCAGGTGGTGGTGCTTTTTGTTCCCTACGTGCTTCATCCGAAAGTCGCCGAACACGTTCTGGATGCATAGCGAGAAAGTCAACGACTTCTTGCAGAAGGTATTGTTCATCCTTGGTAATTTTTCCATCTTCCCAGGCTCGGGCGAAAAGCCTGCGTACCAAATGCTCTCCAGCTTGTGCGTCCAGAGATGCAACACCTTCTGGATTCGATACCGGCGAGACAACCGGATTGTCGTGGAACACCATGCCTTCGTCCACATAGGAAAGTAAATCCAATGTAGCCTGGCCACCTTTTCTTAGGTCCAAAAGCACCTTCTGTTCGCCCTTCACGATCACCTTTTGCGCCAAAATCTTTGTTCGAAGGGCTTCGGCTGTGATTCGTCCTGCAGGCGATAAACCGTAGACCTGCCTTCGCTGTTTACCCCCGGGAACGTGGCGTTTTGCCTTGGTTAAATCGCCCCTTGTTTCGAGGCGTTTAAGGGTTCGAGGAACGTGTTTTCTTTGAACATGTACGGCAGCAGAAATGCCCGCCTGTGTCACAGCGGCTGGTGCTTCCCATTCACCTTCGGGAAGGCGGTGGTCCAAGAGGTGCAACAGGGTTCGTTCTTCGGTGGTAAGTGAACCGAGATACCCGTCGACCAAAGTTCCACCCAATGTGATGTCAGCACCGGTAGCACATAGGACAATCGGTCGACCAACGAACTCAAATGAAGCGTTCACGACGCCGTGGTATGGGGCGGCACAAGCGAGAGTTCACCCCAAGGGTTCGTACAACCCGGCCCCTCGGTGTGGTCCAAACACCAAACAAAGCACCAAGCACCCCATTAGCACCACCTCAAAAAAAGGATGGTGAATGGTTCATTGAAGCCCCTCTGGCCGCCCGTTTGTATCAAAAAAGTGCGCTAGGAAGAATCGATTCAGATGGTGGATGCTTTTTGAGAAATGAAGAGATTTTGTTTTGCCACTGGCATCGACACCTCCCCTTGCCGTCCGAAGATTGGTTCAACGAATGCGTCAAAGAAGATCCAAATGTTGTTGCCCGAGCCGTGGCTTTCGACGTGGCTCGCAGTGGCGGGGAGTTGGTGGTTCCAGTAGAAAATCTACCTGCAAAGCGAGGCTTTGTCACTGCCCCAACCACATGGGCGCTCCGTTGGAACCGCGAGCAAAATTTCACCAAAGAAGCCCCGGTTGCCCACGTGCGATGGGCATGGACGACCGACGATGTGGACTGGCAAGAACTCGAGGCCTGGACGCGCCAAGTCACTTCAGATGGTATGCTCGCTGAACTTTTTGTCATCGATGAGGAATTGGATGTCACCATGTACCGATTAACCCATGCAGACATTTCAGGCAATCAGAGGCTTTGGAGGGACATGAAGGCTGCGGAGCAACAACAAATCCAGACACAGTGGGGTAAACGGATTCCACGTGGGGACGGTTGGTATGTTCCATTGACAGGGCCTTGGCCTTTCACTTCACTCGGGATTGAACATCTTTCAGGACGCCATCTTCGTGCTGAAGAAGGTCGCTGGCTCTCTTGCCTCATCAGTGAGGAACCAATTGGGAACGATTTGGCCCTGTACAACGATTTGATGAATCGGGGCGTGGTTTTGCGACCGGGTTTCAAGTATGGGAGCCAATGGCGAATCTACGACGCCGCAGTTGGAGAAACGCATGCGCCGTGGTTGTTGTTACCCGTTGAACAGGCACCCATTACATGGAACGCTGCCTGCCTTTCAGTTCGATTGGCAGAAGGCGTGCACAAGTCTTGGGTTTGCGCCTTTGAAATTGAAAAACAATGGTCGTACTTACAGGTGCAGCGCTGGTTACCTGGACGCTGATTCATTCGAATTCATCAACGGGACGTCCCCAAGGATCAATCGCTGGACTGACAACCTCTTGGGGGATTGTCACCCGTTGTTGTTCGGAGTCATCTCCCTTTTCTTCTTCGTCTTTTTTGCCTGATTCAAAAATACCTAGCAACACCCAAAGGCACACAACGAGGCACACCGCTGACAATATCCGCCCTGGTGTGCGCCATTCTTCAAGGGTGGTAGCTTCTCCTTCTTGAGCTGTGAAATCGAGTTCATAGATCCAACGGTGTCCATTTCCATCTATGAAAATCAGTTGACCACGAACCTTCATCCCATCCAAAAGAAGATCGTTTGGTTCTATTTCGATGGTAACGAAATCACTCCCTTCAAGAACAACACGATTTTCTATGGTTCCAACTCGGGACATGGGCCCGTCCAAGTCGAGTGTGAAGGATTGCGTCCCTTCACCAGTAGACTGAATGGGAATCTTGACCCTTGTGTCTTCTTCAACGCTAAGAATACCTACAACAAGTTCGGGTTGAGGAATTCGTGCCAAGGTGAGAACGCTGGTGCTCAAATCGAGGATTCCTTCGCCGCATGTGATCGTTCCCTGCAGCAGTGTCTCAGAATTTGCTGTACCGTTCCAACTGAAGCGAAGTTCCACCAACGTGGTTCCATTTTCAATTGAAGAGGGTAGGATTTCGACCCCCCGACCGTCGCTGAGACCCAACGTGTGGCTGAGATTGCATGGTTCACCAGTGGTCAATTCTAATTCATAAGAATCAGCAGGGAGAATCACCGCTCCGAAATCAGGTCCGTCACCTGAGAAAGCTGGTGTGCAGGCGGGCGCAGTAAATTGGATTGTGAGATTTTCGGTTCCAAAAACGGTCGCTGTCCATGGGACAAGAAAACCATCATGGTCTCTTATTTCGACACCCTCAGCTCCAAACGAGGTGCCGTTGAGGAATAAGTCACTTTGTTCACCATCATTCAAACCGCTTCGCATGTCATTTCTTCCATCGGCTTCGACCACAGCCAACCACGGTTGTTCCGAGTCGCGATTGAGTTCATTTCTGTCTTCATCACCCACACTAAGGTCTTGCACGGTCACGAGCAGACCATGACCGGGAAGGTGACGATCAAATCCGTAATCGGTGTGTCGCTCCACCCATACCGTTTCCTCTTGATTGATTGGAATTTTCAATGCCATTCCGCCTTCGCTCATGCCTTCCATGGAAACATTGGGACCAACGCATGGGGCCACGCTTGAAGTGGGCCATGTCAAGTCCATGGTGCTGAATCGATCAAGTCCAATGAGTTCCATCGTCGGAGCGGTACCCAATGCAGGCCATACGCCACCACCGTTCCAATTGCCACTCGCCATGATGTCCCAGTTCCCTACACCATGCCAGTCTGTATCGAGGCTCGAATCATGAACCGGATAGAGGTCCAATGCCCCCATTTGGTGCATCATCTCGTGCATCACGGTCCCCATGCCACTCGAACCAGTCCGCAAACTGGCCATTGTGTAATGTGCTACAGTGTATCCAGAACCTACTTCGAGAGCTTCGTCAAAGTGAGTGAAATGACTCCAGATTTTTTCAGTTTGTGCTGGCGTTTCTTCTTGGCCCTTTGTGGTGTGCAAAATCAACAATCGATCGACGTTTAAGTCACCATCGAGATCGAATTGACTCCAATTGATGCTTGATGCCTGATCGAGCACCACTTCTTCAGCGAGAGACATTGGCAAAAACGAACCTGAAGAATCTGTATCCCGGTTTCCTCCGTTGTCCTGGCCGTAGGCAGCAACATCCTCGCTTGCAGTTGAGACTTCAGGGTGAACAATGACAGTGAGGTTGGTTGAATTCGCTGTCAATTGCGAAATGTAGGATTGAGCGATGTCATCAAGCATGTTTTGTGCTTGGTCTATGCCCCATGCATCACTTGCTCTCTGGTTAGGAAAGTCGGCGACCAAGACCAACCACTGCTCTTCGGCTTGAATCTCTAACAGTTCTTCAGATGAAGGCTCGACCACAAGTTGGTTTTCACGAACCCATTCGTCAATGACTTCTTCATTCGAAAACGCCCAACTGCTCGCCATGAGGAGGAGCACCATAATTGGGACTCCTACCTTTGGGTTCATGTGACCACCTCCCAACCATTTGGTTTCAATCCTTGTGTGAATTGACCTTCACAACTTCAAATTCCTAGTCTTGGCCCGCCAGCGGTACGAAGGTGCAATCAATGCCTGCCATTGCAGCATTGAACGCCTGCAGATGATCTTCTGGAAGTGTGAGCAGGACATCCTCTTCTTTGAGTTGCAACCCCCAAAGACGATCAGTGTGGTTCGTGCTCACCAAGCAGCGTTCCACTTCGTGGGTGTCAAGCAAATCTGCTATTTTCTCATTTTGAGCGCTCGATGGCCATGGTGATCCCAGCTGGGCGACCATCAATTTGAATTCAAGTTCTGGATATAGACCTGGACGGGTACGGTAGGACTGGCGGGTAAGTAGATCCATTCCTGACACTTTGGCTCCAAGAGCGTGGCAGTTCGAATGAAATTTTTCTCCAAGAGGGGTTGCATTGCATCCAGTTACGAATACATCTGTTGCCTTTGCAAACTTGATGGCATCATAGAATTCTTCCCTTTGATGTTCCGAGGAACAAAGACCAGAGTACATCATATGCGGCATTGAAAGATCAATTGGAGACGGTAGCGGTACTGCAGCCCCATCGCAAAGGCATTCCACGATGATTGGGCGGCGCGACCCCCCTTCTTCATCCATCACTGTTACCATTTCGAGATTCTGCGGTGGCGACCTTCGAAACCATCTGCCGCATACTATTTCCATAATGCTGATTGATGCGACGATAAGAAGGAAAGCAAGTCCACCAAATTCAGGTAGGGATGCGTACAATAAGAGCACCACTAATCCATAGCAACGGAGCCTCCACCAATCAGCAGTTTGCGAATTCATGACGCCGAGTTGTCCCGCAATCGCCATTCCGAGAATAGCGACACTTACGATAATCTGAGTCCAAATTACAGCCACAGCAATGGAAAGCATAAGCACAGCATCGTACCTTGCGGTAAGACCCATGTCGGATTGAATGGCATGGCCGGTCGCAAAGGCAGAAGGTAGCAACCAAGCAAGTGTGAGCGCAGCGATTGAAAATGAGACGACAGCACTCCCTAGCATCCACCTGATCATCCACTTACGTTCACTTGGGAGGAGACCTTTCTTGCTGAACGCCCATGCTTGCTGGAGGATCAATGGTGTGGCGGCAACAGTAGCGGCAATGGCCGCACTCAACCAGCGAACAGCACTCCATCGCGCTGGGTCATAGAGGTTCAGGCATTCACTTTTGCAAGGATCGATTGTGACTAAAAGTGATTCGAGCCATCCGTCAATTTGGGTCGAAAACAGCAATGTTGTGGCCAAGATCGTGGCAAAGAGCAGTGTAAATCGGCCGGTCAATTCGTCAAGATGTGCCTGGAAATGGGCAGACGAGTCACGGTCAAGGTGCAGAGACATAACGTACCCTCAACCCGAGTGGGGGGAGTGTGATAGAATCAAACGAGGTCCTTCGCTTGTGGTTCTGCTCTCGCTTGAGCAATGGTACGATAGACACCGTACATGGCCCATAGCGTACACATACCGACTGCAAGTCGAACTTGCCAGTCCGCATCATTGTCCATTACGTAAGCGAACAGAATGAGCAAACCAGCGCTTAATGCACCGCGTCGCACACCTTGTGGGATCGCCAAACTCTTGTCCAAATGTTCAGGACCGCCATTGAATTTGCGTTGGTAAAATTCTCCTTGGATTACAGCAGCAATCAACAAGATGCAGAAGGTTGCGTAATAGTAGATGTTTCCTTCTTCGAAGAACTGCTCTGCAATGTGTTCTTGACGTTCGGCCTCTGCAACCGCAGGGTCCACGTCAGCAACGAACAAACTGTCGTAGTCACCAACACTGATCGTTCGAACTGCTTGTTGTTCTGCGTCCTCATTCGTGGTCGTTCCAGGTGCAGAGATCGAGAATGAAAGGATGTTCCAAGCATCCCCCGCATCAAAATTCCCATTACCGTTAACGGCGTTACCTACCAGTTGGAATGGAATGACGCCGACATCTTCACTCGGAGCTGTCCAAGTGAATTCCCAGTTGTTGCCTACCGCACTCTGTGCAATGGCCCCAGGTTCATCAGCCACGACTGCTGACCCTTCGCCAGGGGCGAGTGAGCCCATGTTGTAGTCCCAGATCATGAACCCGCCTTCGGCATTTGATGCGTGTTGAAGGGATACGGTGAATGTGTACGTTTCATCGACAATGTATGAGCGTGGAACTCCAGAAATGGAAACCACAACTTCAGTCGACGGAACACCATCGCCGTGGCACGAACAACCACTCTCTACTACGAGGGAATCACCATTCTTCCAAGGTGGTCCACCCGGCATACCCAAAGCGGGTGCTGCAAAGAGGAGCGCCATTAGGCCAACCATGAGAAGACGGGTATTGCGAGATAGCATAGACTCACCTTGCTGTTGCCACTTGACCCAGCCCTTTGAACGTTGCTTTTCGTCCACGAGCCAAACGCTTGGTCAAATGCCTTTTCCGACCTCATCAAATTTCCTTGACTGCGGTGTTCAAACCAGCCATCATGGCCTTTCCATCGCCGAAGAGCATCATAGTTTTGTCCATGTAAAACAAGTCGTTGTCAACACCTGCGTAGCCAACTGAGAGTGAGCGCTTGATGATCACAACCGTTCGGGCTGCGTCGGCATCGATAATTGGCATACCTGCCAACGGTCCTTCACCGCTGCGAGCTGCAGGGTTGGTTGTGTCGTTGGCTCCAATCACAAGAGCTACATCACAATCAGGGAATTCTCCGTTGATTTCGTCCATCTCGATGAGTTGCTCATATGGCACATTCGCTTCTGCTAACAGCACGTTCATGTGACCGGGCATTCGTCCTGCGACTGGATGAATTGCATACTTGATTTCAGTGTCGAACTTGTCCTTCATGAGATCGGCAAACTCCTTCACTGCGTGTTGACATTGGGAGACAGCCATTCCATAACCTGGGACGATAATGACCTTCTGTGCGCCATCGAGCATCATTGCTACTTCGTCTGGATCAGAACCTATCTTGGTGCGGGTGAGCGTTTGCTTTTCTCCATCGCCGCCAAACGACTTGAACAGGACATCGAGCAATGTTCGATTCAT
>DAFX01000096.1:9166-22827 GCA_002495535.1 Euryarchaeota archaeon UBA433
GCGGCAATTCCGGATAATGAATTGAGCAGCGAGACCACAACTGGCATGTCAGCCCCACCGATTGGCAAGACCAGTACAATCCCAAGGAGGCACGAAATTCCAATGATGCCCCACAAGTAAGTTTCATTGGTTGGCTCCTCAATGCTGAGGAAAATCATTACAAAGACGCTCAAAAGCAACAACACCTTGACTGGGTTCAACCATGATGGACCCCACGTCGGTGTCCGAATCCATTTTCCGAAGACTTCGATACCGCCCTTCAATTTGTACATGGCCAACAATGACCCGGTTAGGGTCATCCAACCAACAAGGGCTGAAAGGCCAGCGGCGACCATTGTAACCGTAAGAGCGAGTCCTTCTGGCACCGTGGTGTCGTCCAAGATGTACTTCTGAATTTCTGACAGGGCTACAAGAGCTGAGGCTGCTCCGCCAAAGCCATTGAACAACGCAACGAGTTCTGGCATGCCTGTCATTTCGACCTTCACTGCCATGATGTAGCCAATGAGTGAACCAACAACGATTCCAGCGATGATCAATTCCCAGTGAGCGTTACCGCTCTCTAATTGCATACTGGCAATGGTGGTGATGACAGCAACCAGCATTCCTAGAGCACCAAGTTGGTTTCCGAACGGTGCTGTTCGTGGGTGGCCCAGTTTTTTCAATCCGAAAATGAAGAGTGCTGCAGAAAGCAGGTATCCAATTGAAATCCAATCTTCCATTTCAAGCACCTCCGCGCTTTTTACCAGCAATCATGTTCAACATTCTGTTGGTCACCGCAAAGCCACCAACCACGTTGATCATGGCAAGGACGACAGCAACGAAAGCGAGCAGTCCTGAAAGGGCAGTATCGCCGCCTTCGAATGCGACGTTGGAACCAATCAAAGCTCCAATGATTGAGATTCCAGAAATGGCGTTGGCACCGCTCATCAATGGTGTGTGAAGTGTAGCGGGTACTTTTGTGATCAATTCAAAGCCGAGGAAGATCGCAAGCAGAAATAGAGTGATGTTGGCTATTAAGAATTCAGGAGTCATCAGAGAACACCTCCAAGGCGAGTTTGTTTTGGATGAACTTCTCCATCTTTGCAGATGAGAACTCCACCCATTCCGTTGACGTAGAAGTCGCTTCCTTCCGGCGCCCCAACAAGAATGTCATCCTCGTCAGATATGACCACTGAGCCTTCGTTGACCAACGAAGTCATGAACGTTGTCAAGTTGTTGGAATACAGCATGCTGGAAGAGGTTGCGAGTGTACCAGGCAGGTTCGACGTACCGACGATGATCACACCGTTGTCGGTGGTGGTGATTTCACCGGCGACAGTGTCTTCACAATTCCCGCCAACGTCAGCATTCATGTCGACAATTACGGCACCGGGTTTGAAATTTTTCACAGCACTCGAAGGCACGGTGATCGGTGCTGGTCGACCGAAAATTCTCGCGGTGGTGACAATGATATCTGCATCTGCAGCGACGCCACACACAGTATCGTTGACCTTCTGAATGAACTCGGGTGTGAGTGGTTTTGCGTAGCCTGATTCATCTTCGAAATCATCCATGCCGTCGACTTCAATAAATCGCCCACCTACGGACTCAATTTGTTCTGCCGCTGTCTTTCGAACGTCTGATGCGTACACGACAGCACCGAGGCGTTTCGCGGTTGCAATAGCTTGCAAACCGGCAACACCGCTTCCCATAATCACAACTTTAGCTGGTCGGATTGTTCCTGCAGAAGTGGTCATCATTGGGATGCCCTTAGGGACGTGAGCCGCACCCAAAAGAACGGCTTTGTATCCAGCGAGGTTGTCCTGTGAAGAGTTGACGTCCATTGATTGAGCACGAGAAAGTCGGCGTGGAATCATGTCCATTGACAGCAGGGTGATGCCTGAATCCATACAGGCTTGAACGTGTTCAGGGTTCCGGAACGGATCGGATACACAAGCAAGGTTCGCACCTTTCGAGATTCCCTCGACACCTGGGAAACGAATACAGACAATGTTATCGCAGGCCAATGCGTCCTTACGAGAACCAATTGTTGCACCTGCATCTTCGTATTGACTGTCGCTGTAATTTGATGCGGAACCAGCACCCTTTTCGATCACGACTTCGAAGCCTGCTTTGAGCAGTTTTTTCATGCTAGATGGGACGATTCCTACACGGGTTTCGCCCTCTGGTTCCATTGGTACGCCGAGTTTCATGTTGCTTCTTCCTGCCCTCAAGCCACGAAAGCGTGGCTGGGGTTGATTCAAACCAACGGAAGGGGGTTTTTAGAGAACTCGCTCGGACGCGATGCGAAAAAAAAACTCCGTGTCAAGAAACTGGATGATTTTTGGCTTTCTTTTTGCTGAATTTGCAACCATGTTCCTTATGGAGGTCCTTTGTATGGAGCAATTTACCGAAGTGACCATTATGGGAAGGAACAGAAGGAAAATTGCAGTGATTGGAGCAGGAAATGTTGGAGCAACTTGTGCTTTCGTTCTCGCACAAATGAAAATCGCAGATATTGTTTTGTTGGATATTTACGAAGGGTTTGCAAAAGGGAAAGCCCTCGATATGTCACAAAATGGTCAAGTTTTGAACTATGATGGTGCTCTTACAGGCACCTCCAACTACGAGGACATTGCCGGAGCAGATGTTGTCGTTGTCACCTCTGGTTTCCCTCGTCAACCCGGTATGACCCGGGAGGATTTGATCGCCAAGAATGCGGGAATTGTCAAGCAAGTTGGTGAAGGCATTCGAGACCATGCTCCCGAATCAACCATCGTGATGGTCACCAATCCTCTTGATCTCATGACCTACCACATGCAAAAAGTCACTGGATTCCCCGCACACCGAGTCTGCGGCCAAGCAGGTGTGCTCGACAGCGCACGAATGACCCATTTTGTTGCCCAAGCAGTTGGTTGCTCAGAAGAGGATGTTCAAGCAATGGTGCTTGGTGGACACGGCGACACCATGGTGCCCCTGCCGCGTTTTACCACGGTTGGCGGTATTGCAATCACGCATTTGCTTGATGAAGAAACAATTGACGCTATTTGCAAGCGTACCGCTTCGGGCGGGGGAGAAATTGTCAAACTCCTCGAACGTGGTTCAGCATTCTATGCACCTGGTTCGGCAGCGGCGGTCATGGCTGAAGCCGTCCTCAACGACAGAAAGCGTTTGATACCCGCATCAGCACACCTCACCGGCCAATACGGTCTCGATGATGTCTACATCGGTGTACCAGTGATCCTCGGTGCTGGTGGCATTGAACGAATCATCGAACTTGATTTGAGCGAGGGAGAACTCTCATCGCTTCAGGGATCAGGTAATTTTTACAAATCGCAACTCAGTGAACTTTTGGGCTATTGATCCTAAGTCCGAACTATCGCTAAGGACTTGCTTAGGCCTTTGGTTGTGATTTTACCATTGATTTCTTCATCGTTTGATACGACGACGAGTTTTTTTCCCGTTCGCCCTCTTGTACGCATACGGGTGAGCAATTCCTGCCCGATGTAACAGCCTTTAGATTGGTGCACATCTGCATCCAAACCGCATGCAAACGCATGATTCTCTTTTGTGATTTCAAAAGAAGGCCACGGATTAATCGTTTCAATACGCCATTGGTGGAATTCTTCCACGGTGGCGTCGGTTTTTACTGGGACGTTTTTTCCTGCAACGAGGAGGTTAAGCCCTTCTTGTGTTCTTGCAACGGTCACGCCATTATCGGACTCAAAACGCCCGGGTTCAGGGCCCGGTGCCTGATATTGAGTGTAGAAATTATTGTTGGATGTCGCAAGAGAGATGTTGACATCTTGGCCCAAGATACGTGGCATGATGTGATGTGATAGGTCATGCCAGAAAGGTTCGTGACTCAGCATGGCAATGAATTCACCCATGTGAAAGAGACCCACACGATCGATCACCTTTGCAAGTGCGGTGGTGAATGTGGTTTGCCTGAATTCCCCTTTCTTCAAATCCAGCACATGGTTGGTGGATAAGCCATCAATGAAGGAAAGGACATCTTGGCCCCGCCAAATGCTCAGGTTTCCTTCGGGATAAGGTGCTGTGGGCATACAACGCCCTCAAGCGAATGATTCCCCACATCCACACGAAGATTCTGCGTTCGGGTTGTTGATCTTGAATCCGCCGCCCATCAGTCGGTCGACATAATCAATTTCGATGCCATCCAACAAGTGGCTAGATGCATTGGGGACGAGGACTCGGAACCCTTCGATGACGACTTCTTGGCAGGATTGATCTGTTTCCTCCACAATTTGCAAGTCGTACATGTAACCCGAGCAGCCTCCCGAAAGAACCCCAACAAGAAGCGCCATAGATCGGTCTTCCCCAAAGGCATCAGCGAGCATCGTTTGGGCCTTTTCGGAGATTGTTAGCGCCACATCAACCACTTCTGGTTGTACGACTTGAATCGGTCCAGCGGTTTCACATGTTCCACAGTCCATGATAACGCCAGAAGGCGACTGCCTAAGAACCTGCGCTCAAGAGAGCGTTTCAGAGGTCTCACTTTGGCATTCAATTTCAAAGTGACACGAATCCCTTCCGTCGCTCGTGCACACCCGTTCCTTTGAAATCACTTTTATGCTATGTCGCTCCATAACAATCCCCTGGAGAATACCTTCGTCGAGGTGGCAAAACATCCCACCTACGCTTGGCTTACCGCCACAGGCCCCACCATTGTGAACCAGAACAGACGCTGGTGGCATGCCTTTCGTGACAATTTCACCCATGCCAAGTTGACTCCATTCCCTTTGGAGATGGTTCCAAAACTCATCATCGCTCTCTACGTCGTTCCACTTACTTGCGAGTTCTTGACCGATTCGGGTTCCAACACCACTGAGCACCTCATTGAGGTCAATACCTAGCATTGATAGAGCATCAGCTTGTGGGTTTTCGAGCGTAGGAACGGGCTCTCCTGCTTTCCTTAGGAACGCGTTTGGACCTTCAATTGAACTAGGATTGTCCATGCTGCTTAATAGTGAAGTTCGCAACTTTTCGTAGTATGAACCCTCGCCCAATATGAGGTGCAACGGTTCGATGATTTTGCCCTCAGTGAGTCGTGCCTTTGCCGCACGGTAGGAGGTTCCAGCAGACCATTGGATAATCATCAATTCTACTTGTGCATTCATGAACGGTTTTGATTCGATCAACAACGCCGTGTCTTGTTTTCCGCGACCCGTAGGATTTGCTTCCAAATTGATGAATTGTAGGCCCACTTCTCCGTCAACATACACACCTTGCATACTGAAGTTTTCATGGTGCCTCACTTCGATTCTATCATCAAGGTCGTCAAAGAACTTGATGGTTTTTTCATTGAGCGATGTCGATACACGCACACGTACTCCACGGTTTACAGCTTCCATGAGTGCATCAAAAGCCCCCGAGCGGCGGAGGTGGAAGATACCCCAGTTGCCCAGTAAGAGCCATACATTTTCTTCTGCCTCGCTTAGTATGGATTGAACATTTGCCATGATTGAGTGCCGATCTTTGAGCACTGTGAAATTCGGTTCCGGTTGCTCAGATTGATAGGAGAGAAGTGCGACTTCCGAACCATCTTTCATTGCTTCAAGGTGTTCTTGCATTCGCCGGAGGTCCATCTCGGAACGCTGGATGAGCAAATCAAATACTTCTTCAATTTTGATGCCCAAGAATCGCATTGGCTTGTCCAAAGTTGCTTTGACTAGACCCATGTCCTGCATTTTTCTCAAAGTGTTGTAGGCATCCATACGAGAGATTCCAATTCGTTTCCCGACTTCACTCGCTTTGGATGGAGGATGTGTGGCCAAATCCAATACAATATTGGCATGTTTTTCATCCAGTCCGCATTCGACCAGGCGGGCGATAACATCCATGCTGTCCTTTTCACTCACGTGATATCAACCCTGTTCATTTCCTTCTGCGTTTTCTGTCTCGCTCCTTTTGGAGGATTGAACACCGTCGGATTTGATCTCGGGCACGTGCAACTTCATCCTGCTGAAGGCCTCGTGGGATGGATTGCTCGAAGCATTTTATTGCATCCGGATAGCGTTCCATTTCGGCATAAGCACTGCCCATGTTGTACAGTGTTTTGCCCCGAACTTCGGAAGGTCGAATGAGCATGGCTTGATGGTACGCCTCAACACACTTTGGATATTGTTCGAGGTAGTAGTATGCGTTTCCTTTCCCATTAAGGATTCGAATCAGCATTTCATCATCGTTGGCAAAAGAGGGCAAGGCCCGGTCAAACGAAGACAAAGCCTTGTCATACTTCTGATCTTCAATCAATTGAACACCCTGATTATACCATGCAATATCCTGGTTCGCAATTGACATTGAATTCACTTCACCAGCGACGGTAACACTCACACGTGCTGCCGCATCGAGAGCCGCTTTTGCTAGGTCAACTTCTGGCTGAGGTGTGGTTTCGACGACAGGGCTCGATGCTGGCAATGGTTGCATCAGTGGGTCGTTCGCTGCGTCGTACACTGGTGCAGGGGCAACAGCGGCTTCCTGAGGTGCAAATTCTGGTGCTTGTGGTTCGTTGTTGAGGCCGAGTGCGCCCATGTAATAGTCAGCTGCCGCATCGTCTGGATGCGGGGGTTCGACCGGTGCTTGGACGGTTGGAATCGTACCTGGTGAAGCAGCGGATGGCTCCACGACAGGAGGTGCTTGAATCATTTCAGGCTCGATTGGGGCGAATTCCGCATGGACAGGCTCGCTTTCTGGAGTGGGCGATTGTGGTGCTTGGTCCAAACCGTTCGCCTTGGCATGGCATTTTTCAGCCGTTTCAAGATCACCAGCATTTTCCAATGCTCGTGCCAGTCCACGCCAATGTTGTGCGTTGTTCCCATCATGCTGGATTAGACCTCGCCAAAGGGTGACTGCTTGAACATGGTCATGGGCAGCTGAAAGAGCACGGGCATGAAGTGGAGAACTCCCCTCGCCCAACAATTGAAGCGCTTCATTTGCCATATCGGGGCCTTCAGGGAGAGTTGGGGGGAGGCCTTGTGATGCCTCCAGTACGTTGGCTTCCCCTTCTGCCAATCCGATGAGCACCTCAATGAGTTGTCCTCTTGCTTCGTTCCCTGGATCTGAAAGAAGAACGGCCCTCGTTGCGATTAGGTAATGCTCGATATCACCTACTTCGTAGCAAAGCATGCTGCATTTCAAGGCCGCTTTGAGGTAGTCGGGTTGAGCTGTGATCGCCTGCATATAGGACTGGATTGCTTCTGCGGAATTTCCTTTCCGTTGATGGATTGACCCAAGATTAAACCAGCCACTGGCTTGAGTCGGGTCGAGGCTTTGGGCGTGATTAAGCGCTCCAATTGCATGATCGTCCAAATCTAATCGCGCCATTGCCCCACCGGCAATCCTCCAAGCAGCAGCGTGCTGTGCACCAATGGTTTTGAGGTGTGGTTTCAGAAGGTTCAGTGCTTCTGCCGGTGAACCTGATCTGATCAATTGAGTCGCTTGCTCCACAAGTTCATCCAGATCGATTGCAGGTTCTGCAATACTTGGTTCAGGAGCGGGAGAGGGGGCCACAGAGGCCTCTGGTTCTGTGGGTGAATCCACCAGCGTCTCAGGGCTCATTGCTTGTTGCACTGGCCGAGGAGCCTCTTCTTGGATCTCATCATGCAGGAGCGATGGCTGGCCCTGGAGTGTGACTTCCACAACTTCTGTTGCGGCAACGACTTCCGCTGCAGCCATGAGTTCACTGAATTCCAAATTTTCATTTCCATCATCGTGATGCACGGCTTCTGCAAGCACGGCTTCCCGACTTGTAGCACCCGTTTCCTCCATCGCCTTTTGCACCTGGGCTTCACTGAAAGTTTGAGTTGGTTCAACCACGGGCATGGATTCGATTTCAACGCTCTCCACACTCCCCTTACATCTGTTCTTCAACTCTGTTAAGGTAGGGTGGCCCGGGAAAAATTCGAGAGCTTTGAGTGCCATTTCATAGGCACCTGATTCATCTCCAATCCGCTCCAGAAGAATTGCTAAATTCGCAGTTGCAGGAGCGTGTTCTTCATTCAAATCCAGGCATATTTGGAACGCCTGTCGTGCACCTCTAGCATCCTGTTGAGCTTCCAAAAGGACACCACGGTTAAACCACGCCATATCGCATGAAGGGTCGAGGGAAATTGCTTTGTTAAAAGCGGCCAGTGCCGATTTTGCATCGTTTTTACGAGAACTTTCTTCGCCCTGTTGAAGCAGTGCATTGACTTCTTGCTCAACAGTCGTTTCTTCATCACCACTGGTTTCCTGATTGACGTGCAACCACGCTTCGGCGGCGTCGATAAGTTCCTGTTTGTTGAGGTAACCGTTGTCGTCCCCGTCCATGCTTTTTGCAAACTCTACGAATGAATCCTCGTCGTTAATTTCCATCATGGCAATCACTTGAGCCATGACGTCATCAGAATAGCGCTTTTCTGGAACGGGCGCTGGTTCATCAGGGGTAATGGAGATCCCAGCGGATTCAAGTGCCGCAGCCATAGAATCCATCACTGAGTCCGATAGAGCATCGGTTGGATTTTGGTCCTCGGAGGAATTCGTGGGTGGTTCGTTGGCGTCCATTATGGGTTCCCCACTTCAAAGGGCCCCACTAAGAGGGATAAGTATTCCTTCTGTATGTGTTCGCATCTTTCCCCCTTAAATTGAAATGCCTCGGCGTTGAGGCGTGGTTATGAGCGAACAACCACTTCGAATTTTAGGCCTTTCTGGCGAATACCGACCAACCTCGAAAAGCGGTATGATGGTCAACCATGCTCTCGACATTGCTTCGAACGAAGGCGCTGAAATTTTCTTTTGGGATTGCAATGAAAAACCCCTCCCTTTCGTAGGGGAAGACGGCTGTTGGGATAATGCGAACGTCAAGGAATTCCAAGCATTAGCAAGTTCGTGTGACGCTTTCATGATCTGTTCTCCAGAATACCACGGTACCATGTCAGGGGTCATGAAAAACACATTTGATTGGCTCTATGACAAGCACGTCGGTGGAAAGGCGTTCGGGCTCATGTGCACACTCGGTGGCATAGAAAACTCGAACACGCTCAATCACATGCGAATTATGCTCCGTTGGCTCCACGCCTGGCCTGTTCCCGAGCAACTGGCTGTAGGGCACGTCAAGGAAGCATTTGGAGAGGATGGCAATTTGCTGCATGACGCTACAAAAGATCGTCTTGAGAAACTTGTTCATTCTGTACTTAACACCGCTCAACTCCTGAAGTCAAACTCGTGAGCACCATGTCAACAAGCCGTCCGTTCTTCGATGATGCATATGGTGGGCGGTACCTCTTGGTTGAACCAGGGAGTTTCATCATGGGCGATGCGCATATGCGTGGCAGCAAAAACGAACGTCCCGCACATCAAACTGAAATTTCACAACCTTTTTTCTTAGGAGAGCGGCCAGTAACGCAAGCACATTGGCAATCAATTATGGGTGAAAATCCATCGAAATTCCAGGAAGGTTGGGCCGCTGGACTTCGCCCCGTAGAATCAATTTCTTGGGATGATGCTCAAATTTTCATCGCTCGTCTCAACAGTGCGGATGCGGAACAGGTTCACCTTGGTTTCACTGGTTCATGGCGCCTGCCATCAGAAGCAGAATGGGAATACGCAGCCAGAGCAGGTACCGATTCGCGCTGGAGTTTTGGCAACCGTGACGCGGAACTGAACGATTATGGCTGGCATGCTGGAAATTCAGGTGCGAGCACTCGTGAAGTGGGGCAAAAAAAGGCAAACCCTTGGGGCTTCCTGGATCTTCACGGTCAAACTGGAGAATGGTGCCATGATGATTATGCAGCAAATTACAATGAGCATATTGGCAACCAGACACCTCATTCATTGGCGGGGACCCATCGAAAAGTCCACCGAGGTGGTTCATGGTTTACCGAATCAGATTCGACCCGCAGCCGTGCTCGTGCATCGGCACTCCCAGGCCTCCGGAAAGATGGCATCGGTTTACGATTGGTGTGGGCGCCCCAAAAGGCCAATGTACGTGACGATACACCACAGAACAATGACAACCCTCTACCATAACCCTAGGTGCTCTAAATCTCGCCAGGCTTTGGCCATGTGTGAGGCATCTGATGCTTCGGTCCACATTCACCTCTACCTCATTGAGCCATTGACGAAGGAGGTTTTAGCCTCAATGATTTCGAGACTGGATGGTCCATTATCGTCACTCATTCGAACCAAAGACCCCAAATTCAAGTTGGTTGATTCGTCAAAACTTCACGTCGACAATGCAGATTCCGTTGCTGATTTTTTGTCTTTACATGGTCATCTTATGGAACGACCTTTGCTTGACAACGGCAAGGTCAGTCGGATTGGTCGTCCGGTTGAACGACTTGAACCTCTTCTGTGAATGATCCATCGCCATCCAAAGGGGTGACGTCAATTTTCATTCCGTCCATGAGGTCACCAAGCTCTTGATGCTTAGGCGTATGACCCGGTCGGATGTCCCATTTGTCAGCAAATACAGTCGACAGGTTCGTCATTAGATTCCGTCGTTTTAGTGCGTCTATGCCACTAGCAGTTCGGTCCACGACCGGTGCAATCTCTTCCTGAAAGACATCGTTCATGTGATCACAAATTTCTTCGAACGTTCGCTGTCCATTTGCCAGTTCCCATAACATGCTGTTCTTTTCATCTAGGGGCCGACGAACTTCGCGTGGTGCCTTGAACAGACGTGCGAGGACCTTCTCAAATCGGCTAAACCGCTTTGGAATACGCAGTACGATTTTGCGACCACTGACACCTGGCAGGTCCGGATGCCGGCCAGCCTCCCCGTATCGACCCCACCACACTGGGACTCTGCATGGGTATGTCCCAGAATACGTGTGATTTCCTTTGTCAACGATATCCAATTGTCCACCTCAGAATTCTAATAATGTCCATACGAGAAGTGTCGACATCGACACAACACCAAGCAATGCAGAGAGCCTTGTTGCTTCGACCCGCTCAGTAAAATTACGTAGGAACCAGGTGAGTACACCAAAAAACATGACCATCACCCAAAGCCCATACCATGGCGCTGGATAGGTGGTCATATGCCTCGCTCATGTGGGTGATGTATCATGCTTGTCCCTCGGTTCGGTCGAGGTATTGCTGGCCGTAATGGGTCCATTGTTCTTGAGTCCACCCGCTTGGTAAACCTTCAGCTGGTAGAGGCGGTCCATCTTGCTCGTTTAGGATTGGATCTGGTTCACGACTCACAGGTGGCCCGGCAGTGGTGGGTGGGCCCTGCATGGTGGCAGTGCCTTGCTCGACAAAATGCTCTGGCTCTTCCTTCTCCTCATTGAACATCTCCTCCTCTGGGGAACGGTTGCGCAATAACAGGACCATGAGCAGAACAAATCCAAGGAACACGGCAACTCCACCCGCGACAACCTCGGTAGTCAGGCTTGCCCCATCTGCTGTTCGTTCTGAAAACATGTAGACTTGCCCATCTTGCCAAGATTGAGTCTGATCTTCATTGGTGATGCTGAAGGTGATTTTTCCTTCGAGCGGTCCACCAAGACGGTGCAGTGTGCAGGGCACATCCATGAGTTGGGGTGTAACATGGCCCGCGCTGAAGGACAAGTTTTGCCCATCCTGTTCAAGGAGAACACCGTTGCACACAAGTTGCCATTGCTCTGGCAACGCAGCACTGAGCGTCACATCTTCTGTCTGACTGGATGTGCTTGTGATGTTAACGAAGAGAGGCAGGCCAACACCAGTCGGCTGAATGATGGTTGTTGGTGCGCTCAGCGCCGCCTCAATTCGTCGTTGTTGGTCCACCAAAATCAGGGCGTCATGTTGCAATTCATACGGTTGCATTTCCGCATTCAAGCCGGCTATGACTTGGAAGGAGACAACAATTCGGGTGTTGATCAGCATATCGTCAGGCAAGATCAAATCCACAGTGAGCACCGTTGACTGATTTGGTAACAACATGAGTGTTGTCGCTTCATCAACGGCTTTGGAGGTGCTGCTCAACCCGGTTGAAAAGAAGGCTATGAGGTCCGGTATCGGAGGTGAGGAGGAAACTGTTGCAATCACAATGATGCTGTCATCTGCAGCGTTACCTATGTTGGTAAGGGTTGAATTAATGCTCACGGTGTCCCCTACTGTGGCTGATTGTGAACTGCTGGAGCCGACCAGGGACGGGATTTTTACCGATGCAGTAATCGTGTCAAAAGTCACTGCGTTGTCGTTCGGATTCAAGTCTTCCAAACCTTGTGCACTGTCGACAACAAGGGCAATAGTGTGAATTTCACTGGCGGCCTCTTCACTTGGAACAAGAATCCAAAATTCAACTGTTGCGTTGTTCTCGAGGTCATATGGGGCGCTTAGCGCAATCGAACCAGTTTGGTTTTCTCCGTTCAACGTAAACCAAGTTGTCCATGCAGATGGTAGATCTTGTGCCGAAATCATTGCCTCTACGGGCCCGTTCCCATTGTTTGTGATTTCCACGAGAACTTTGTTGGATGTTCCGGGGCGCAATTTCATTGGTGTTTCGATCAGTTCAATGGACAAATCACTTATTGTTCTGACTCGGATCTCATCAAACGCTTCCCCGGCGATGGTCATGCCGCTCCTTTCTGATGTGATTTGGGGTGTGATGATTGGGGCTTTATCTCCTGCTTGACCGGTTGCCGGGGCGGTGATTTTTGCAGTGAAGGTCGTTGTCGCTCCGGGATTGATCACAGCATCAGGACGCATTGGTTGTTCGATAACCCAGGTTTGACTCGAATCATGAAGCACTTCCATCGAAAAAATATCTTGCCTCGAAGCATTGTTCCATATTGTGAAGGTCACTTCCTTCGTTTCCCCCGCATCGATGAGCCAGTCCTTGTCGCCTTGGGCAAACGTCATTCCAACCTCTGCTTCACTGATCATGGAGGCCGCGATATCGATTGGGAGGGAATGGGACTTTGCAGAATTATTTTGAGATTGGCTTTGTAGAGAGAATGTGGCAACTGTGTCCGGTGTGGCCCCAACTGGTACGGTCATACTCAAGCCAACCGTCACCGGGGTATCCGGGCGCACCAAAATCGATGTCGCTTGTGTCCATGCAAATTGCACACTCCAACCGTTTGGTAATGCCATCGAATCAAGCGTTAAATCAAAAACATCAGTTGCGTCTCCGATGTTTCTAATTTCAACTTCGAACGGGCAAGTATAGCCAGGAGGACAAGCGGGGCGAACGGTTGGTTGAACGATGAATGGCTCTCGATCGGGGAGCACTTGGAACTGAACTGGCAGGGTGGTGTTGACGGTGCTGTATTGGCTTGAAGTGCCAACAAAATTCATTTGCTCAAAACCTGTTGTAGCGTTTTCATCCGGCTTTATTTTCACTTCGATGGTTTTTGTTTCACCAGGAGCCAAAAGGATTCCAGTTTGATCGTTGATCGAAACGCCAGTTGTGTGGGCGAAGTAAACTTCCCAATCTTGCGGTAGGCCGGTGATGGAGGGTAAGATGTAATCCGAGATATTTCCATCATTGGTGAGGCTGACACCTACGGCGCCCCATTCGCCCGGTAGGGAACCCAATGTTGAAACGCCAGAAGCGGAAATGGCATATTCGATTGGCTTGACCTTTTGATCGTACATGATGACGATATCATCCAGCCAAAAGCCCACGTCGTTTCCTGAGGCATCAGTGTTGAACACAAATCGGAATGTTGTGGCGGGGGGAAAAGCACCAG
>DAFX01000096.1:23122-26091 GCA_002495535.1 Euryarchaeota archaeon UBA433
GTGGCGGGTGAAAACGCACTTGGAGGTGCAGGTAGAAGTGGGGATGTCGCACCTTGATTGTTCACGCTAAAGGTCTGCCAATTTGCCCCATCGATGAACACTTGGTCGACCGTTCCAACGATGGATGCCAATTGTGTTGAGCCACCAGCGTTGTTGTCGACATAGACCTTGAGTTCGTCCCCAGGTTGTGAACTTCCGGTGTAAAAGAAGGATATTCCATTGGTTCGCAGTGGGTTTGAGACAGCATCAGACATGTCGAAGACAGGTGTTTCGAGCACGCTCATGGCCGATGGGGAATACGTCGAAACCTCGCCGTTGCCTACATGGCAAGCGCTTCCAAGAGAAAGTGAGGTGTCAGAATTGACGCCCCACTCATTTGTATTTGTCCACAAAGTCAGATCATCACAATTGAAGTAGTGGGATGCAACCGTGAAATGACGGTTGAATTGATTGTTTGCCGCGTTATCATCGCTTACTGTCGATACACCGGTCACTTGGAGTGAATGGTTGCCCGAATAGGTTGGTGTGAAGGTGAAACCAATGCTGTTTGAAGCACCGCCACCTAACGATGAGAGTTGCTGCGTGACGTTAATCATCTCAAATTGTTGATATTCATTATGGAGGATCTTGAGCATAACATCAATCGTTCCCGAGGGGTTTGTACCCAAATTTTGGACCGTAACTTCTCCGAAAATGGGCACATCGACCACGGCGTCGACCACATACAGTTCTGCTGGCCGGTTCAACGGGATGGGGTGGTTGGATGAAAACATTCGATATTTTCCTTCATCACTGCTCGTGGTGTAAGAAAATGAAACTTCTGTGACCGTAACATCGACACCGGTCGCTCGAGCAGAGGTGTTTGAACTTGCGTTTCCATCAAGCAGCGGGTTTACCATTGGCGTTGCCATGCTTAGCACAAAAAGAAGAACCAACAGAGTTGCAGGTGTTCTTTTCATGGCGCTCGTGCCGTTACACCGCTTCAAGGTATATGAGGCAACTGGCGGGGAATTGTTGGTCGTTTTTCTCATTAGTCTATCAAGACTTTTGGAGTTCATCGTCGGTATCGTTGAGCGCATCTTTGATTTCGCTCTCTGACTCAGCGAGCTTCACTGCATCACGCTTTTCTTTTGCGTTGGCAGCCCAATAGACCGTGAACGACGGGATCAAAACCATCGAAAAGCAACCAGCAACTGCTGCTAATGCCCACAAAAACTCAGTGGCAGCATCAACCGAGAATGGTGCGATGCTCGAGAAGGCTTCATTGACGGTGACGATGGTCATTGAAGGCTCGGTTGTCCTGTTGCCAGCCTCGATAATTTCCACTCGAATGAGGGATGGAGCGTGTTCGTACTCGATTGCTTGTTGCGCTTTTATCAGAGCACCTTCGGGTGTTTGTGCATACACGGTGCCGTTGGAGCGCCGCGCTGGGTCTGTGCTCGTTAACGAATAGATGGTGATGTCGCCTCCGTCCTCGGCAATCAGCGAGTGGCTGTTGTTTTTCTGGCACGACTCACGGCAACTGAAACCGTCCGCATTCTCCGCTCCCAACAGTGGATGGCTGTAGAGGCCAGCTCCGTTGATGAGTCGGACTTCAGCGCCGTTTGACAATTCGAAGGCACTCAAATTGACCCATGTCAGGTTCGTCCCGTCAGCTGGAATTGACCAAGTCCATGTTGTTTGGTTTTGATCTTCCTGATAGATACGAGTTGGTTCGATCTCCTCGTGGACAGTGATGTCTGCATTTGTTTCATAAAGGTAATATGATGGGGAAACGGTGGCTCCGTACACCGCATATGAAAGCATAAAAATGAGGGTGAAGGAGAGGCCTAACAGGGTCCTCAACAGGTTCGGGTTTTGAGCCAAAGCCTTTCTCATCGTGTAAACCAAAGCCAAGCCCTTCATCAACCCTTGTCTTTCATATTTACCGACGTAAAAAAGGCGACAGTGCGGAAGATGTGGGGGTGCTGTCGACCCGCTCTCTTCATATAGGGGCGTAAGGTCGGCAAATTGCTTGGTGTATTGTCATGACGACTCTCTATGATATCCCCGCTAATTTGTTGAACCCAGCACTTGCTGCGCGCTTGGCTGAAGAAAAGGCTGTTGAAACCCCAGATTGGGCTGAATTCGTCAAAACTGGTGTTTCACGAGAACGCCCTCCAAGTCAAGAAAACTGGTGGTTCCTACGTTCCGCTGCCCTCATGCGCAAACTTGCTCGTGAAGGTCCAATTGGTGTGACTCAACTCTCGCAAGCCTACGGTGGACGAAAGGACAACGGCGCTGCTCCAAACACACCAGGTGTCGCATCCCGCCACATCATCCGCACGGCTCTTCAACAACTCGAGGCATCAGGCTTGGTTGAAAAGGTTCCAACCAGAACCGTCGAAACTGAGGAAGGCACCGTTCAACTCTACGCTGGACGACGTATCACCGCAGCAGGCCACAAGATGATCGACGCCGTAGCGCATTCCTGCCGAGAAGCAGCTGACGAGCACTACCCAGGACTTTCCAAGTACTGAAGCAGGACGTGAAGAGGGTGGTTAGCATGTCGACATCACAAGATGACGAACTCGCTCTGCTCCGCGAACAACGTCGCATCGCACTCCAACAACAACTCGAGGCTCAAGCATCTCAACAAGCAGATGCTGAAGTTAAGGCACAACAAGCGCAAATGGAGGCGGCACAACTCGATGGCGCAATGCGAACGCTCCTTTCCAACGAAGCACGCTCTCGCCTCGCAACAGTTGCTCTAGCAAAGCCTGCACGTGCATCATCGATCAAACAGTCGATTGTTCAACTCCACTCCCAAGGTAAATTCCAACCTCCAATGTCTGACGACCAACTCAAGCAGTTGCTCGCATCACAATCCAAGAGCCGCCGTAGTGCGTCCATCCGAAGAATCTGAAAGGGTGCTCGAATATGTCAAGAAATAAACCAGCAGCAAAGAAAATCCGCCTCATGAAGGCAGG
>DAFX01000092.1 GCA_002495535.1 Euryarchaeota archaeon UBA433
GCGTTATGGGAAGTTGAAGATCCTACCGAGTTTGGTATTGTTGGGCTTTCCCAAGATCATCAAGGGGAGTTGGATGGAGACTTGCGTCAGGGGTTCATCCGTCAATTCAAAGAAAAACCAACGGCTGAAGAAGCATTCAGCAACGTCATCAATGCTGGGTTGTACATCATTGAACCAGAGGTTCTTGCGTTGGTTCCCGAGGGTGAGAAGTTCGATTTCAGCAAACAGTTGTTCCCACTGGTGCTCGAAATGGGTTGGCCGATGTACGCTCAAACCATCAATGGGGTCTGGTTCGATGTCGGCCATCCGTTTGAACTGATTCGAGCCCAGCATGCCTTGATTGAAGGTAGGGATACCTTGCCGTTCCCTGTGCCAAATGGACTTTTCACTTCAAATGGCAGTTATTGGGCCGCTGGGACCTCAAGAATTTCCTCACTGCAGAACACCATCAAAGGATCTGTGATTTCGAATGGTGTGGTCGTCAGCGAACGGGCAAGCATCACTGATTCCTTGCTCATGTCCGGTTGCTTTGTGGCAAAAGACGCCATCATCACTGATTCAATTCTTGGACGCAACGTGGTCATCGGCGAAGGCGCAGTGGTCCGTCAGGCTGTGCTCGGTGATGGTGTTGTCATCGAACCGAACGGCTCAGCCGTTGAAGTGCGAATCCCGGAGAATGCGTGATTCTTGTAGGCACTGGAGTTAAGAACCTCGGGTTGTCGCCCGAAATCGATAATGATGTCTAACACCGCCTCTACCCCCCACCGGTCCTACGAGCGAACTTGGGATGAGATTGAGAAAATGCTTGAACGGGCGGAAGTGAAGCGCAAGGAATGGAAGGATTGGTTCCGTGAATGCCGCAAGAACGGTGACCGTGAAGGTATGAAAGAAGCCGCACGAAACCACAAGGCTCTCGATGGCGTCATCAAGACGCTCAAGTGGACCCTTGGCGAGGAAGGCATCTCTGATCCACTCGACTGAGCACGTCCCAGGTGCGCTAAGCGCTGGACAAATCAAAATTTCTTTTTCGATTCGTACATTTCCTTGGCTTGCCTTGCCCATTCATCTCGCTTGATGCGTCCGGGGAAGAACTCGATTGCAATGTTCACCTGTTCTTCGATTTCAGCCGTCATGTTTCCAACTTGTTGAAAGGTAAAGATACCAAGTGCGTTCAGCTTTTCAGCGATGAATGGTCCAACCCCTTTGATGGATTGGAGGTCATCACTTTCACCTATGCTTGCCACACCAAGCGTCGCGAAATCAATGCTTTCAGCCCGCTTGGCAATGCGCTCCAATTCTTCTGCCCTCTTAGCCACTTTCTCGGCATCAGCATCGACCTTTGCTCTTGCTGCTTGGACAGACTTCGCCTCTTCATCGACTCGTGCCTTGAGTTCAACTGCAGCCTTTCTGTTTGCTTCAGCTTGTGCCTTGGCTTCCTCTGTCGCTTTTGCCTCCACTTCAGCCTGTGCTTTTGCATCTTCTGCAGCCTTTTGTTCAAGCGCTACCCTCTCTTTGATAGAAAAGCCCTTCTTGCTGTCTTTTCCAGTGGTTTGAGGAGCATTCACCTGTTTTGATTGTGAATTGGCGCTTGAGCCTTTCTCAGTGTGTGCATGAACGGTGACTGTCCAAGAGAAGTAAACACTGTCGCTTCCGATTTTCAGCAGAGCATTGTACTCACCGCCTTCAAGGGTTGGTTCACCCTCGGCGTCATTGAACAACATGGCAATAGTCGTGTGTTCCTCTTCTTCGATGGCAAGCAAACGCGTGCTTGCTTGGTCGGCATTTGGGGTGGACATCGAGAACTTGCGGCCATTCTTCTCTTGATTTAAGTCGATCAATTCAATGCTTTCAACGGTCAAGCCGGTGAATGTGATTGTCTCAAGACTGTTGCTCAATGAACCAGGCTTAACGCCACCAACCGCCTTCAAGACCAACGGGTCTTCTTGGGTACCAACACCCATACCAGACCATGACTTTACCAGCGTGTTGGATGGTTCGGCATCGATGAGGACTTTCCTATCTCCTAGGAAGATCAGCATGAACAAGCAAAAGAGCAGCAAGAGTATCAACGGGAAGCAGCAGAGATAATCCCAATTTGTGATATCATCATCCTCATCGTCGACATCTGCAAGGTTTTCCACCACAGTGATTGTGAGTTCAAACGATTGACTGTATGCAGAGTTGTTCGCCCAGATGGTAAAGACGGTCGCAGGCATTGCTGCAGTTGGTGTACCACGTATACTTCCGTCAAGAGCAGCATCCCTTGCTGGACTCCAGCCAAAGGTCAATCCCTCGGGCAATTCACCTACAATCTCCCACGAAGACACTTCACCCAAACCGGTGAGGTTTGGAAGCAGGATTGAAATCTCTTCATCCAATGTTAGAGTCAGGGTATTGGTCGGGTATACGAGGGTGAAGGGCAGATCGAGGTTCGTGTCAAGGCTGTCACAAATTCCGTCGGCGTCTTCATCGCCAGGAACACTGTTTGAATCGACGCTGTCCGTTCCACATGCTGCTTCCATCTCGTCAGACCAAGCGTCGTTGTCGTCATCGAGGTCTTCGACCAGAGGTGGTGAACTGGTGGATTCACCGTTCAAAGTGTCCGGCATGCCGTCACCATCGCTGTCAACGGAGCCTGCACGGTCGAGTGGGAACACATCTGGTCCAGCGGTGCAGCCGCCGTTAGCTGGCACTTGAGGTCCATCGCAAACGCCGTCACCGTCGGTGTCAGCGTTCATTGAGTCGGTTCCAGTATCGTTCTCATCCACGTAGGTTGAGGTGTTTGTTTCAACATCATTCAACAAGCCATCGCCGTCGACGTCATCATCCAATGCGTCGCAGATGGAATCGCCATCGAGGTCGGTTGGCACTGAATCTGCATCCAATGCGTCTGAAGCGCAGTCGCTTTCCTCGGCATCACTGAAGCCGTCACCGTCATCGTCCAAGTCTTCGGTAAGACCGCCGAGTGGATTGTAACCAAGCGGCAGTTGGTTCGGCATTCCATCCGAATCTGAATCTTCTAGGACTCCGATTTGGATTTCAAGCACATCATTGAACAAACTGCTGTTGGCATAGATGGTGAAATTTTTCAGAGGCATTCCAACCGTTGGTGTGCCCCAAATGGTTCCATTGCTTTCTCCAAGGAAGAGACCATCAGGCAGATCTGGACTGACTTCATAGACAGCATCAGAGAGGGTTGATGTCGGTTCTAAACTCAACATTTCCTCATTTATGAGCAAATAAATCGGACCAAGCGAGAGGTTGTAATTCAAATCTTCAACGGTGATGTTAACGGAAACGGTCATGCTTCCCACATCGTTTGTTGCTGTAATCTCGTACAGGGTTCGAATCATTGTCTCCGTAGGCGTACCGCTGAAAACACCGGTCGATGCGTCAAAGAACAAACCAGCAGATGGCTCAGGTGTGATTGACCAGCCCGTGATTGCTCCACCCGTGGATTCAGGTACCATGTTCAGGACACTCTCGTTCAAGAGCAGAACTTCATCCGAAGGCACGTATGCAATCATTGGAACTTGGTCAAGAACGGTGATTTCAATCTCTGTCGTGCTCGTTCCACCTGTATTGGTTGCAGTAACGGTGTAGACTCGAAGTGCTGTGACTTCAGTGGGTGTTCCACTGATGATGCCAGTTGCAGGGTCAAACGACAAGCCAAGGCTGAGGTCTGGCGCAATCGACCATGACACCACTGGACCGCCGAGGTTACTCGGGGTAAGAGGCAACTCACTGCTTGTCGTATCATTAGTAAGGTCAATGCTTACGAGACTGTAGGAAATTTCAGGAACGATGTCAAGGATTGTGATGTTGACATCGTGATATGTATTCCCGCCTGTGTTGTTAGCCCAAATCTTGTAGGTTTGTTTTGATTGAATGCTTGTTGGCGTTCCTGAGATGATTCCGTTTGCAAAGTTCAATCCATTATCAAGTTCTGGATAAATGCTCCATATCTCAACGCTCCCGTTGCTGACAATTGGGGTCAACGCAGTCATTGGGTCACCAATTGTGACGATTACATTTTCTGGATTGTACTCAAGGATGACTCCAGGTTCGTTGATGGTAATGGTGATGGTAAAGTTGGCCGGACCACCGGTCGTGTT
>DAFX01000065.1:0-898 GCA_002495535.1 Euryarchaeota archaeon UBA433
TGCATGACCTCTGTGGCCTTCTTGATGTTGTCTTCCTTTCGTCCCATGAAATCACCTGTGACTTCTCGTCGTTCTTGGCCACCTGAAAGGGGTTCTTAAGGACCTCGCAACGTTCCCAAAGAAAGCGATGCTGTGAGCCAACAAAGTTTCCACTCGTATGGGTTCTAAACCGGAGATGATCCGGGGTTCACAAGAACGCCGAAGCAATCAACGTGCGGAGGCAGCGATGCGCTCCAACTCTTCCTTTTTGCCAACAGCATAGGAAGTCACATCGCCTGCAGCAGCCTTAGTCAGTTCATTGGTGATGCAACTGGTCAAGGTTCGCTTTGACTTGTGAGTGCCTTGTTGTGCGCCCTTGGCTAGGTTGCGAAGGGCAACGTCAAGTCGGCGGGATGGTGAGGAGTCAACGGCCTTGGGCTGTGAAACTGCACCAAACTTGATTCGAGTGATCTCTTCCATAGGTGCTGCGTTGCACAGGGCATCAACAAACACTTGGAGCGGGTTGTTGCCAGACTTTGCTGCGATGGTGTCAAGGGATGTTTCAAAGGCCTTCATGGCACCTTGTTTCTTTCCGGTGTATGGACCTGTGCGCATGAGTTTGTTGATGTAACGCTCTACAACAGACAACTTGGCCTTTCCGAACCAAGCGTTTGCGTGTCGTCCACCGGTGTGCGGAACACCAACGGTTGAGAGGTTGATGTAAGGTGCGAGTCCTGGATCTTTGCAGGTGATGGCGGATGCGTCCCACTTGCCAAAAACAAGGGTTCCAATTCCTGCAATTGGTCGAACTTCTTCGACTTCTTCCACAGCTTCTTCGACGATTTCTGTTTCGGACATGATAGGCACCTCAGCGGATAGGCTTCTCCTTTCGCCCACGGACCATTTCATCAAGTGAAAC
>DAFX01000065.1:1306-4585 GCA_002495535.1 Euryarchaeota archaeon UBA433
ACTTCGTCGTGTTCATCGATGAAGTTGATTGCACCATCGCCAGGAGCGAAGGCCGTGAGTTTGTTTCCGTTCTTGATCAGGGAGATTTTGACCGCCTTACGGATTCCGGAGTTTGGTTGTTTTGCCTCGATACCGACTTTTTCGATGACGATACCCTTGGCTTGAGTGGACCCAGCAAGAGGGTCGTGCTTTGCTCGCGACTTGAGCATACGCTTCTTGTATCGGCGGTCAGACCATCGGAATTTTTGGCGGTCTTTTGCCATCTTGGCACCAGCGAATAGTCCTCTACCCATGATAATCACTGCATTGAAGCACTTCGCCGACTTGAAGCCCCTATTTAACAACAACCATTCGGGCCGGTGAGTGGCCAATCATACGGAGGCCTTCGTTTGGTCATCTAATCTTCAATTTTTGGCTCATTTCACAGGGCTAAAATTGATGCTTCCACGAGCAAATTGTGAACGAAAGTTCAAGCGGCGAATGCCGGTGGGCGGAGCATGGCGTTTCGTGACCACCTTGGTGCCGCTCAAACTGAAACCGCTCCAGTGAGCATCATTCACGGGATGTGGGAACACTCCAGAGCATCCCACCACGCACTCACGGTCTTCGAAAACTTAGTTGAAACTCCTGGCCATCGTGCCGCCGTCAACATCCTGACTCGGGATCGACTGTGTGAAGCGATTGGAATTTCACCAGAGGAATACATCGACACACTCGGCTGGGCCATGGCCAACCCGAGCGAACCGGTTATCGTCGATGCATCCGAGGCGGAGTGCTTTGACAACATGCAGGAGACCGTGGACATCACAAAACTTCCAATTCCACACCATTGGCCTCAAGATCGTGGACGGTACTCCTCAGCAAGCGTCATTATCGCCGAAGACAATGGCATACGAAACATGTCCTTCCATCGTCAATTTGTTCGTGACGAAAATCACCTGGTGGTCCGCCTTGTTCCTCGCCATTTGCGAACCATGACCATGACGGCTCGTGAAAACGGTGGTGAAGTCAACATCGCGGTCGTGAATGCACCCGACCCCGTTGTTCTCCTTGCTGCAGCCATGTCCTTCGATGACAACATCGACGAGTTGACCATTGCCGCTGCGCTCCATGAGAAACTCTACGGAAAACCACTCAAGCTGACACGTATGCCAAATGGTGTCCTGGCGCCGGCCGATGCAGAATACGTCCTTTGGGGCCGAATCACTGGCGAAAATGACGACGAAGGGCCTTATGTCGACATCACAGGTACCGTTGATGATGTCCGCCAAGAACCCGTGATCGAAATCGAGGGTGTTGTGCACCGAAATGAACCCATCTTTCACGCCCTTATTCCTGGGGAGGCAGAACACAAGACCTTGATGGGTCTTCCACGTGCTCCAACCATCAAATCAGCCGTCAATGAAGTGTGTGAGTGCCTTGATGTTCACATGACAGAGGGCGGATGCGGATGGCTTGCAGCAGTTGTCAAGATTCGCCGAACCAAAGAAGAAGATCCAAAGAACGCTATTATGGCTGCACTCGCAGGCCACCGAAGCATGAAAATGGTAACCATCGTCGATGAAGACATCGACATCACCGATCCAGTGCGTGTCGAATGGGCTAAAGTCACACGATGGCAACCGGACGTCGACACCATCATCCTTTCACATCAAAAGGGAAGTTCTCTCGATCCTTCTCGAGACAGCGACGGACTGACAGCGAAAGTTGGATTTGATGCAACACTTCCTTGGGGCGTTGATCATGATGGCTTCAAATCGGTTCAATGATGCGAGTCTTCCGCAGGTTTGTTAGGTAACCCTTGCCAGTTCAGGCCATGTCGGGGGATAATGCAGCGTTATTGCAACATCCTCGGCGCAACCTTGGCAACCGTTACCGCTCTCAAGCCCGAAAATTTGCTCGTCTTGCTGCCAAGGATGATGCCCGCTTCAATGAAAACATGGCTTGGGCTGAACAAAACGCTCGCCTTGCACTGTTGCACGATTTCACCGATGAGGAAAACTGGCGTTGTTTGGCAGATTTGAAGCTGATTCTTGGAGACAGCGATGGTCTTGCAGCATTGTTGGAGGATCTTTTCGTCGTCTTAGGAAGAGATCCAGAACAGGTTGGCCAGTTGAAAGGAATTGATTTTCTTCTTGTCGGCGGTGAGCTGCTTGAAGCAGCGTTCATGAGAGATCCACTTGGGCCAGACGCCTGGTGGCTTACCATTAGCGAACATGAGCCGACAGAGGAGGCCCTGGAAATTTTTGCCGCTCGGTGCCGTCGACTGGATTTTAGCGACCAGCGGGCGAACATCGTTTACGGCCGTCGTCTTGAGCGCATCCGTGCCAGCGGTCGTGAAGACCGGTTCATTGAATTGGCTCGTCATTTGCTCGCTCATCGGCCAAGCAATCACGAGTTATGGATGGAACTGGGTCGCTTGTTTGAGAGACGGGGTCAAAGCGATGAAGCTTGGTCGTGTTATGACCACGTGCAGAATTTGCGGCCACACACCCAGCCAAGGGACGAATACCTCGTCCGTTTGAAACAGGCAATGGATGGGGAAAAAGCAGGGCCTTGGACGCGTCCAACCGTGGAAAAGCGTTCAGAATTTCTCAGTCAGATGCAAACACTTACGCAGCGGATTTCTAACACTGCCCCACTTCGTGATGCACCGCTCGAAGTGGAATCCGAACCAAGAAAAGATCCTGACCTTATTCGACTTGAACAGTTGATGGAAGCAGGAGATGCATCAGAAGCCTTCTTCTTTGCTCGACGTCTTGTTGCTCAAGGTGAAACTTGGGCAGAAGAGTGGGTCGATAAAGCCAAGCAAGCATTTGAGGCGTGAGCATGGCTGAACAACCGCCTGTTTTTGTCTTAGCTTGGGTCACCGTTCGTGGCGAGAGTCTAACGCAAATGGGCCAGGGTGGGCGGGTACTTTTTGTTGAACACCCAACGCGTGGCTGGGAAATCCCCGGCGGGCATCTTGAAGATGGAGAAACACCAGATCAAGCAATGCTTCGAGAGTTGAAAGAGGAGACTGGATTGACTGGGGAAATCATCTCTTGGAACACTTCCTACTATCCAAAAGGCTGGGTGGCTCACGTGGTGGTGAAGCCCACAGATGGGCACTCATGGAGCGTGGAGGACACCAAAGTTTCCAAAGTTCAATGGTGGGCTGAAGTCCCCCCCTTGATTGAATGGACCGTTGAAGAATTCATGGATCTCTCCAAGTGGTGCACTCGACATTCTCGATGTTGAGAAATCGATGGTCGAGAGGGTAGCGTTCAATATGGCCCA
>DAFX01000070.1 GCA_002495535.1 Euryarchaeota archaeon UBA433
TCCCTCGACTATGTTGTCGTCTTTGATGCTGCAAACATTGAGCACGTAGCTGAGCACTCTGCCAGCACGCTTCAATGGGCGCTCGGCCTGATGTTCATCGGTGCCGTTGGCAAATCCGCACAGTTCCCTCTCCACGTTTGGTTGCCCGACGCAATGGAAGGACCAACGCCAGTTTCTGCCCTTATCCACGCAGCAACAATGGTCAATGCAGGTCTGTACCTCGTTGCTCGAATGTTCCCATTCTTCGGTGCAGATGCCTTGCACGGCGACCTTGCTGACCTTGCCTTCATCATTGCACTCATCGGTGGTATAACCGCCGTCATGGCAGCGGCCATTGCCTTTGTCCAGATGGACCTCAAAAAGGTCTTGGCGTATTCAACCATGAGTCAACTCGCCTACATCTTCACAGGTCTTGGGTGTGCTATGTACCTTGCAAATACGCTGTATTGGCACAAAACTCTGCCCGATGGTCTCGAGAACCCCGATTACTATGAAAATCATAAGATCGTTATTGTTGCGTTCGGTGCTGCTCTGTTCCATTTGTTCAATCACGCCATGGCCAAAGGTATGCTGTTCATGGCCAGCGGCTCAGTGATTCATGAAGTTCATCATGCCCACCACCATTTGCATCATGACGACCATGGTGATGATCATCATGATGACCACTTTGACGCCCAATCCATGGAGAACATGGGCGGTCTTGCTTCCAAGATGCCCATCACTGCAACCGCAATGCTTGTCGGTTCTGCTTCCATCATGGGTCTGCCTCTGATTGGCGGATTCTGGTCGAAGGAAGGTATCATCGCTAACGCTTGGCGAGTCGCCCAAGACGACCCCAAATTCCTCCTCCCCGCTATGTGCGTGCTCATCGGTGCGGGAATGACCGGGTTCTACATGTCCCGAATGTGGCTCAAGACCTTTGCAGGCAAGCCAAACAACGAGATTGCAGCCCATGTTGGCCCAACCAACACTTGGATCAAGACACCTCTGTTTATCCTGACCTTCGTGAGTCTGTCATCGATTATTTTCGCCGCTATGGGCTTCACGCATTGGGCTCCAGACGAAGGGTACGCCTTCTTAGGAGAGAAATCACTTATTGATGGATTCATCTATGAGATGGAACATGCGTTCTTGAATGAAGTCCCCTACTTCTTCATCATCACCTACATTGCTATCGCTCTTGGTGCTGTAGCTGGCCCTGGACTTGCTATGGCACTCTATGGTGGCAAGCTGGAAGAAGGCGAAACTGCCAAACCTTGGATGACGCCCGTCATCACCCTCAACGCTTGGGTCAAGAACCGATTTAACTTCGACAACAGCGCCTTTGCAGAATCAACACTCGCGGTGGCCCTTCAGAATCGCCTCTACATCGACCACTACTATGACATGGCCATGCTCAAAATCGTGGCTGGCTTCTCGACCAAAGCAGCTCAAACTGATTCAGAAGTGATCGATGGAACAATCAAAACTATTGAAACAGGTTCACAGTCACTTTCCACAGTCGTTCGTTCATTGACGACCGGGTCTGCACGTGATTACATTTTGATGGTCGCCGTTGGAATGTTGGCGATTTTCATGCTCGTATGGGGGGTGGCTTGATTGTTCGAAGCAGGTACTGATTGGATTTCAATGCAGCTTGTTGGTTTCCCTGTCGTTGCAGGTATTGTTTTGCTGGCGTTTGTTTCCAACACCAACAAGAGCGCCCACGACAGGCTTAGCAATCCCATTCGGATGGCAAGTTTGGCCTTCTCTCTCGGTTTGTTTGCCTACACCACTGCCATGTTCTTCGAGGTGTTTGCGAACATCACAAGCGACGGTTTAGCCTTTAACAATTACAAACTTCATGATTCGTATGAATGGTTCCCAGCCCTCGGCATTCACTGGACGGTAGGATTGGACGCCCTTTCCTTCCCAATGGTTTGGTTGACAACCTTCCTCTTGCCGGTGACCATCATCGCCACCTGGCATGAGAAAAACGGAGCGACATACTTCCCAACCCTTCTGTTGATGGGCGGTGCTTTGATCGGTGTTTTCGTTTCACTGGACTTGTTCATGTTCTATGTGTTCTGGGAATTGACGTTGATTCCGATGTTCTTCTTGATCTTGAACTGGGGCGGTAAGGATCGCAAGTACGCTTCTCAGAAGTTCTTCATCTACACCTTCACCGCATCGGTGGTCATGCTCTTGGGTCTTGTGACCCTGTACCTTATGCAGCCCGATCAGATTGGAACGGGCGGAAAGTACGGCACCATGACGGGCCGCACCTTCGACATTCCAACCCTTGTTGAGCACGCAACTGCTGCCAACCAAAACGGCTGGTTCATGGGTGAAAGCATGCAGAAGGTACTCTTCGTGATGCTGATGCTTGGTTTCCTTGTGAAACTCCCTGCCGTACCGTTCCACACTTGGCTGCCCGATGCTCACGTTCAGGCTCCAACCGGAGGTTCGATGCTCTTGGCTGGTGTGATGCTGAAGATGGGTGCATACGGTATGTTCCGTTTGCCTCTCAGCATGTTCCCGCACGCTTTGCAACACTTCCAATTGGCACTGATGATTTTCGGTATGGTTTCCCTTGTTTGGGGTGCGATTGTTTGTTTGGGTCAAACCAACCTCAAGAAGATGGTCGCTTATTCATCGGTATCCCACATGGGTGTGATCCTCATCGGAATTGCAACCATGCAACCAATGGGCTGGGCTGCGGCTTTGTTCATGATGTTCGCACACGGTATCATCAGCCCAATGCTCTTCGCAGTCTGTGGCGCATTCAAGCACCACTATCACAGCATGGAGATTGGAGCAATGCGCGGCATGGCCAAGCATTCTCCCTGGCTCGCAACTTCAATGATGTTCGCTTGGATGGCCTCACTCGGTCTTCCTTTGCTTGCAGGTTTCGTTGCAGAATTGATGATGCTCATCGCTTTGTGGTACTTCATCGATCTCGAAGGTTGGAGTGTTCTTTGGATGGTTGGACCAGCGCTTGTGTTGGCCCTCACCGCTGCCTACTACCTGTGGTCGATGCAACGCACTATCTTCGAAGGTGGCGACGAAACTCAACCGCCTGCTACACTTCACGGCGATGTCATTCCAGACATCAGCAATGAAGAGAAACTCGCAATGCTGATTTTGGCTGGCTTCACCATCTTGTTCGGTGTCCTGCCTTGGATCGGCTTGGACATGATGGACGATTACTGCCGAACGTTCTTCGAGCACATGATTTCGAATGGCATCTTCAAGGGAGGTGCTTGATATGGAAACCACACAAGCTTTCAGCACCGAGTTCTATACTGCTCTTCGACCTGAATTGTTGTTGTTTGCCGGTCTTCTAGCGCTCATCATCGTGCCGAACCTAGGGAAAGGGACATTCAGAATCCCTGGGACTCAGATTCGCTTGCCTTGGTTCATGGGCGGTCAACGATACAGCCTCACCAGCAACCCTCACCTTCCTGCTTGGATTGCGACCATCACCCTCACTGGTGCTTTCATTGCCGTAGCAGATTCGCTCAATGGCGGCCTGGATTCCATCAGCGTGGTCAGCAGTGATGCTGACACTGCGAAGGAATTGCTGATGGTCAACGGCTTCAGCCGAGTGTTCGAATTGATCTTCTTTGGTGCGCTTGCCCTCGCTTCTTTTGCCAGTATGAATCGGCTGAAGGTCGAAGGCGTTGGCGGTAAACTCAACGCTGAGCAACTGTACAACAACCGCCGACAAGCGGACTTCTACATCTTGATGCTCACCTGCGGTCTAGGTATGTCCGTCGTTGCTTTGGCTCAGGACCTGTTCGTTCTGTTCATTGGTTTGGAACTTGCCTCGTTCTCAACCTATGTTCTCGTGGCCTTCCTCAAGGAGTCGAAAGCAGGAGCAGAAGCCGGAATGAAGTATTTCATCGTCGGTTCAGTTGCATCCGGTGTCGGCCTGTATGGCCTCTCAATGCTGTACCTTTGGGCTGGCTCGCTTCAATTCGACGTCCTCGCAGCAGAATTCGCTCTCACCGGCGTTGAACCGCTGCCGTTGATCGGCATCGGTTTCGTGCTCGTTGGTTTCGGATTCAAGGTCAGTGCGGCGCCGTTCCACTTTGCAGCGCCTGATGCCTACGCTGGAGCCAGCAGCCCCGTAGCGGGTGTTTTGGCAACCGCAAGCAAAGCCATGGGTATGGTTGGATTGATCCGCATGCTCCTCATTGTAGCGGCACCTGATGCTTCTGATGGCTCTGCAGTTTGGTTGGTATGCTTGGGCGCATTAGCTGCACTCACCATGACGTGGGGGAACCTCGCTGCTCTTGGTAGCACCAATCCAAAGCGGATGCTCGCTTACTCCTCAGTTGCTCACGCAGGGTACATGCTCGCTGGACTTACAGCCATCGGTGCATGGACTTGGGACCCATCGTTCGCTGGTTCTGAAGGGGAGGCTGCGCTCTTGGTGATGACCGCCTTATTGTTCCACTTGCTTGTGCTGGTGGCGTTCAAACTTGGTGCGTTCCTCGTCCTCTCCATCCTCGAATCCGATGGTGATGCGTCTCGCCTTTCTTCACTCGGTGGTCTCGCCAAGCGTGAACCATTGCTTGCTTTCGCCATGTTCATCTTCATGATTTCACTTGCAGGTGTCCCGCCAATGGCCGGTTTCCTCTCGAAGCTGATGGTCATCATGGGAATTGTCAATGTTGGTGTTGGAACAGGTGCAACTTCACTCGGTGACTTCCACTGGGTCTGGTGGCTTGCTCTTCTCATGGTGTTGAATTCCGCCGTCTCGGTGTTCTATTACCTCCGCATCGCAGTGGTCATGTTCTTTGAGCAACCCGAAGAAGGACGTGAAGGGCCATTGCCATCTGGATGGCAAGTCCGAACCTCGATCCTCATCTGCGTGCTAGCAACCGTTCTCATCGGGGTCTTTGGTGACTCGTTGTTGGAAATGTGCCGCACCGCTGCAGAAAGCCTCACTACGAATTGGTGAAGTCCGCAGGCGCCCGATTGACTCCCCGTCAAGGTGCCTCTGAGGTACTGTATTCAAGAAGGGTCGACGGTACGGCATGATAGGTGCAACCACATGGGTCGTCGGCGTGAAGAGAAAGTGGACGAGGAAGAACTCGCTCGTCTCGAATCACCGGAGGGTTCCTCGGGTGGAAAAATCCGTGTCAAAATGCCAAACCTTCGTGTCAACGAAATGTTTGCACTGGCTGAACAAATTCTTGGTGGACGTCGTGTCACCGTCCTCTGCGCTGATGGCGAGACCAGAATGGCTCGAATCCCAGGGAAGATGCGCCGCCGGCAATGGGTGCGCGAAGGCGATTTGATCATCGTTTGGCCGTGGGATTTCCAAGACGCTAAGGCGGATGTAAAGCACCGGTATACCAAGACACAAGCAATGTACCTCTCGAGAAAAGGCGTTCTACCGGCCGATGTTGATATCTTCGGCATGAACACTGCAGTTGATGATGACGACGAACACGATGATTTGTTTGGCACCATGGACGATGAGGATGATGACGACTTGTTTGGTTCAGCAGATGAACCGGATAGCGATGACGGCGATGACGACTTGTTCGGTGACGATGATGATGACGATCTGTTTGGAGAGGCCGACGCTGAAGACGCCGCCCCCGAAGATTCAGAACCGGCCGATGCACCTGCTGAAGAGCCTGCTGAAGAACCATTTGTTGCTGTAGAGGAATACCCTGCTGAGGACGATGGCTCTGATGACGGCGATGATGAAGAGGATTTGGAAGACCTCTTCGGTTGAACCATTGGAACCTGCCATGCTGACCCAAAGGTGATGTTGTGGTAAAAGACAACTGGGAAGAGTTGAACTCTGGTAAACACAACCGTTACAACCGTAAGAGCCGGAAATCCAAACGTGGAACTTCGTCCAAATCAAGGGACTTGGATGAAGAGTATGCCTCTTCTGAAGAAGACAAATTTTTGAGCAACCTTGCTTCCAAGCAAGGCACCTATGGTTGGATGAAAGAAGACCGTTACAAGCGAATGTTCCGCGACATAGAAACAAAAATTCAGGGGGCTATGGGCACTGGTTCTTTCGATTGGGTTGACAGGCGTGTTTTCGATCAGGTGTTTGACCGCTTGACCTTGATGTCGCTCTACAAATTGATGAAAACCGGCGTTATTGATACGCTTGACTACCCGATTGCTCGCGGTAAGGAAGCGCACGTGTTTCACGGCACTGACATCGATGGAAAATCGGTAGCAGTGAAGATTTTTCACACTTCAAACGCAGTGTTCAAGAATTTGGTTCAGTACATCGAAGGCGACCCGCGGTTCGGCGGACTTCGGCGCAGGCATCGTGACTTGGTCGATATCTGGGTTCGCAAAGAACATCGTAACCTCTCTCGTTTAGCCCGTTGGGGATTGAACGTCCCGAAACCACTGGGCATTCACAAGAACGTCCTGGTCATGGATTACCTCGGCCATGAAACAGGTTCATCCCCTAAACTTCGGGAAGTTAAGGTTGAACATCCTGAAGAAGTGTTTGATGATCTCTTGAATTTCCTCGCCGTTGCATGGCAAAAGAGCAACCTTGTCCACGGCGATTTTTCACCGTTTAACATTCTATGGCACCAAGACAGGGCGATTGTCATCGATGTTGGTCAGGCGGTTGTCCAAGGCCATCCAAAAGCGGAAGAATTCCTGGTTAGAGACGTGACACGCCTTGTGGAATGGGCCAACAAAAATGGGCTGGAGATCACCCTTGCAGAAGCCATGTATGAAGTGTTGAACATGAACCTAGATCATGTGAAACAAATTGAATTCGACGATGAAGAAGAGTGATCACTCTTCTTCCCAATCGACTTGCTCATCTTCAGCCAGTTCCATCATGGACTCAACCGCTTCTTCGTCTTCAGGATCCACCTGAGCAGCTCGCATGCGGCGACCTCTGCGGTTTGAAACGTCAGCGAGACCGGGAACCAAGTTTTCGAAACCACCGCCGTTCGGTGCGGGTTCATCCTTGATTTCGATGGTGTCGAGGCTTCTGTTGACCAAACGGGAACGGCGTCGGTCTCTTTCTAGGAAATTGAGGACCGTGCCGTGTTCAGCACCGCCAGCAAGCATCTCGACAGCCTGTCGTGCAGCCGCCAAACCTTCTTCTTCACCAACCAGCACCACCGTCGAGTTGTAAATGGTGATCTGAGTATCAGTCAAGCCTTCGATCAGTTTACGGATTTTTCCTTGGCTGCCAATAATGCGGCCTCGGATTCGTCGTTGCTGGTTGGAGCGCTTGCCAACAAACGACCGGATGTCGACCAGTTCGAAGAAGTGATCATCATCGAGCAGACGGATCGCTGCTTTTGGAGCCATACCTCGGCCAATTGCTTTGATGACATCGGGGAATTTCATGGCCTTGACCGGGTCGTAAGTGCCCGGTTCGCCCCATACTACTTCCACATCCCCGGTCTCGGAATCGATGTTGAAGGATTTGCATCCTGCAGCATGGCGCAACGATTTCGCAGTTGCACCTTTTGCTCCAATAAGGACCGCAATTCGGTCCATTGGTACACGAGGCAATGGTTGTCGCATGGTTGAGGGTGCGGCCGACCTCTTTTCAAAGTCTTGTACGGCGTTGGAGCAAGCCAATAGCGATGCCAACGAACAGAACGATGAGCAGAGAGGGTGCGAATGAGGGTACCAATCCAGGCGAGCCAATCGATGCCCCGGTCACAACCATGTGGTTGTTGTTGTTGCCTTCATCGTACTCATCGATGACATTGAGGTAATCGATGACTAATCGGAGGTCGTATTGGCCAGTTTGTGGAACTGTGTAATTCCAAATGAGGGTTTCAGTGCTGTCCGAGAGGGTTCCAGAGGGGAGGGTTCTGGCTTCCATCACCGTCCAACTGACGGCTGCTGTGCGGTCGGCCGGTGCGGATTCCAAACGAACTACGATGCTGCCCCCATAGTCCTGATTGCTCTCTAACACGCTTGTGATTGTGACGTTGCCTGAGTTTTCCCCGGGTCGAACAATCAAACGGTCAAGGTTCGTTTCCGTTGCGTTCCAGAACAAATCAAGGCCGGGAAGGATTTGGAATGAACTTGGATTGGAGGTGTATTCGTTTCCAGCTTGATCGACGACAACAGCCCGCAACATGAGGTGTTGCCGGGATTTTGTGGCCCAATTGGAGAGTGCTACTGTTGCGTCTAATCCATCCACGCCAAAATTCAACCATCGGCCAGAAAGATCTGGAGTTTGCCCTACGCCGTTTGAATCAAATCCATATTGCATGTAGGAGGCTGTGGAATCAATCCCTGAACCATCATCTTGAGCGTTAAAACTGACATTCGCCGGACCTACACGGCTGGTGGTGAGTTCGTCGACAACCCAGCCGCTTGGTTCTGGTGCAGTTTCATCCACTCGAATCTCCACTTGGGAAATTGGACCAATGTTGCCAACCCGATCTAAAGATCGGAACTGGACGGTGTGGTTTCCTTCCTCGAATTCGAAGGTCGTAGAATCTGTTGTCACGGTTGACCATGTTGTGCCGTCCGAACTGAACTGGCAACTGGCGACCCCACTTCCTTGACCGTCATCGGCAGAGGTCATCAGTCCAGACACGACGACTGCTCCCGTATTTTGCCAAGCGTTGCCCGACCCAACGGTCAGGGTTCCGAGCGTGGGCCCCGTTCGATCAATACCAATGAACAAAGTGTCACTCGCTGAAAGCCCTGAATCATCGTGGATGGTAAGCAGTGGGTTGTAGGTGCCTTCACTCATTGCTCCACTTGTCCAATCCCAACCGTAATTGAGGCTGTTCGGGCCATCGTTTGATGGTGCGCCAGGACCGGGTGCATTGGCAAGCGTAGCGTAAGTCAAATCGTCATCACTCGCTCCCCATCGGAAAGCAATGGCATCGGTTGCAGCAATGGAAAACCATGCTCGGTCACCAGCAGAGTCACCGCTGCCAACATCCGCGTTCAATGCAGTGAAAATGGTAATCAGAGGCACTTGGTTCGCAATTGAGAAAGAATTTGAAGTCACGACCACGCTCTCATTGACGTCGTCGTCCCAAGCGGTTGCTCGTAGATTGTAGGTACCGTTAGCGTGTGCAGTCGAATCAAAATAAGTCAGCCAAGGGACGCTGGTGAGGTTGGTTATGGTCGTCCATGAAGCCCCATCGGAGGAGAGTTCTATGAGCAGAGATGAGACGTTCGCATTTCCTGTAAGGGCGAAAGAGAGTTGGTACTGTCCAGTGATTGAGCTTCCACTTGCAGGTCCGTTTGAGAAAGCGAGTTGAAGGTTGGATGTGTAAGCGGGCGATGTTGTTTCTTCAAGCGCTGAAGGTGCGGCATCGTGAACGTTGAAGAGTGGAGATGCACCCATCCCCAACAGGAGAACAACAAGGAACGCTGTTACCGCCGTCCTTCCCATGAACCCTTGACGGCTGAGGTTGTCCTTCAATGCTCCCCTTTCTTTGAGGCCAGAAGACGGCCATTTCGACTTGCTCTTCGGTATTCATGGCGTTGGCCAACAATGGATTTGGCGCTGGTCTCAAAGGTGAAGGAACAGCGATTTTTTGGGTCTGTTTGAGATGGGTTCAAGTGCTTTGCAGGGCCTACCTCTTTTGTATGGCGAACTCATGGAAGGCACTTGCTGCAATTCTCTTGCTTGGTCTGGCCACTATGCCCCTCAACGTCAGCGCTGAGCAAGTGGGCGATATTCAGGCCTCGGCAGCGACTGTTGCCTTTTCCCCTTCTGCCCCGCAAGCAGGAGATACGGTGACGATTTATTTGACGATGTACAACAGCGGCCAATCCTATGCAACCGACGTTGAGTACACGTTCTATCGCGAGAATCTGGGCTCGCCAAACATCATCGAACAAGGTCGAGTTGACATTGCTGCTGAATCCACACAAGAGGTGTCCACCCAATGGATCAATGCCATCGAAGGCGAGCATGAAGTCGTCATCGAGATTGAACACCCAAGGAACTCTGGAGTCACCACTGATTTCTTCGTACCATTTACCGTAACGGGCTTGCCGAATCTGAAGGTTACCACGATCGAAATCGCTCCAACAACCGACATTTTTGCCGGCGACACCGTGACCCTCTCCTCACTGGTCCGGAACACTGGAAGCGAGCCTGCTGGTGCAAGCGTGCTGCATGTCGATTTGCCCGGCGTTCCCGATCAAGACCTGACCACGCCGGGATTGGATGCAGGGACTTCCGCATGGGTGAACACCACCTTCCTCGCTCCAGCCAGCGGGGTTCACACAGTCTACATCACTCCAGATTACGAATCAGCGGTGCAGGAGTCGTCGGAAGTGAACAAAGAGCAGAGCATCGAATTCACAGTCGAAACTCGTATGGATGTCTACCATCAAGGAGAGATGACTGTTGAAATCGAAGAAGGGGCGTTGGAAGGCCCGTGGGTCGTTACGGGGCGTCTTGCCCGCACCAACGGCAGCGGTACAACCGAAGTACCAATGTGGCTCGAGATCCCAGACGATAATGGTGGAACCGTCACTTCTGTGCCGTTTACCGTGGTGATGACCGGTGAAGGGTATGCGGAGAAAGAATGGACCCACACCCTGACTTCGAGCGACCTCAGTTCCCTTGCGGTCGGCCAGCATCAAGTGACCGCCCAAATCGATCCGTTTGGCAATGCACCATTTATTCAAGAATCCACAACCAACGACCGAGCCACAGCGGCCCTGTCGATTTTCCCAATCCCTGACGTCTTTGTAGACCCCATCGCTATCGCCTCGAGCCCCTCGGTGAACTCCGGTGAGAAGGTCACATGGCGAGTCAGCATGAGCAACAATGGGGACATCGAAGTTTCAGGAAAACTCCACTACACCTGGGAGGGCACCGAAGATACATCCCCAGTCATCTACCTTGATCCGGGCCAAAGCCGGACCTGGGAAGTTGAATTGACGACGTCCCTTGGCGCCCACGAAGCCAATTTTGTCGCAGGTTGGGTTCCATTGGCAGGAAGCTGGGATTCGAACCCTTTGAACAGTGAAGCCAATGGAATTGTGGCCGTTGAGGCAGAACTGCGCCTCGAATGGTGGCTTTCCTCGTTTAGCATCACCAACGATGCTGCAGAACCTGCTTCCTCCCCGCTCGATGCAGGTGAAACTTACACCATGTCCATCGAACTCACCAGCACTGAAACAGGGGATTTGTGGTTTGATTGCATCGACGGCAATAATGAACTGCTAGCCAACCTGAGCGCTTCAGTGGAAAACCGGGGCGACCGTGTTGCCTTGTCGTGCGACTTCGTGGCTTATGCCCCAATCTCGACGGTTCGTTTGATCCCATCAGATTCGACCATCACCACCACCTTCACTCGTACGTTCACCACCGTGCTCACCGACGATGCCATTGACGACCTCAATCAGAACACCGAATTGGGCACCATTGGTCTGATTGGCTTGGGTGCGCTTATTCTGCTGGGCGTACTGATTGGCGCCATCTTGCTCACAAGGGACAGGGAAGAGGAAGTTGAGCGCGATATTTTCGATTATTGTCCTGCTTGTGATGGTGAACTGGAAGGGGACGAAGACCGTTGCCCACACTGCGCATTCAACCTGAAAAAGGCCAGAAAACAATTCCACGATTGTGAAGAATGTGGCGAATCCATTCCTGATTTACTTGACAATTGCGTTTATTGTGGTGCCGAACAAGATGTTGCATCGTACTTCGAACAACGACAACGCCGAGAACCTGAGGCCAAGGAAACCGTTGCTCTGCCAGATCCTGAAGAAGATGAGAATGAAATCGTTGCAGGAACAGAGAACTTCGCACAAGCTGTGAAGGACTTCGGCTATGACGAAGACAACCTCGAGGAGGAATGGGATGAAAACATCGCCAGCGCAGAAGCCGAGGTTGAAGCGGCATACGACCGTAAAAACGCGTTCTGGGTCGACCGTGAAAACATGACCGAAGAGGAAATAGAAGCCTATGAAAATACGGTCACTACGACCCTAAAAGGCATGGATGAACTCGGTGAGGACGGCGTTGACATTGACGCTTTACTCAAGGAGAAAGGCGATATTATTTCGCTCAAAGATGAGGGCGATGATGGCTCAGAACTCAGCGCAAGTGATGCAGATATTCGAGGTCGCCTTTACGAAATCACGGGCGAGGAAGGCATCATGCCTGGTGACAAGGTCCATGTCGGCATGAACCTAACAGACTCCGCTTTCGCAGGCAATGAAGTTGCAGATACCACTGCCGACTTTACCGTGAACGACGAGGAAGAGAAACCACTCACGGCCGACAACCCAGATTCTTCCAAGCCAAAGCCTGCTCGTCGCAGAGCCCCAAGGCGCAAAGCAGCAGAAGACCCAGCACCAGCCCTCTCTGAATGTGGTGCATGTGGTGCAGATCTCCCAATGGATGCAAAGGAATGTGGCACCTGCGGTGCTAAGTTCGAGTGAACTTGGTGAATGGAAGGCGCCCGTCGGCTTTCATAGGGTACGTCACAGCTTTCGCTCGGCAGGTCCAGACGTCATTCGGGCATCCTCAGGTACGGGTTCTGTCCTTTCAACCCTCGCAAGAACCTGCATTGAATTGATATGCGAGGTGCGGCTGGCGTAATCGATGAAGCGGTACCTTCTCCCTTTGGCGTTGGTTCTCACCCTCATGCTGTCAAGCACAGCTGGGTGCCTTGGTTTGATTCAAGCACGTGAAGGGCTCGAACAAATGCGGGGTGAAGCAACATCTTCTATATCGGTTGATTCCATTAGCATTAGCCATGTTTTCGACACCATCGATATTGAGCCATACACCAACTCCAGCACCATTGAAGTCAGTGCAGAATCAACTCAGGTTGTTATTTATCGAAAAGTCACCCTCATTGGAACAGATGTCATCTCATGCTCTGATGGTGGGCTATCGAGGTACGTGAAAGCCACTTTGATCGATTCTAACGGCGATGTGCAATGGGAATTGGATGAATGTGAAGACGTTCAACCGATCACGATTACGATCACACCACCGCCAGCCCTTGCAGTGGGGGAATGGGAACTATTGGTTGAGGCACGAGGCGTCGGCATTCCGGGTACTGCTGCCCAAGACACCTTCACTGTCACAGTGAGCGTCACAAACACATGCATTGTGTATCCGCCAAGCGATACGTGCGAGTGATCACACCAAAGATTCGGTGCAAGCATACCTTCTGGAACAGTTTTGGCACTTACCCGGCCGCTCGTGATTTCTCTTTGCACCGCCTTCAACCATCAGGCGCTGCACTTCAGAAATAGCATCGAACAGCTCTTTTTTGGTCGCTTCAGTCCAATCGATTTGGTGAAGATTTTCTTTTCCGTATCGGATCACTCCGTAAGGTGAACTTTTCTTGGTGCTGACTTCAACGAGGTGCAGGTAGGCGAGCACCTGCATTCTGTGGGATGCATGAGGGTGCTTGGGAACCTTCCCAGTTTTCTGTTCAACAGGAATAAATTCGCCATCAACAATCACGATTTGATCAGGTCTTCCTCTCAAACCAGTCACGTCATCAGTCAAGAGGTTCGTGGAGGTGTCATCGTCCGAATAGGCAACATCAACCCCATCTTCTAAGTCAATATCAACACGGGCACTTTCAATGGCATTCTCTGAAAGCAAAACTTTCTGCAGTTGATAGGAGGCGGCCAAGGTCCAAGCCATTGCGGTGAGGAAAAGAATGAATGTGGCCTGGGACCGATTGTCCGCTCCTGCGAGTGCTATAGCGTGAAGACCCAGAACGATTGAACCAAACAACAGCGATACTTCTGTTCGTCCGGCTTCAAACCATCCACCGATGAAATTTCGTTGTTCAAAAATAGGCTGAATTTCATGATGCTCCCTCAGGATCCGAGTTCGAGTTTGGGCAACAGTCTCGTTCCACCCGGTCAAATTTCGCCATGGCAAATAGGTCGCAACGAGGCCCGCCATCAACAGGACCAATGCCCAAAGAGCGAGGTAGCGGGCAAGCACCAACGGCGTGCGGACCACATCATCGATGTAACTGAATGCAATTCCATCGATCACAAAAGCGACCGTCACAGAGAACCACCATGTCCAGATGATTGTTGCTCGGCGTGATCGAAATTTCATCTCCTTGAAGGCTTCCATTTGTTCGTGAATCTCAGCATGCTTCCGAATCCCCGCCTCGATGGCTTCCCCTTGGCCAGAATTTCCTTGCCGGGACAACGACCACGACATTGGGCAATATTCGTGTCGCTCAAGGTCGCTGGCGCTTAACGGAAGCGCGACATTGTTTTCATCACGCCAAATTTCATCGTTGTGCAAACTGGCTTCGTAGGTCACGATTTCGGCGTCGTTCGCAACCAACGATTCCTCCGCCATGCCTCTCAGTTGAGCGCCCCTGCCTTGAGTTCTTCCACGGCTTGAGTCGGTGAAAACGCTCTGTTTTGGGCACGGCTTCGTTTGCATTCGCTACGAAGCGGTTTAATATGGGGTTCAAGTCGGGCGATTGCTGAGGTCTTGCAATGTCCGAAGAAACTACTTTACTCGTGCCCTTTGAATCCTATGAGGAAAACGCGGTTAACATCGGTACTCAACAAAAGAGTGCTGATATGGCCCGATTTATCGACACCGTCCGTGAAGACGGTCTCTACCTCCTCGATGTCAACATGACCGATTCCCGTATCCGTTCTATTGCAGAATTCCTCAACCGCTACGATGCTCCTCGCATCATGGTCGTTTCTGCCCGTCAATACGGTCAACGCCCAGCTCGTAAATTCGCAGAATCAATTGGAGCAAACGCTGCAGTTGGTCGTTTCATTCCAGGATCCCTGACCAACCCAGTGCTCCGTTCCTATGTCGAACCTGACATTCTTTTCGTTACAGACCCGGCTGCGGATCAGCAAGCATTGCGAGAAGCAGTCAACTCCGGTTTGCCAATCGTCGGTATCGTCGACGCAAACAACAACCTTCGTAACGTCGATATCGCACTCCCTGCAAACAACAAGGGTCGCCGTTCACTTGCTATGGTGTACTGGCTTTTGGCCCGTGAAGTTCTCAAGGTCCGTGGCGCAACCACTGACGAGGATTGGGCAGCAGCCGAAGACCTCGAAGAGTGGCAATCCACCTTCTGAAGCCTCGACCCTTCATTCGGCATTCGTGCCTGCAAGAAACGAACTGATTCCTTCTGCAAACGCCTCAGGCGTTGGCGCACCGTGCATCACAGCGCGAATTTTCTTTGCGCCTGGTAATCCTTTGGTGAAGGCCACTGCGTGACGTTGCATCCATCGCGGCTGCAATCCACTGGTGAGGTGTGAGAATTCGATGTACTTGTCCCAACACCATCTGCGAGCGGCAAAAGATTGACTCACAGGCGAGCGTTCAAACCAAGTTTCTTGGTTCGCTTTCACCCAAGGCAAATCCTCTTCGGTCATCCAACCGAGTCCAACTTTGATCTCACCAAAAATCGAAGGCCTGCCAATCGCACCGCGACCGATCATTAAGCCAGCAGCCCCGGTCACTTCGAAGCAGTCTTTTGCACTCGCTGCATCAACGACATCACCGTTTGCTACGACGGGCGTTTCAACACCATCGACGATCGCTTTGATCGAATTCCAATCGGCTTCACCCGAGTAACGTTGCCGCAGTGTTCTTCCATGAACGCAGAGGCGTGAAGTGCCAATATCTTCCAATGATTTGCAAATATCAAGAGCGTTATTGGCCCCTTGCCCGGTTCCTAAACGCATCTTAGCAGTGATTGGGACATCAACCCGTTGGATGATGCCATCCACCATCGAGACCAGGTTCTCGGGCTCCCCCATCAAAGCCGCCCCAGCGCAAATTTTGGTAACTTTTGGTGCGGGGCAACCGAAATTGAGGTCGATAATATCGGCAGTTTCCGCTAGCATTTCTGCTGCGGTAGCCATGTCTCCTGGATCTCCGCCAAAAATTTGAGGAATGAAAGGCACTTCAGTTTCGTGAGATTCCATTTTGCGCCACGAGACTGCCGCTTCACGCGACAGCGCCGTGCTGTTAGTGAATTCAGTGATCGTCACATCCGCACCGCACGCTTTTGCCAGCAGGCGAAAAGGGAGGTCTGAAACTCCTGCCATGGGTGCCAGAAACAGAGGCCTCGCCTCCCCTTCCCAAGCACCAGGTTTTGGAGCGATGTGTCCAGCCATGCCTCTCCCTCAAGCGTCCAGTTGTTCAACCAGCTCGGCCACACGCCGCATTCGCCGCAGCACTCGGTCCAATCGTTCAGCAACCCGTCTTGAGACCTCTTCAGGAGTTTCACCAGCCATGCGATGCCCCATCGGCAGTCGCCCGCCTAAGAGGTTGAGCAGCAGCATTTGTTCGGTTGCGTCGATACCACTTACGGATGAAGCAACATCTTCGATGGTCAGTTTTCCTCGCTTTAGTTTTGAAAGAAGAGCCGACTGCTGTTTGCTGTTGAGCAACCGTTGGAAGCCCCCCTTTTTCAACATCCAATCCTCGCCTCTGCGTTGATGTTGGGCAAGCATTGCGGTCCAAAGAGCAACGTTGAGTCGGTCAATTCGGGGGACTCGTTCAACCGCACCACTTGATCTAAACCGTTCTAAGATGCGTCCAAGCCTTGCCTTGGGCCCGTCAATCAACTCTGCCGCCTCGTCCAAAGACAGTGGTGCTGCACGGTTGAGGAGGAGTTGGAACAATTGCACTGAAATCGAATCTGCTGATGCCTCTTTACCTGGGCGCTCGCCAAGCAAACCGAAATCGCCCATCCATTGTGACAGTTCACTCATGTCTTCTCCTTCACGCACCGGGCGTGACTCGACCACGCCGAGGGTAAGAGGGGGCGTGTCATTCTCTGGAAGTTCCAGAGCCATTCGCATCGCTTCTCGGCCCCAATGCTCACCAATAAGTGCGAGTCGTTGTTTGACGATCGTTTGCGTTTGAACGGTAAAAAACTCGATGGCGTTCGAAAGGGACCCTCCTCTGAGGTAGTACCTACGCCAGCCCTTTCCTTCATTGGTGTAGCCAACAATGCCCGATTCAACCAAACGTGAGAGGTGATGATTCAATGAGGCAGGGGTCAAAGCGAGTTCATCAGCAAGCATTTGGGCGTCCCAACTTGATGTTGGCTGTGCAAACAGGAATTCGCGTAACAGTCGGTGCACGGGGCCAGCTCGACCAGAATCAGCAGTGGCCTCGCCTCGTTTCCTCACCAGCGACAGGCTTTCGATAAACCAAGCCACGAGCCCATCCATATCTCGCTCGGTGGTCGGGAGAGGGACCTCTTGGATGCGGACACTGAACATACCCCCTGTGCCTTGACGAGGGTCTTTGAAGACTGTGCAGTAAATGGCGCTTGAGAAGCGAAAAATGAATGGCGATTCGTTAACGGTCAGCGTCGCTCGTCGTTCCAGTCATAATCGACGCCCTTTGTGCCGTGCCATTCGATGTCCATATCGATGTGGGGCATCAGTTCAATTCGGTCTTCGCGAAGGATCCCCCGGCGTCGCAGAACTTTGACAGCAGAATGCGTGGTGGCTCTAGAGCGCCCAATCCGTCGCGCAAGAGCAGCCTGACTGCGAGGGACTCCCTCTTTGACGATGTCTTCGACGATCAACCGTTGAACAAGGGAAAGTCCGATTGGGAGGGCCGATGCTGCTCGTTCCTCACTGACATTGATGCCTCGAAGGATCTCCACTTGAGTTGGTGCTCCGGCAAAGTAGCAAGTGCGCCCGTTGACAGGAAGAACCGTGACACTTCGCCGAGTTTGAAGCACGTCTAAATGATGACGAAGGGTCCCATTAGCGGCGCTCAGTGTTGATTGTAATTCACGGTAGCAAAGCCCAGGGTGCTGTTCAAGCGTGGACAGGATTCGACGACGCAGCGGGTGTTCAAGCGCTCGTGCTTTGGTTGAAACGCTCCCAATCGCCATGCCTCCAACGGCGCTTGCAGCAGCAGCAACACCGCCGGCTAGCCCCGTGACGCCCCCAGCTGCAGAAGCGAGTCCAGCGGCCAACCATGGACGCTGACGAACCCACTGAGCAAGCAAAGGCATGAACCGAGGTCCGCCTCATCGTTTGTTAATGCATCCCATGCCTGAGTCGAGCAGGTCAATCCTCTGACAACAGCATGCCCGAGTGGATTTTCAAATGGGCGACAAGCGGTGAAAGAAGTCGACCGCATGTCCTGCCGTGATCGCTGAGCACGTAGGCCACCCTGACCGGGGGCCCCTCATCGACTTGGCGGTGCACAAGCCCTTCATCGACGAGGAAACGCAACTTGTCAGAGAGGGTACGAGAGGAAATGCCTTGGAGGAGGTTTTTCATTTGATTGAAACGACGTGGTCCTGCAATGTAGAGTGCGGTGAGAATTTCGGTGGTCCATCGGGACCCGAACACGTGCAATGCCTCTTCCGCTCGGCGAACTTCCCAATGGAGGGTGTTGGCTTCACCGCCCCCAGTTTGGTTGCCGAGTATGCTTCGAATATCGCCACCATTGTTGATGGTTGATTCGATTGATGCGCGAACAGCCTGGTATTCAGTTCGTGGAATTTTGAGTGGTGGTGTCGACATGTTCGTTCCTCTTTTTGACCGAATCCTCCCTCCTACTTAATGTCATTTTTACACTGGATTTGCAAATTATATTCCAAAGTATCATTCATGGTGTTTTTTTACTCCAGAACGCCTTCGTAACAACTCATCTTCAAGAGGGGCCATCCTTTGGTTGCACTATGGCTCGGAAGGTGGTGCTCGTCAGAGGCGGCATGCTCGGGGCCAACACTGGAATTGGGGGGGCTCATCATACACTCAAGCAGACCCTCGAATCTGGGGGTGTCTCTGGATGGGACCTGCATGGCGTCGCAGAGTACGATCTTGGCCAGCGACCGAGTGGCTTGAAACGCATCTATCATCGTTGGTTCAAGCATCCACGAACCGTTCAGAACCTTACGGCAATTGAGGGCGTTGACCTCATCCACATCACCGATCAAGAACAGGCGCATTTGGTGCCCAAGAACTCACAAATTCCTGTTGCAGTCACCGTTCATGATTTGTTTCACACCTTCCCAGAAACGAAATCTGTGGGGGGTGCCGAGGTCGAAGTTGGCGACGCAAATCCATCGTTTATTCGTCGCAAGGACTTGACAAAACTTCGCAAGGGGTTAGCTCGTGCCGACGTGCTTTTCTGTGATTCTTATGCAACGCTAAATGCGTGCAAGACCCACTTTCCTCATGTCAAATCGGTGTGGTTGCCTCTTGGATTGAAGATGACGAAATTCTCACCACAACAGACCCAAATGCCCGCTCGCACAACACCTTCATCAAGTCTCAAAAAAGCCTGCCATTTGTTGATTGTCGGGAGCCATGATCCCCGAAAACGGATGAAGTTCCTGTTCGAAATACTCGGTGAATTGAATCCAGAGGTAAAAGCGGAATGCCATGTTCATCATGTCGGAAATCCCACATCGCCAGTCCACGAAGCGAGCGTTCTCGAACTGGCACACAAGTACGGTGTTGAGCATTTTACCGCTCACGGAGGTGATCTTTCAGATGAGGCCTTGATGGAATTACGCCATGCATCTGAAGCACTGCTTTTCCCGAGCATGAGCGAAGGTTTTGGCTATCCTCCTCTCGAGGCTATGGCGACGGGCACGGCGGTGTTGTGCGCAGACTTTGCTTCTCACAACGAATTGATGCCGGAAGGTGCTTGCCTTTCCGGCAGCGATAAACAAGCTTGGGTGGCAGCGATCGAACACCTTCACGCAGCATGGAAAGAACGAACAAGGGACCATGAAGTACACGTATGGCCTTCACCCGATGAAGCATTGATTGAGCACGCACATTCATTCAGCTTACGCGCCTATCAAGAACGAACTTCTACAGCATATTCTGACTTGTTTTGAGCGGAGCGTAGGGCCGCATTGTTCATGTGCGATGTTCCATTCGCAAGGCCATGCAACCTATTCAGCGTGTGGCAATTGTTGGTGCAGGGAACATGGGTTCCGGAATTGCACAGAAGACCGCTCAAGAAGAATTTGACGTCCAAATGGTGGACAGAGAGCAACAATGGGTTGATCGCGGTCAAGGAATTATCGCAGATTTTCTTTCCGAGGCTGTCGAGCGACGAATTTTCTCCTCAGCACAAGTCGAAGCCATCCAAGGACGAATTACCGGCGTTGTTGGCGTGGAAAACACTGCGGCAGACACCGACCTTGTGATCGAAGCGGTGTTCGAAGATTTTGATGTGAAAACTGCAGTCTTCACCACGCTTGACGCAGCCTGCGGTCCGGATACAATCCTTGCATCCAACACGTCTTCTCTCTCGGTCAATGCTCTTGCCGAAGCCACCGGCCGAGCAGACAGGTTCGTAGGTTTGCATTTCTTCTATCATCCGGCGAAGAATCGCTTGGTCGAAGTGATTCCAGCGGTGTCTTCCAGTCCTGAAACGATTGAAAAAGTCGTTCAGTACTGCAAAATGCTCGGTAAAGTCGTCATTGTCTGTGGCGATCGACCAGGCTTTGTCGTCAATCGGTTCTTTGTGCCTTGGCTCAACGAAGCATGTTTGCTTCTCGAAGAAGGTGTGGCCACTGCAGCTCAAATCGATGCTGCAGCGTGCAAAGCGTTCCGAATTGGCTTGGGTCCGTTTGGTTTGATGAACCTCACAGGTCCGCCGATTGCGCTCCATTCGACCGACTACCTTGCAGAACAACTTCACACTCCACGGTACACAGGAGCCCAAAACCTCCGCGACCTCATTGAAGCCAATGAGCACTGGGATGTCTCTGGTGACGAAACTTATTCTGATGAACAATACGCAACTGTTTCAGAACGCTTGTACGGTGTTGTCTTCGGTGTTGCTGCACAGATTGTCGAAGAAGGCGTCTGCTCGATGGAAGACGTCGACCGTGGGGCCAAGGTTGGATTGCGATGGGCCAGAGGTCCATTCGAGATGATGAACCGCGTCGGTATTGAAAACGCTCACCGCATGGCGGCCGCTTACGCTGAATTAAGCGCCCAAAGCGATCCACAAGAAGCATGGAAGGTGCCAGCATTTTTCGCTCAACAAGCAAGCCAAAACCAAAGTTGGGCGTTCTCCTATGTTGACACCTCTATTGAATCAGGAGTTGCGACATTGACCATCAATCGTCCAGAGGCAATGAACGCGCTCAATGAAACCGTTGTCGGGCAACTCAGCACTGCGCTCGATGCCGTGAATGCTAACACCGAAGTCCACACCATTGTGCTCGACGGTGCTGGGAAAGCATTTGTTGCAGGGGCAGATGTGAAATTTTTCGTCGATAAAATAAGAGCGGATTCAATCCCCGATATTGTGACCTTCACCGCTGATGGCCACGTCATGCTCGACAAATTGGAGTCTTCAAAGAAAACCACGATCGCCCTGACAACAGGGCTTGCGCTTGGCGGGGGCCTTGAACTGGCGTTGGCTTGTGATTACCGAATTGGAACCCGACGCACACAATTCCGCTTCCCTGAAACATCGATCGGAATCTACCCTGGACTGGGCGGTTCACAACGCCCAGCACGGATTTGTGGCATCCCAGCAGCACGCTGGGCAGTTCTCGCTGGCAACTTTATGGATGCGCAAACAGGTCACGATCTGGGCCTCCTGACTCACCTTGTTGATGTTGCAAGCGTCGATGATTGTGTTTCACAACTCGCCTCTAGCGGCAAGCCAAGCGACAAATACCCGGGACAACCGGCCAAGTCAGACAGCAAGGTTGCTCAATTTGCAACTTCGTTTTACAGCGATAAGAACATGAATTTGCTCATGAGCGGGGCTTGCCCCGAAGGCTTTGACGCCGAAGATCGCAACGTTGCTCGTCAACTCAAATCGCTGTCTAGAACTGCACCGATTGCCTTGTCGATGGCGAGTGGTCTCATCGATGCAACTGCAAACACTTCACTTAGTGATGG
>DAFX01000061.1:0-9275 GCA_002495535.1 Euryarchaeota archaeon UBA433
ATGCACGCTAATTTCTCCAACGGGGCAATGCGCGATCAAGGCGGCAAAGCACTCTTTGACTCGATCTGTGAAGCCTTCGGCCGAAACATCGAGAAGCACATGGCCGTTTATGGCGCTCATAATGAACTGCGATTGACAGGCCTGCACGAAACACAATCCATTGACCAATTCTCGTACGGCGTTTCAGACCGCGGCGCATCAATTCGTGTTCCAGCATCCGTACCGACTGATGGCTGGGTTGGACGTCTTGAAGACCGCCGACCAGCATCCAACGGCGACCCATACAAGATTGGCGCAGTGATCATCTCAACCACCAAGTCGGCGTAATCAGGCCGTGTGTGTTGAACAGGGTTAAACTTCAACTTCACCCTTCATGATGCCAACAAGGCTTGCATAACCGCTCTTGACGCTCACATTCTCAGCTTTGGTGATCACCAAGAGAATGAAAAGAGGTATGACTACTGGGACGAACCATTCCCAGTTGATTTGGAAACCGGGCCGCAAATCCACTTCACTGGGGTTAACAGGATTGTATGCCACCGTGTGAGTTTCAGCACCAGTTAACTGTTCCATCATGTAAGCAACGGGCGCATGCTCAAAAAATCCAGAATTGTATTCGTGTTCAAACATCACAGTATTTTCAGTTTCATCGCCACCACACACGTACTCAGAACTCACAGCTCCTTCCGAAGAAGGGCTCAAGCAATGCAATTGGAATGTTGCCTTTGCATATTGCGTATCAGAGCACCCATCATCGCCGCACGAGGTCTCAACCCACTCCTCGAACTCAACCACTTGCGCTTCGCCCGTCGGCCAATCTTGTCGTTCAGATTCATGAATCAAAGCAATGGACACGAGTGTTGTAGCCACCATAAAGAAAACGAGAACAAAGGTAAAACCAACCGCAGCGGCAATATTTGCCCACATACCCGCGCTTTCTTCGTATTCTTCCATCCATTGAGGGTTCGCATCTTGCATCCACCCTCCATACTGAATCTCTCTGTCAATCGGAATTTCTTCATTAAGAATGCCAAGGGCCAGATCCAAAAACGTCTGCGCATCATGGCGCGAATTAAATTCAGAAATATTGGTTGCCCTTCTAAAATATTGAAAATCCAATGTTTCTTTTCCTTGCTTAAATCGCTCGCCATTGAACCAACTGATGATCTCGTTCGCATCATTCTTCGAGTCCCAAACTGCGACTGGAAAATCAGCGAGCGAAGCGTCGTATTTCTCAATGGACTCGCTCTGCCTTTGCCCCACAAAGGGAGATTCAACATCATTTGAGGCAAAAACAGGTTCGGGGGTAGCCGGAGTCACACTCTGCGGCTTAGTGCCGACCTCGGGTTCAGTGTCGACCGTGTCCCAAAAATTGTCGCTCATGGAAAAATCTCACAGCCGTCAAATTTGATGTTTGCCCCGGATTAATCAGCCAAACGCTCGTTCTTTCGCGCTCGCCACGCCCCCAACATGATCGCCCCAATGACGCTCAGAGTCATGATATTAGCAGCAATCATCGCGAACGAATCGACCAGAACGCCATAGACGAGCCAGAGGGTGAGGGCAATCGCAACAATGCCGAAAGAGGTGAGTGACAACCCTTCGTGCTTTTTGTGAACCCAGACCTCAATGATCTGTGGAATCCAGGCAAAGATGCCAATGACGCCAGCGAGCAGCCCGATAGATTCAATCCAAAGCGCCGCCATAAAACGAAAGCGCCGGATGAACCCTCATGAGTCTTTTTCTTTGGTTGGGGTTTCGTGCAGGGCCCATTCGGCTGGGGGTTTTGACACAAACACCCGTTCAACCATCGCCCAGTCCACTTCCCGAGCGTGCTTTTCACCGACCACGTGCATGTTAAGGGATAATCCATAGGGGATTTTTGCTTCGATATGCTTCGACCCACGGCTGAGCCGAATTTCGGTCGGATTGTTGGAAAAGAGTGAGAAAAACCCTCTCCGCTGTGTCAGTTTTGCCTCAACATCAGTGTCCCGTTCTGCAAACCAATCGTCCACATCTTTTCCAAGCCCAAAACCAAAGACGTCACCTTTCAGCAACAACCCTCCGTTCAAATGAACCTCGTCCCACGTGTTGAACCCCTCAAGAGTTTCAACCAAATCTTTGTTGAGAGGGCCCGGTTTTGTCTTTTCAAGAAGTTGAATAAATTGGGCTTCATTGACCATTTCCGCCTTCAAATCCTTTGGAATTTTGGGCCACTCAAGTCGTTGATGGGTCATGGCGACAATCACGCGGAATGACAACTCATCTTCCCCTTTAAGCCCAAGTCGCTTGTTGTGCAGTACCGCAAGAAGGTCAGCCTTTCGAGCGATTCTATCGGCCACCCCGTCGTGGTTGTGTTGGCTGCCATTTTTCCGATTTTGGATAAAATGGTGTTCTTTGTTGATCACGAAAGAGCCCGCCCAGTGCTTCTGTTCGACGACAAGCATCGTGTTGCCACCGATGATCACCATGTCGATTTCACGCCGCCCCCCTCGTGGATCTGGGATTCGAACGGATTCGTAAATGTGCCAGCCATTTGCTCTTCCAGCAGCCCGTGAAAGTTTTGCCAACCTCGTTTCGGCCAAGTCACCTGCACGATGAATTTCATCATGAGGGTATGATTTTCGACGGGCTCTCCACCATTTCCATCGGATGCTGAACGACATCCAGCGTCACCTCAGCAATTCATCAACGCTCTCAACGATGAGCGTGGGGTGTTGCTCGGCCCCGTCAGGCAGGTCCGCAACATCATCTCGAGTTGCTTCACCAGAGAGCACCAGCACCCCAACGCATCCAGCGCGCGTTGCCATCGCAATGTCAGTGTACAGACGATCGCCAACCATGGCACATTTTGCTGGATCGAGGCCCAACGCTTCGATTTTGTGTAAGATCATGCCTGCGTTTGGCTTTCCAGTGATGTGAACGGGGTCCACTCCAGTGGTCACCTTGAGCATGGCAAGATAGGCTCCAACATCTGGCAGTCCACCATCAGGAGAGGGGCACACCATATCCGGATGGCTTGCGACAAGAGGAACGCCGGCGTGCAGGTGGATGCTGCCGGTTGCGATTTTCTCGTAATTGATTTCAGTGTCGTACCCGAGCACGACGTACTGGGGCTTCTTGGAACGGGTCGCAATTCCAACCGCTTCCATCATTTCGCACATCCCCTCGGTGCCGATCGCCCATGTTTCTGTGACGCCTTGTTTGTTCAACCATGCAAGCAGATCGTGTGTAGAAAGCAAGATTTCTTCAGCGGTGGCGGGAATGCCAAACCCTTCCAATTTTTTCAAGTATTGCGTCACAGAGCGGCTTGAATTGTTTGAGAGAAAATACCGAGCGACGCCCTTCTGATCGCAGCGCGCAAGGAAATCCATTGCTCCATCAATCAGGTCACCTCCAAGGTAAATTGTTCCGTCGAGATCTAGGAATACCGCTTCAATTCCATTGAGTTGAGCGTCCATCTGTTGGCACCTCAAAAGAACAGGGTTTTCATCATGAACCAGGGTGAGTGAAGGTCTTCTTGAGCTTCCTTGCTGGCGATCATCTCAGTCATGATTTCTTGTAAAGCAGGCTTATTCTCGGCCTTACCGAAGAACCAGTTGAGCAGCCATGAACGGCGACTGAGCTTTTGCATCCTGAACGAGTTGATCAGTTCAGGACCGAGCACCTTCCACACTTCATCTTGGTATTCCTGTGGAGTTTTTCCTTCTGAGATGTGACGGGCTGCCATTTCACCAGTGACGAGAGCGTTACCGACACCTTCGCCGGAGAACGGGTCAACCAGAGAAGCAGCATCACCAACCAAGCGGATGCCGTTCATGCTGGAACGGCGCGGCTGCTTCTTCGATTTCTTACGCGGTGATCCGAACGGAAGTTGCCAGCCTTTCGCAGAGCCGGGGACCATTTCTGCATTGGCAAACCGATCTTTGAATTTTGGATGATTTGCGATCACATCGGCCTGCAGCGCCTTGAGTTTCTTTTTTTGCTTATCGAGCAGGCTCATGATCATGCCAATCCCGACGTTGACGACATTTTCAGAAACAGGGAAGATCCAAAAGTATCCGGGGTTCACAGAATCGACAAAGTGGATTTCAATATCGCCAGTGCTTTCACCGCACCCCTCAACGTTAGTCCAATACTCTCGGTAGCCACCACAGTAATGATCGCGGTCCATCATGGGCTCGTTGTAACTTTCTTCGACGACAGATTTAGCGACCGGGCAGCGGTAGCCGCCAGCACCGATCACTTCCTTGCTGTGGAAGGTGAACTCTTTGCCCTTTCGTCCACCGATTCGAACAGTAATTCCGGCAGCGTGACGAGCGTCGCCCGCCCCTTCTCCGGGGTCATCGCCACCGTTGCCATCGTCAAACAGCACCGTTCGGACGTCCCCGCCTTGAATGACTGCGCCACCGGCATCACGAACCATTTGCTGGCAACGAATGAACAACAAAGCGTCGAATTGAGCGCGAGGCAACGCATACCCCGCTTCCAATTTTTCAACCGCTTCTTCCGGAAGAGGCACACGGACCCTAGATCCGTTTGGAGAGGAGAACACAATACCCGTCACGCGGAAGTGAGGGGTGGATTCGATATCGGCCTTCACGCCAAGATCCGCAACGTGGCCGAGCGACTTGCCACCAACCGCGTCGCCGCAAACTTTGTCCCGTGGCCACACGTCTTTTTCGATCAACAAAACCTTCTTTCCGGCCCTTGCCAAATAGCCAGCAGCAGCAGAGCCACCAGGGCCTCCGCCAACAACAATGGCATCAAAAACTTCGCCGCTTTTCGGAGCTTCACCCGTGTCAATCGGTTGTTCCCAGACGCGTTCAGCGGAACCCTTGGCTTCACTCATGCTTGACACACGACCGATTCACCCCTTGAGTGTTCGCGTGCAGGCCGTTGCAATCCTTGCATCTTCACCGTTATCCTCATGCGGCGAGGGTCCAACGCCAAACCATGGGGGAAACATCCGAGCCGGCCACCGGTGCGTTCATGATTGACCCCTCTGCCCCGAAGGAGCGGAAAATAGCGATTGCTGCTTTGCTTGTCGTCACTTCGGTATGGGGTGCAACGTTCATTTGGATGAAGCAAGCCCTCAACGCCCTTCAGCCAGAGATTGAGACCTATGGCAGCAACCGAGTTGTTGGCGTCTTGGTCGCAGCTAGGTTTGCCATTGCAGCCATCGTCATGTTTGTGTTTTTTTCAAAAGGACGCGCGGCGTTGCGGGATTCCGAACAGTGGCGCGGCGGAGCAATACTCGGCGGTTTGATGCTGATTGGTTTTGTAACCCAGATGATTGGGCTGGATGAAATAAACCCTGCAGTATCCGCATTCCTCACTTCGTTGTACGTGGTGTTCACGGCCATCATTACAATCATTCTGACCAAGACCCGCCCGTCAAGGATCCTCATGTTCGGCGTTGTTCTCGCCACATTCGGAGCAGGGTTCATCCAAGGCCCACCCCACCTCACCTGGGGCTTTGGTGAAGCGCTCACCGTGGTGTGCGCCGTGTTCTTCGCCCTCCACATCATCTACACCCAGAAAATCACGCAACAAATGGATCCGATTGGCGTGACCCAAACATCGTTTGCTGTGGTTGCTTTGGGGGCGGTGGCGATGACCTTCTTGCTCGGCGGCGGCCGTACGGTTGATGAATGGAGCATCATCTTTGACGACGGAGTGCTGATTCCCGTCCTCTGCCTAGGTATTGGCGGCTCGTTTTTCTGCCTGCTTTTACTGAATATGTTCCAGCGCTACCTCCATCCGATTCAGGCCGCCATCATCTACGCGTTTGAACCCGTTTGGGCCACCATGTACGGCTTAGGGCTCGACCTTGTGGAGTGGAGTGCATGGATCCTGGTTGGCGGCGGGGCCTTATTTTTGGGCAATATTGTGGTTGAATTGTTCACACATGCCGATGAGGAAGAGTAAATGACGGGCAACGACTCGAAAGCAAATGAGGGATTCCATGGCGGATGAAAAATCACAACCATACTCGGGTTTTGGAAGCAAAGCAGTTCACAGCGGAACAAACCACATCGGTGACGCAGTCAACACTCCAATTTTCCAATCATCAACCTACAAATTGACCGACGAACGCTATGCTGGCTGGGCTGCAGGCGCACAACACACCCTGCTTTACGCGAGACTTTCTTCCGTCAATTCAGATGCTGTTGCACAAAAGCTCACGGCAATGGAAGCCGGGGAAGATGCCGAGACATTCGCTTCTGGAATGGCGGCGATTTCGACCACCCTAATGGCGCTCTTGAACGCTGGCGACCACATCGTGGCGTCCCCGGACGTCTATGGCGGGACCTACGGGCTCATGACCGAAGAACTTCCACGGTTCGGCATCGAGACCACCATGGCCGATATGCGCGATCCATCCTCCTATGAGGCTGCAATTCAACCAAACACAAAGATTCTGTACATTGAAACCCTCACCAACCCAGTGCTCAAAGTCTGTGATATTCCCGCAATGGTCGAGGTAGCAAAGCGACACAACCTGCTGTGCATCATCGACAACACCTTCGCTTCGCCTTGGGCGTGCCAACCGTTGACGATGGGCGTCGATCTTGTCATTCATTCGACCACCAAATACCTCGGTGGCCACTCGGACATCATCGGCGGTGCGGTGGTCGGTTCCAAGGAGCTGATCGCTCAAATTTTCCCGCGTAAGGTCCACTTCGGTGGTAGTCCTGACCCTCACAACTGCTACCTCCTTGAGCGAGGTATGCGCACCCTCCACGTCCGTATGCCGACCCTGTGCAACAACGCTGCAACCCTGGCCAAGCGCCTCGAAGCCCACCCAATGATCGAGCGCGTCAACCACCCGTCCCTCACATCACACGACGATTACGAAGTTGCTCAGCGCGTCATGCCAAAGGGTACGGGCATGATTGGTTTTGTCGTCAAGGGCGGTGATGAAGCAGCCTTGAAGTTCATGCGCGGCCTGACTATGATTTACGAAGCAACCAGCCTTGGTGGCGTCGAATCTCTTGTAGAATGCCCATTCAACTCCAGTCACATGATGATCCCAGAAGACGTTCGACATGCTGCTGGCTTGGTGCCAGGATTTGTGCGCATGAGCATTGGAATCGAGGACGTCGAAGACCTTTGGGCGGATCTCGAACGAGGATTCGCCAACGTCTGATCGCTCACAGAGGCCGCCTGCATGGACACCACTGCGCTCATTGCGTTGCTTGTGTTCATCGTTCCAATGTGCTTCACACCCGGGCCGAACAACATGCTTTGTGCCGCCCACGGAGCGCAATACGGGTTTCGGGCAACCATCCCTTTGACGCTCGGCATGCTTGTCGGATGGTCGATACTCGGCACCACAGTTGGCCTCGCCATCACCACGATCGAAGCGAATCAATTCATCTTCAATGCACTCACCTACGTCGGTGCAGGTTACATTGCCTACCTCGGGATTGTCATTGCAAAAACGGAGCCAAAGCCATTGGACGAAGCCGATGAAACAGAACGGCTAGGTTTCCGAACCGGCGCTCTTTTGCAATTTGTCAACGGCAAAGCATGGATTCATTTCCTCGCCATCATGGCAACATGGGGGAGTTTGTTTGGCACAGGCGTGCTGAGTAAGCTCGCCCTCGTGGTATTGAACGCCTTTGCAGGCTACCCCGCCGTCTTGGTTTGGGCCGGTTTCGGTGTTGGTCTTCGCAAAGCCTTCTCATCGCCTCAAAACGCAAAGCGCCTGAACATTGGATTGGGGGTGTCGCTGGTGCTGCTGGCCTTTTGGATCCTTCAATCCCATTGAGGGATTAAACCGCTTCACCGGTAACAATTCTAAGCGCTTTAAGCGCTTCTTGCCACGCAGTCTGGGATGCTTCAAGGGCCTCTTCTTCTCCTTCAAGTAAGGACTCCCCGCAGGCTAACAGTGTCTTTGTTGCACTAAGCCAAGCCCCGGCTCGGTCGCGGGCGTTGGCTTCAAAGTGCCAATCTTGACCTGCCGAGCGGCCTGCTGCAAGCAACCATGCCCAAGAGGCGGCCGCTTGATCGATCGAAGCGTGGCGAGAAGTTGCCACGCGTTCGGCCTTCCCCATACCTTCGAGTAAGCCTTGCAAAATCAAATCATGAACTTGACCCACAGCGCCACTGAAGTCCCCCCTTCGCGTTGGGAACCGAGCCACACGTCGCGCCTGGCTGCGTGCCGAATCCAGACTTTTGAGGAATGTGCCAAAAGGCTGCGGCTTCTTGTTCTGTTTTTTCCAAATTTCTTCGGCTTCAACCCCGTCAATGCCAAGGCCGGCCAAACCAGCCATGCCCCATTTCTCCCACAAGGGGCCGAGAATATTTCCAGCGCTGGTGCCGCTCATGATTTCAAGCGCCTGACCCTTGCGTTCTGAGACGTCACCTCGCGGGTTGATGCGCATTCCGAATTCTTCTGTCGGACCCTCCTCCATCGATGCTAGGAGCATGATAGCGGCAAGGTGCCGCTCTTCGTTTGAGCCAGGATGGTCTGCTAAACCAGCTTCAATTGAATCTAAATCATTCCCTTCAATCCAAGTTTCACCGAGCAAGAGCCCTTCATCGACAGAATCGAGCACGGCCCTGCGAACTGCCATTGCGATGAGCCCCTCATTCATAGTAAGGCCCTGCCAAGCGTCAATGACCTTGTCAATACCTTCCGCAGATGCTTTGGGTAAAGGCTTGCCTTCTGGCCAACCTTTTGGGACCCAATTCGCTTCAATGGTCAAGATTGATGGCAGGAAAGGAGGCAGCATTGAAAGTGCAAGATGGTGAATGAATGAGGATTCTTTCTTGCCCGTCTCCCCAAGCGCTTCGAATCCAATTGCCACAATCGGGCCGTGATTGAATGAAAAGCGAACATAACCCTCGGCATTTGGCTCAAATTCGAGAACAGCATTAGGGTCAAGACCTTCTGACACCCAGACAGGTAAAGCGATTTCATCGTCTTTTGAAAAATCGAAGCGAGAACGGTCAAGCACGTCCTCTAACCATTCATCCGGAGGGCTCGGTTTTGGCCCCGTGCAGACAAAGCCCCCTTTCCAGGTGAAGAAGTACATGCCCCGCTTAGCGTGATCTTCCCATGGCAGCATGCGCAGTGTGAGGTGTGAATGGTTCTGCAAACCGGCAAGGTATCCTTGTTTTCCATCGCCTCGGCGAATAAAAGAAGCCGCTCCAAACGAGCCGGAACTAAAGTTCCCGACCATCTTAAACTCTTCATCATGGGCGGCGTGAAGCGAGCCAGCGAACGCCTTGGCAACTGGGTCGCCCCGCTTTGCCCTCATTCG
>DAFX01000061.1:9645-47321 GCA_002495535.1 Euryarchaeota archaeon UBA433
CTGAGCGTTTTTGTGACGGGGTCAACGCGGCCCCAGCGAAGCCTGCCTTTCCAAATCATCTGCGGGAGTTTTCCTTCAGGATCCTCGAGCAACTGCGCCAGTTCGCGTTTGATGCGATTTGCAGTGGCTTCGTTGGCCTGTTTCGTGCCGCGCATGCGGACTCGTTGCTTTTTTTGCCCGGGAAATTCGACTTTTGATGGTCCTGCCATGAACGCCCCTCAACCTCATCGAACCGCCGCTTTGGTTTGAGTCCTTCGCGGGCAAATGTGTCTGTGCTTTGCACCTTCATATACTCTAAACGAGTATTCTTTTGAACTCGGGGAAAGGGCCGTAGCGGCGCCAAATTCTCGGATGAGTTCGACTGAAATGGAGTGAGCATTATGAAAAAAGGGGCAAAATCAACAAGCGAAAACACCGATCAACCAACCGATGAAACACCACGGAAGGACCCGTTCTTCACGGTCCAAACGCCCATGGGAGAATTTTCGGTGGACATGAAGGCTTACGCCGATGCCAAGGCGGCAGCCTACGAAATGATGCCCAAGCAAAAGCGTTCAAACCTCTTCGACAGCAAGATGTTTACGTTCCTTGAAGCGCCTAAGACTCAACGAGATTCCCGATACTGGCGCGGCCACCTCGGGGCGTTGATGAAGGCGCATCTCGATGCCTACCTCCAACCCGAATTCGAGGTTGTTGAAGAGTTCCTCATCGAAGAAGGCGTGTTCCGCCCGTGCCTGTATGATACGATTCCTTACAGCGAAGAAAAGCGTCAACGCATCATGGTTCTCGGCACAAGGTTCTACCAAAGCAAAGTGGACCCAAACCACCGGTTCACCCTGATTTCTTCAGTCGATGGTGACGGCGATCACCGCATCACCCTTCACCTGCCAAGCGAGCGCAACATGAACACCGAACGGTACGATTTCAGCAACTTTTTCAACCAGTTTGAAGAGGATTTCTATGCCAATGGCCCGCTCAATGGCTCGTTCTTCGATTTGAAGTACAACTTCATCCAACGCGACCCAAACATCGACAATTTACTCGCTTGGAATCCAGACATCAAAGAAACCCTTTGGAACGACATCATCAATTTTCAGAAAGCGATGCCGAAGCTGAAAGAATTGGGCCTTTCCAACTCACGGGGCGTCATTTTGGCTGGCCCTCCGGGCACTGGAAAAACCATGATTGCCAAATGGCTCGCCTCACATTCGACCATCACTTGTATTCTCATCTCTGCCGAGATGATCACCGGTCGCAAGGACATCAAGAACTGTTACGAACTCGCTCGTAAGGTTTCACCTACCCTGCTCATCATCGAAGACATCGACACTGCAGGGGCACTTGACCGTCGAGCATCGGACCATCCTCTGCTTGGAGAATTCCTTCAATCGATGGATGGCGTGGTGCCAAACCATGGCGTCATCACCCTTGCAACCACCAACCACTCCAACAAAATCGACCCGGCTATTGCTGACCGCCCAGGTCGTTTTGACCGCATCGTCGAAGTTGGACTGCCTGACAAAGAACAGCGGTACCACATCCTTCACCAACACCTCAAGCCAATGGATGTCGCGCCGACCGTCAATCGAGAAGCTATCGAACGGCTCGCCAAGAACAGCGACGGCCTAACTGGTGCATGGCTGCGAGAGGTGGTTCAAACCGCACTCATCGCCTCAATTTCTCAAAAGCGGGAGTTCATCACAAAGGACGACTTAACCGCGTCCCTCAAAGACGTACTCAAGCGCCGAGGTATGGCGTATCGGGTCACGCCATACGGTGCTTCCAGTCAGGAATCAGCCAACGCCTATGTCCAGTGAATCAACGGATGAATTGATGGCGAAAGCCCTCTTCCCAGTGGTATGGTCGAGGTGACAATGCTTGGCATCGCCCAAGACGGTGGTAGGCCCCAAGCCGGTTGCACACGCCCCTGTTGTGCGGATCTCTCTGCCGACGAGGCAGCTTATCCGGTTGCACTTGGCATCACCGATGGTGAGCACCACCACCTGATCGAGGCCACCCGATTCTTGAGTCAACAACTTTCGATATGGGGCCAATCTTCAATCGATTCAGTTCTTCTGACCCACGCGCATTTTGGCCACGTCGACGGCCTCGGTTTGTTTGGACGCGAGACCATGAACGCCCGTGGACTATCACTCCACGTCTCGAGCGAAATGGAGCATTTGATCGACCGCACGCCTCAATGGGCTTTGATGATCGATCAGGGGGTGTTTGAACCACACACATTTCACGATCGCGACGAGATTCAATTGAGCCCAAACGTCACCGTGCAGCCGATTCGAGTGCCCCACCGCGACGAACTTTCTGATATGCACGCGTTCGTGGTCCGAGGGCCCAACCGGGCCCTTCTGTTTCTTCCAGACCACGACACTTGGGAGGAGACCCTTGCCCGCCATAACGCCTCGAGCATCCGCTCGTGGCTTACCTCGCTCAAGGTTGACATTGCTTTAGTAGATGGTACATTTTGGTCAAGCGATGAACTCGCAGGGCGCAATCAAGACAAGGTCCCCCACCCCCCAGTCAGTCAGACGCTTGAGATGCTTGGCGAACGCACAGAAGGCGACCCCGCGTTGTATTTCATCCATCTAAACCACACCAATCCATTGTATGATTCGAACAGTGAAGCCTCTGCGGAATTGTCTCGTTCGGGATGGAGTGTGGCGGTTCAAGGCCAACGCTTTGCATTGTGAAGGCTACTGTGGCCTAAGAAAATGAGTGAAAATTCATTCAACCCTTGATTACTTCTCCGGGCATGTACTCCAGAGTGATCCAAGAAATGGTGATTGCTTCGCCAGGATCATTTCCAAACGGCAATGCATGATTTGTTTCAACCGTGATCTCTACGGAATAATTTCCTTGCATGCGATATGACTCCAGCATACCTTCTCGAACAGAAGTTAGATCGTTGCCCGTGCCTTCCTTTGAATAGTCTCCAACCGCAACTTCAGCCTGATAGAATCCATCTGCATTTGTTTTTACTGAAGCCACTTCAATCTCACCTTGGTCACAACCCGAGGTTGTTCTTGGATTTTCGTCTATTTGATCGTGGGGGCCATTTACATCAGAGAAATCTGGGACAGTAATCACGTCGTCACATTCAGAGCCAATCCCTTCATTTGCTGTTTCTCCATAGGAGATGAAGAACCTCACCGAGATAAGAGCGTTCGAATCTTCCATGACTTCAAAGATTGACTGATATGTCTCTCCATTGCCGATAGTGACCGTCTCAGATTGAATATTTTGGATTACGGAATAATTCAACTGGTACCCCGAAGAATCTCTGTTCAATGAATGGTCTCCAGGTGCGAATTTCTGATACGAACCCTCCGTGCCCCCTACGACTGCAAGCAACATCACGGCGCCAATAGCGGCGACCTTCCTAGAGGGAATGGCATATCTCCCAAATGGGTTATCGGGGGATTCACTGCGAAATTGACAGAATGCAAAGTGCGTTGCAAAAGCCGCTCCCATCCCGGGAACCGTTGGGAAAATACCTTCTGCGTCGCCATAGCCGAGCAGCGTCCAAATGACGACACCACTCATTGCTGCAATCATCATGCTGATTGAGTGGCTTGAATCAGGTTCATAGCCTGACATTCTCACTAAGAGCAACGGAACGAAGATGGCGCCAAGCCCGTAAACGGCGAGCACAACCAACTTGAACACAGAATCGCCAAATCCGGGAATTTGTTGACCGGCCAAGGAAATCACTGTCGCAAAGACTGCAACAGCCAAAGTCACCTTCTTTGTGGTCTTGTGGTCTTGACTCCATTCTGGTTTGACGTCATCCGTGATCGCCGCAGTGCAGGCAAGAACTTGGCTATCGGCAGTCGACATCGTTGCAGCAAAAATCGAAGCGAGAATCAAACCACCAAGGAAAGGGTTCAATTGTTCCATTGCTAGTTTTGGCAAACCAGTTTCAGCACCAGATACGCCAAGTTCTGGTAACAACACTCGACAAGCAAGCCCGATGAGGAACATGAGAATAATGAACGGCGTCTGCCAGACAAAGAACCAAATCATTGCTTCTTTGCGTGCTTTATCGTCTTTGAGCGTCATCACTCGGGACACCACTTGGGGCTGCCCGGCCACACCAAGGCCACCCAAGAAAAAGGCAAAAACCCACAAACTTGCTCCGAACTTCAATCCAGAGGGGAACACGTTGACCATTGCTGGGTCGATGGCTGCCAATTGGTCATGAAGGCCCGAAAAGCCACCCGATTGCTTGAGGGCGACAAGGCACAGAATGGTTGAGCCGACGATCATAACACTTGATTGTGCAGCATCGGTCCAGATCGATGCACGAATTCCACCTGCGTAGCAGTAGGCGACGACGAGTACGAAACCAATCAGAATACCAATTGTTGGCGACCACTTTAGCATGGTTTCCAGGGCGACCCCACCGGCGGTGAGTTGAGCCGCAGCGTAAATTGAAAGGAAAATCACTGAAAGCACGGCTGCCACCCTTGCTTCAGGGGACCCGGTTGTGTTGGAAACGAGTGAGGTCAGCGAGCGAATACCACGTTCTTCTCCCTCTTTCTGAATGTACTTGTACAACCAAATCCAGGCCACAAGTTGGCCGATGGTCGAGACCAACGCAATCCATATTGCGGAATAGCCCTGCATAATGATGAACCCAATGAAACCGATGAACATGTAGCCAGAATTCCACGTGCTGACTGCCGAAAGTGCAGCGAGGCCGGGGTGCATCCCTCGGCCAGCGACCAAGTAATCGTCAGTCGTGTCGACCTTCACTCGCATTGAGGCAAGGCCAACTCCTGCAAAGAAGATCATAAACAGCAAGAAAGAGAGGAGAAGCATCACTTCGTCAGACATTCAACCACACACCTTCAGTGCCAACGAAGCAGAGCCTTCTCTTCAACTTCACTGGGCTTAGACGGGAATACGAGGCTGTTGAGTCTACCACCGTCGATGCTGTCCAACTGTCCAACCGTGGTGGTCGTGATGCGCTGTTGACCCGTGCCCATATCGGCACATACCACCACGGCCACTTCTTCGAGATCCCGTTCAAGCAACGATGCGCACGCCTCATACCGCATTGCATCGAGCGCATTCCCACGAGGCATGTGTTCCATGCCCTCTGCCAATTTCACCCACATTAATCTCAAGGAAACAACTGCATCGGCAGGTTTCATTGGGATTTGGTGGCCAATGCCCTCACCTGTCGGATCCAAATCCAACAGCGCCAAGGTGTGGAGGTTCTGATGTAAATTCGCTGCGATAACTTCGAGCGGTGAGGTTGCGACCCAGCCCCCATAGGGGTAGGTGAGCGTGGTTTGGCGTCCAAATTTGTAGTTGGATAGACCAACCGCGCCCGTCACCAATGTGGTGATGGAAACGCCATGAAATACCATGCATTCAATCCCCGCCTCAGCCGCCTGCAACTGCAAATCAACGTGGGTGGTGGCTTGCAAAGGATCGCCAACGACCAAGAGCGCCACCAGGGAAGTTTGAGCTAATTCAAACAACAGATCTGGTTGTTCAACTTCTGGACGCATGACCTTCTCGATCGGCCCAACACTCGCCTCAAGCGCATCGAGTTCAGATTGGGGCCACAACGCAGTGTAGGCTTCATACCGGCGCGCATCGGCGGCCTTCGCCGCTTCAAGTGCCTCCAGACTCATGCCTGAAAGCCGGCCGGGGCCCATGCCTATCAGCAACAAACCCGCTGAGGGAAGAGGGGAATTCGTGTTGTGCTTCGCCGTCATCCTCAAACCTCCGGTTCGCTTGGATGGAGCGAGCATCATGCGTCATTTGAGTGTGCCGAGCGCGCAAACCCAGCATTGGCTGGAACGCTGCCGCACAGAAAAATGGCTCATGGAGCACACCGGTGTGACCACACTTCCAGATGGAAAAAAGGCCATACCGCTCAATGACAGCGCCCCCCCATCCGACGATGAAGTATGGCAAGGGCACACTCTGCTCGAACTTGAGGCAAAATCGAAAGCCCCATCGCATTGGACCGAACACCTCGACATTGATCTGTACGAAGCCCACAAAGACCAGTGGCCGAAAGCATATGAAACGCAAGGGGATGTCCTGATTGTCAAAATCGAAGACTCGGTGTGGGATGCCGCAGAAACTGTCGCCGACGCCATGCTCACCCAACTGCCTAGCGTCCGACTTGTATGCGCGGACTTAGGAGTTCATGGTGATTTCCGCGTTCGCAACCTTCTGCCCCTCGCCAGCCGGGACGGCACTGTAGAAACAAAGACGAGGGTCCGAGAAAACGGGTACCTTCTATGGGTTGACCCTTCGAAGGTGTATTTCTCAGCCCGTCTTTCCAATGAACGCATTGAGACCTTAGAAACAGCACAGAAACTGTCCAATCACTTGGGCAGAGGCCTTGTTGTGGCCGATCCATACGCAGGCGTCGGACCAAGTATGGGGGCGTTGCTAAACGAGCCTAATTTAATTCGAGGATACCACGCTGGCGATTTGAACCCAGATGCGGTTGAATTGCTCAAAGCCAACCTCACTCACTTGTCAGAAAAGCGCAAAGGCGTTGACGGCGCCCCAGCGACTCACCTCGATCCATCGACGGTGGTGTGCAAAGACGCCACCTTATGGATGAAGGACGAAGCGTTCTTGCAAAGTTGTGATTTGCTGCTCGTCAACCTTCCCCATGATAGCATCGGCCACCTGCCCAAGGTGCTACCCTTGCTTCGTCGCGAGCAAACTACAGTGCTTCGCGGCTGGGCCATTGTTCAACGGGACCAGCAGGGGGCTGATCAGAAACGCATCCAGGACGCCATCACACAAGCGGGCGGAACCATTCAATCGTTCAAGTTTGACGAGGTGAAAGGATTCTCTGCAAGCAAGAGTTTCATGCGTTTTGAAGTGTGGATGCGCCTTGAGGTTTGAGCGTTGAGTTCATCAATCAGCACCCACTGCGTTGAACCATGCAGAACACAGTCACATGCGTTTGCGGTGTGAAAATAGACGTTGCAGGAGCAACCCCGCGCAAAGACGGCACCAAAGTCTGGTGCAGAGTGTGCGGCACAGTTTCGGTTCACCACCGAACGCAAACAAGCGGTTAATTTCGCCCAATAACGGCGAATCTCGTCGTTGTCTTCGAGTACTTCATCGGCCAATCGGCGCTCGCCAAGGTCCATCCTCATCAAGCGAAGTATCCTCCTCCGGCATACCAGCTCGCAGGGGTTTGAATGGGCTTTTTTCCGGGAGATCTGGCTTACCCTCATTGCGCTTGGCCATGTATTCGCCACCCTTCTTTCTGATGAACACCTCGCTGTATGCGACGATGAAGAGAAGTGCTGAGAGCAACACGTGCCCCTCGACCCGATAGGATTCAAACGGCTGGATGTGCAGCACTTGATTGGTGATGATACCTGAATCAACGGTCGTCTCAACCGTATAGGTTCCCGGCGCCAACTCCCCTTCCCAGTTGGGCGCGCCTTCGGAGAGCATACCGCTGTACTGAGCAACCACATTGCTCGAAGCATCTCGAATTACCCAGGACACATTACCCTCGTCCACTGAAGCACCAAAGAACGACACTTCAAACACGGCTGGCATGGATTTTTCTTGACCAAAAACAGCTGGTAGATCAACGGTCCGGGTTTCAATGCCGTTGTATTCATCATTGATTTCATAGGGTGCTGCGCCTCCTGCAACACTCATCCAAAGGCCATTCAACACCAACAACGCAACCGGCCAAAGCACCAGGTTTACAAGTCGTTTTCGTTCCATGACAGGTTCCTGTTTAGCCCATTTGCTTTTATTGGTATGTATTATTATTCAACCACAGCACCGTTCATACCGATTGATTTCAAAATCCGATTCATCCATACCAGTTTTCGTAACTTTTGCTCGGAGACGGTTGTCGCCGACCATTGGCCAACGACGCGAAGCGAAAACCCCACCAATCGAATTCGTTTTTTTTCAACGCCCATTGCTAAGGCGAAGCAGACAGCCCGATCGCCATCGGTGAATCCACCAAAATTGTACATTCCATCGATAGATTGTGGTGTTTGATGGCTCAAAATCAAAGCAGGTGGTGCAGAATACTCGGACCAAGACCCGAGCGAATGAAGCCACCTGTCCTGATTGTCTCCGTGTGCATGGGTCACGAGTGTTGCACCTTGCTGTGCGGCCCGGTTCAGATGAATGCCTCCATCAAAATCTGTCACGACGCAGGCAAGCCTGGTGAAATCTTCAAGCACACCGACCGAGCCATCGGCGGCAATGATTTGGCACTCATCTCCGGTAATCGAGGCTACTTCCTCCTCGGTCACAGCAGCACCAAGGATCACGACCTGTTTGGCTTGAATCAATTTCTCCCGAAGCCCTTCGAGTGCTTTCTTTCGACGTTCTGCGCTCCACCCCGTGACGAGTTGGGCGCGAAGTTGAACTTCTTCAGCCATTGCTCGTGCGCTGTTAAGATCGGAAGAAACGCTCCACCCGAAAGCACTTCGCACCTCGTCTTGAACCTCAATGAGGCCGTGAGCAATCGCCTCCTGCATGGGCTTTGCTCCCCCCTCGACCTCATCAAGCATCCGTTGAAGTTCTTATGCGGTCGAGGCGCTTGGGATGACCATGCCCGTCCCAAGGTCCTTGCCGGAACTTGATGATGAGGTGACATTTGCTCGCTACCCGTTCTTACCTCAAGCAAGCGGCTGGATCCAATCAATGGCCGTTGAGCATTCCATCGATTTAGACGAATTACTCGATGGCTCTTGGATGGAAAAAGCCCGATCTAGGGCCAGAATACGCCTTATTGATTCCATACAATCCAAGGAAGGGGTGGAAGTGGTTGGCGGGGACTTATTCACCGAAGAGGGGCGCATCATCGAAGCCTTCTCGTTTTACTATGCTCGCTTGGTGGTGTGCGCTTCGGAAGACGAACGACTGATTGCCCGCTGGGCGCAGGCAGAAGCGGCACGAGCCGAGCAGATTCTCATTAAAGACAGCAAAAACATCGAACAAATCGCTCGCACCTACATCAGCGAACTGGGGCGTCAGGAAGGCAAAGGGGGGCGACAAGCAGCGATGAGCATTGGTTCAAGCACAGTTGACATGCGGGCGCTCCGACAATCTCAATCCGGACCTGTGTGGAACATTGGGTTGAGCGATTTCATCGAAATTTGCCCCAAGATTACCGGTGCCCGATGGCGGCTTCCTAACTGCGATGTCAGCAACGGTTGGGTCACGCTGTTTGACGAACCCACCTACGGTTCCTCAGCCAAACTCGCACGACTTCTACGCGAACGAATCAAGCGCGGTGTCGAACAAGACGCTCTTGAAAAAATGGCGGAAGTCACCACTGATCTCGCAATTCGTTTGGCTGAACCCGTTGGCATGGTGCGCAACCTGATGTCGAACCAAGCCAGCGAAGCCATTGCTCTGGTTGGCGCAGACGAGTCTGATTGGCCGCCCTGCATGCGTAAGGCAGCCTCAGATCTTGCGACAGGCGTCAACCTGAATCATTTTGGCAGGTTGTTCCTAGCTTCGATGTCCGCCGTATTGGCCTTGCCAAAGGAATCCTGCGTTGACTTCTTCAGAGGCGCTCCCGATTTCAGTGAAAGCACCACTAGTTACCAAGTGGACCACGTGTATCAACACGGCTACACACCTTCCGGTTGTGGCAAACTCAAAGTCAATCACAACTGCCCCGTGCTGCCAGGCGACGATCGATTGTGCGATCAGCCGTGGCTGGATCATCCTCTCAAGTACATCCGGGCAACACAGCGCTGGAAAGCTCGAACGCAAAGCAACCAACCACCTGCCCCCAAACCGCCTAGCGAAGAGGCCCCTGACGAGTCGCCGAAGAAGGAACCCTAACCGAAGTCCAAACGCGGTGACGAGAACGCTCCAAAATTGGGCTTTCGCGCGAAGACTTTGAATTGGGTGAACGGTTAGGTCGCTATGACCACAGGTGATTTTTGATGGTGAGAACGCTCGTATTGACAGTTGACCGAGACAACGATCTTGGCATAAAGACTGCAATTCGTGGCCCGGTCATCGGTCGCCGTCAGGTGCTAACTGCGGCCCTAAAATTGGGGATTGCAGACCCGGAAGAAAGCGATACAAACGCGATGCTTGGTGCCCTGTCAGCACACGATAAAATCCTCGAAAAGAAACCCGAAGAAGATGAAGTGGAAATTGCCATTCTCACCGGTGATGAAAAAGTCGGTATCCGTTCAGACCGAGCCATCGCCGCACAATTGGAGGAAGTCGTTGCACAATTCCAACCCGACAAAGCCATCCTCATCACCGACGGGGCAGAAGATGAATCGGTGCTTCCTATCATCCAATCACAAGTGAGAATTGACCACGTCGAGAAGATCATCGTGAAGCAATCAAAGGGCATTGAAGGCACCTATTATTACATCGTCAAGGCGCTTGAAGATCCTAAATGGCGTGCAAAGATCATGATTCCTTTCGGCCTTGTTCTGGCTGTCTTTGGCCTCGGCATCATGCTGCCAAACGAAATAGGTGGCTTGCTGATTGGTGGCCTGCCAATGATCACCGGCCTCTACATATTGAGCAAAGGCGCGGGCATCGAAACCACCGTCAACAAAGTTATTCAGGAAATGCGAGAAAACGCTGACGCCGCTATGTTTTCCTCGCTGCTATGGACGGCAACCCTGTTCAGTGCAATTTTTGCTGTCGCTGAAGGCTGGAGAGAATATACGGCACTTGCGGACACGGCCTCCCAATCGATCGTTTGGCTTGAGGCAATCCACAAAGCCCTGGCGTGGATTGTTATTGCCTTCCTCACTTCAACAGCCGGTTTCATGCTTCTGAGGCTCAAGAGAGGTTCGTTCTCTGGCCGCTTGATTGTACTCAGTATCTTTGGCATGGTCGTTTATTCGTTCGTCAACACCGCTCTTGAAATCGCCACAGACGTGCTGGGCGGCACCGCTTACGAGTTCAGCGTCGGCAAGGTGCTTGAAGACTTGACAGACCCGCTGATTTGGGTTGTCGTGCTGTGGATGACGATGACCATCGTTCGCTCCTTACAAGCAAAGCAAGCGCAGGCTGAGCGCTATTGGGGCATTTGATCACAGAATGAACTTCGGCATGTGCCGGGCCATTGTGTTGTGGCCGACCACGCCAACAAGCGCTCCGTCTTCATCGACAACTCCGATTTGATTCAAATCGTGTGTGAGCATCAAAGCTCCAGCCTTGAGCAGCGGCGTGGTCATGTTGACCGTGATTGGTGGCAAATTGACCAACTGTTGGGCTGGAATGCTATGCATCCAAGCAATGTCACGGTTGACCTTTTTCCGAGCGATGAGTTTCAAGACATCGACCGCATGAATGCGCCCCTGTGGCGCTCCTTCGTGGTTGATGACGAAGACGTGGTCCCAATTGTTTGCAGTGAGGTCATCGATGACATCAACCATGGACGCATCGAACCACACCCAGTGTGCTTCGAGCATTGTTTCGCCACACGTGATCGATCTTGCAGTCTCTGCACGTTGCTTTGGTGACATTCGAGCCATGACATCGCGTGTCAATTTCCGGGGTTTGATTTGAGGCATTGAGGTCCCTCTGTTGGTTCCGCGGCGCACGCGCTTCTCTTTCAAGGCTTTCGGCGTCATGATAATTACCACATCCAAGAAGCGAGGTTCCGGATAAAGGCAACCCCTCCACACAATATAAGTGAACAGTGAAGAATGATGCGAATGCACGCCGGGGCATGACAGCAATCCCACCCGCGGTTCTCCAGGCACTGGCAGCCATGAGCGGGTACGAACAGATGCTTGAGGCAGACCGCATTGCAAGCCAATACGGCGTTTCAAGTGAATGGATCAAGCAACAACTTGCCCCGCCGCAACAAGCTGCAAGCGAACCTGCACCATTTACGCCGGGCTCGAAGGAAGCACCGGCTCTACCGTCTTCAGCAGACCTCCTCGACAAGCAAAACTTCCGGTTTTCCTACGATCCATCTGCTCAAGCTGCCGAACGCCGAAAATCAGTCGAGCAAGCGATTCTATGCCCCTCGTGCGGCGTCGCCCTCGGCATCCCAGCGGTACGACCAATCAAAGTCACCTGCCCACAATGCCTGCAAGAGACCATCTTTCAAGCGTAAGCGCTGAATTGATACCACTCGTATCTCACGCCCAACCATGCGCAACCCCTCGCCCCGCCTTTGGCCCTACACGCCATCCAATTCACCGGTTGCACTGCCTGAAACTCACCTGTTCTATGCTTCATCGGGCCTGAGCGAATTGAGTGCACCATCTGCTGACCCAGCAGTGCGCCAACTCGCTGGCACGGATCTGCAGGCTTACTGCTCATCATTTTCAAATTCAAAAGGAACCGTCGATGAGTTGCTAGCTGCGGAAAAGGCGCCACCAATGTCCCAGCGACGCCCATTTTTGCTGCTTGGGGAACTTGCAAACCCGTATCGATTACAGGACATTTCAATGGGCCCGTTGCCAATTTACACCGTTCGTTTAACAGGCCTGTGCCGAACCTATGCAGACGGATTAGATCCTCGCGACACATACCCCGGCGTACACCACATCACCCTTGCCCGTTCACCAGGCTGGTGGGAAAAGACCCACATGACCATGGCTACGGTTGAACAGATGAAAGCGATGGTGGCGTGGCTCGACAATGGGAAATCAAACACATGGAGGCCTGTCAAACCTGCCGAAGGGAGCCTCCACTTCGAATTTGAATCAATCGAAGTTCCCGCCCACGAAGAGATTGAGTGGGATGGCGAGAATGAAGTCGTCGAACGCCCCGCTCCAAACTTCAGTGGTCCAGAGGTGTCCCTCTCCACAGTAATGGTGCCGATTCACACCCGCCATGGTTGCTATGACAACCGAGGACGTTTGGCCCGAGCAGCCCATCTACCCCAACGTCAATTCCACGAAGGAATGTTCCGCCGTGGCTCTTCTATGAAGTGGAACGACGTGTTAGAAATCGTATGAATTGTGGGCCCCCACGGACCTCCCATCGATGGTTGATATACGCTGAGAACGATGTATATTATGAGCAAGATGAAAGGGAACGGCACGCAAAAAGAAGCACGACTGGCACGACTGAAGAACGAAATTGTAGAGTACGTCTCTACCCAGGATCGATGTTCTGCTGCAGACATCGTTCACCACCTCTCAAATGAGCGCCGAATGAGGAACCACGGCCTTACGGCAAGGAAGGTTGGTTTCTTCATCCCTCGCTATCTTTCGGACCTCATCTCATTCACTCTCGATCATTCTACAGGCAAGCGATTGTACCACATCGCCGCTTGAGCCGTCGCTACCTTCATGCGAGCGACACCCATGCCCTGTTCATGGAATGGCCAGATTGGGTGCGATCCGCCAGCTTATTCCCCTCCCTTTCCGATGCTAGTTTCGAATCGGCAGTGCCGGAGTTTCCGACGAATTCCCCCGCTTGGAATCTGCTCGACCCTACTTCCGAAAACGGACTCAAGCATCAATTGAATCGGGCGATTGAAGCCTTCTCACAACCAGTTCAAGATCCAACTCGAAGCGGCGCCACCGTTGATGAAACCAACGGCCCAGTCATCGTCCATGCCAGTGCCAAAATCGAACCTTCATCCCACTTCGTTGGCCCTTGCTTGGTCGAAGCCACTGCAGAAATCCGTCACGGGGCGTATGTTCGCCCGTTTTCTTGGATTTGTGCAGGAGCAGTCGTTGGCCATAATACAGAAATCAAACATTCAATCCTCCTCCCCGGTGCGAAAGCACCTCATTTCAATTACGTTGGCGACTCCATCCTCGGAAAAGACGTCAACCTGGGCGCAGGAACCAAATTGAGCAACCTTCGAAACGATGGTGGTGAAGTTCATCTCAGACTTGACGGCCACCGCCTTCCAAGTGGCCTGCGCAAGTTTGGAGCCGTTCTTGGCGAAGGTTGCCAATTGGGGTGCAACAGCGTAACCAACCCCGGCACCGTATTGGGCCCACATTCGGTCGTGTGGCCAAACGTCACTGTCACGGGCGTCCACGCAGAACACTCAACCCACAGGTGATTCGAGATGGTCCCTCGTTTGTTTGGAACCGATGGTATCCGTGGGCGCGTTGTTGCAGCTCAACAGGACGAAAGCAAAGCCATTGCAGCGCTTCACGAGCAACGGGTGATTTGCACCTCACTCCTGCGGCTCGTTGGCGAGGCACTTGGACGAACTATGGACACACTGCCAGGACGGGGCACGACGGTTGTCGTAGGCTGGGACGATCGTCCAAACAACCTCGAACTTTCAGGCGCCCTTACTCTCGGGTTGCGGCTCACAGGCTGCCACGTGATCCACATTGGCTTGTGTGCCACTCCGGCCCTGCATCGCGCCACTCTGCTTCACGGAGCAAGAATGGGCTGCATGATCACGGCAAGCCACAACCCGGTCTCTGATTCAGGGCTGAAGGTGTTTGACTCGAACGGCTTCAAATCCTCTCCGATGTACGAGGACCACGTATCTCTGGTGGCAGATTCATTGGCGGCAGAAGAACGAGAAATCGATCAAATCGAATCCTCGGAGTTGTCTCAACCCTCTGAACCATTTGTTGCAAACCCAGAGATGCACGGCGAATGGCTCGCCGAACGCTTCCTCCACTTACAGTCCTTGATCGGACCGCGCGCATTCGCCACCACCGGCATCGCCCAACCGTTTCTTTTGGACAGTTCTCGAGGTGCAGCCCACTCGTGGCTTGCAGCATGGTTGTCACAGCGAGGAATTTCCACGGTCGAAGTGAGTGAGCAAGCAGAAGCCCTCAATCTCAATTGCGGGGCAGGCGACTTTTCCCCAACACAGACCTGGACTTTTTTGCAAGCTGCAGATTCTCCACATCTGCTGCTGCAACACCTGCAACCCGCGCCCGCAGGCACCATTGTCGGAGCCGCACTTGATGGCGATGGAGACCGATGCTTACTCATTCGAGCCACAGACTCTGGCTTCATGGTGGTCGATGGTGATGCACTTGGGGATACAATACTGAGTGCGGCAACTCGCTTCAATGAAGCACCTTGGCACCTTGCCGCAAGCATCGAATCAGACCTCTCACTGTTGTCAACAGTCGGTCGCCTTCCAGCCTCAATTGGCGTCCATGAAACAGCGGTTGGGGACCGGTGGCTCTCGAAAGCCCTCGCACCAAACCTCCGTGCATCAAGCGAACCACCACGCTGTATTGGGGTCGAAGATTCAGGCCACATCGTCATGGCAACAGCGCACCCCAGCGTCGAGAACGGCTGGGCTCTTGTCGGGGATGGTGCGGCAACATTGGTTGCTTACCTATTGGCTCTTTCAGCCACCGAATCCGGACCTCAAATGCAACGGGGTTGGAAGCAACGCCAATCCGTTAAAGACGTAGACAGAACCCTATGGACTGGAAAAAACCAACTTGCTGATGAAATTGAAACGATGGCCAAATCGTTCTTCAGCCAGCACTGTGAGGTTGGTTCGTGGAATCGCCACGGGCTTGAAGGTGAACCAAATCTAATGTTGATCTCATTCACACTTGATGGCTCACCAGCCTCACTTGGCGTGCGCAACAGCGGCACTCAGGCCAAAATCAGCGTATCCTTGCGCCTATCGCCGGAGATTGATTCGACTTCAATGGACGATGCTATCCATCAAATCACCTCGCATCTTGCGAAAACCATGCGTCAATAATCATGCATGGTTTGGCGATGACACTCTTCGATCAAAGGCTCAATCATTCGTTGGCCATTTCGCCTTCAAAAGTTTGAGTCAACCATGTGACAACGCCCAGCAGTGCTGCAGAAGCGAGTAAAATTGTCAACAAGCCCGTTACCGAGGAACCGCCTATGAGCACCACTCCGGCAAGGATCCATGCAAGCACCAAATCAAGTGCACCCACAACCCTCCAACCCTTCCGGAGGGTCAAGATACCACTCACCCAAGAGGTCGTGGATGCGATGAGGACGAACACCACTGCATAGACCAGGTCTGGGTATCCAAAGCAAGCGACAAACAACAAGAGGTGAAGCGCCCAAAGGCCAGAAGGCAGCCATAAACCGAGTCGGTTGACGACTGTCCAAGCGATGAACCCGACCGTGATGAGCGCCATTCCAGTTGTCACAAGATAGGTCGGTACGGCCGAAGCACCAATCAACTCTGGCGCCCAAACCATGATCCCTTGAATGACGATGGGGAGGGACACCCAAGCAATCAACACCGGCGCTGGTTGTTGCCACCATACGCTGCGTCGGGCCGTACAAGCGAGTGCAAGAAGGCCTGCAACTCCGAAGGAGAGCACGATGACAGCAATCACCCAAGCAGAGCGTCCAGCAGCACCTCGATGATCGGGCATGGACCTAGCAATGCGTTTTCCTTCAACCCAATCAAAGCCAAGAACGGCGCCAACCAAGACCACTTCAATTCCGAATAAGGGGAGGGACCAATCCAACCCGTAATCTGCGAACGGATCGAAATTGAACGGAATCGGGACTTCGCCACCAATCAAGAGGCAGATCACTCGATCCATCATGGTGAGGAACACAACCCCTTCCAATGCATTCGGTAATCGCAAGCCAAGGTCGTTGCGCCCGATTAAGCCGAGGCCAGAAAGCATCAACAAACCACCAATGAGGATCAAAAGATGAATTGTACTTTCCAACTCAACAACCGATTCGGACGCCCTTCCTGCGACATGAATCAAGACAAGGCCGCCCATGCCAATGGCGATAGGCGCCTCAATGCCCATAATGTCGGGGAGGCGTAAACCAATCTCGTTGGCCCTCAATCGCGCTGCACCCACAAACAGCAAGGACAGCATGACGCCAAAACCAAGCCCGATCATCGTGGCCCCGGTCAAAAATGACAACACAGTGGTGGCCAGAATGGTGGTGATCAAGAACATCAAAGTGATGACAGGTTGATGATGGATGTCGCCAACTTCGAGGTCGTGTTGTCCTGAAGTGCTCCAATTCTTCGAGCGTTTTCGTTGTTTTTCGGCGAGTTCAAGAAGTTCCGTATCAATAAGGCGGAGGGTCGCTTGGGGACCAACCCCATCCTCTGAATCAGATGCCGCAAGCGGAGCTTCTGTTTGGGCCAGTTCTAACAGATCATCAACCGCCCCAGTTTTCCCGTCATTGGATTGCTCTACCAAATCAAGCGCGTTACCGCCCTGCCCTTGTGACGAAGCGGCGATGAAGGCTTGCATACGTTCTCGCTTCTCTTGAATTCGAATCAAGCGGTCATCTCGCTTCGCTAGCGCCCGGAGCCCCGCACGGAACTCGCCCTTGTCTGCAAGATATACACCCGAGCCAACGAAGGCCAAAATCGAGGCTAAAACGACCAACGAGAGGTTGAGCATCATGCCTGCAAGCCCCATTGAAACGATCAAACCCAGAGCGGCAAAAGCCGGAGGCAACAGTTTCTCCAATGTCGCCGCCCGTCTGAGGTAGAATGTTAGGGCAACAAGACCAACTACGCAAAGCAGCAGTAAATTAGCATCTGGCGAGAGCATCTTATCGGCACCAGTCAGGTTTACATTGGTCATAGGCTCCAGGCTAATGACGATGTAAAAGGCAGACATGAAGCCAAGCATCAGCGTCAACAAACGCCCGGGCAACGCCTCTGCGATTTCTAAATCAATGAGACTTGCACCTTCCCTTTTACGCCGGTCTGTCGCCAACAACATCAGTCCGCAAGCAGCCACTAAGATCATGGCCCAGAACGCCGATTGGCCGTAGCGCCAAACCAAAATCAAGGCAAAAACGCCCCAGACGGTCATCAGACTTCGAGGCTTCCCCATATGGCGCCCCCGCCACACCATGAGAGCGTGGCCGATAAGCAACAGGCCCATGACGACCAGCAGCCCAGGCATGGGCATACTCCCTGGCCTTGTCACAGCCCAAATGACGATGACAGAGAAAATGAAACTCAAATTCCATAACTTTGCCAACCCCGAATCTCTGAATCGGGCCCCTATTTCTGAAGCACCAGCAAGCCGGGTTGCAAGGTTCAAACCCGTTTCACCATGATGGACATTGACGGTAATTTGTTGCACCACCAACACCCCCATCCACAAAGCGAGATCGATTTCATCCAGCACAATTGGAATCAGATCCATGGAGACGATTCGAGCTTCAGCATTGGTAGCAAACAACATCAGCCACACCCAGGGCGCGAGCACGGCCATTCCAGCAATGGAAGGCGAATTTCGTTGAACAGCGAGCCAAGATAATCCAATCCAAACTGCACCTTGCGATGCGAGCAATGCTCGACCATTCCCCTCCATTTCACCGGCGGGGATCAGTAAAGTAAGTAAAATTACGATCACGCCGCCACCCATCCAGAGCACATGGTCGGAAACTGAAGTTTGATTTTGCAGCAATGCCGCTGTCGTGAGTCCTGCGCTCAGCACCGCATAGAGGCTGTACGCGCTCAAGCCCCCGGGAAGAGTGAGATCAAAGGCACCGGATTCCATCAAAGAGAGGCCGATCAACATCACCGGCGCGGGATAGAGGATGAAGGGGGCGAGCCGTTGAATGCGGACGCCGCGCACAACGAGGTAAGAGGCGCTGAATGCAGAAACTAAAAGCAACAACTGTGCCAGTGCATAACCAGTTTCCAGTCGGTGTGCCGCGATGGCTAGCAACGCCCCAATCATACCGAGTCCAACCGAAACGGACCACAATGCAGGCTTGCCAAGTCCGAGCGCTTCAAGCGCGCTTGAGAACCAATTTTCCGAACGAACGAACGCCGCTGCAACCACCGCATTTGTCGCTGTAACGCCCGCCATCAATAGGAACAGCAGCAATTCATCTTCGAAGCCGACCAAATTGATGCCAAACAAGACCCAGTTCTCAGACAGGGCGTGCACGCCGACCCAAAGGTAAGACGAAGCAATCCCCAGGCTTGCGAGGTTGCCCGACTTTCGCATGAAAGCAAGACCGTGCATAAGCAGCGTACCGATCCCCACCATCGCCGCTACCCCAACCTGTCCGTAGAGAGCGCCTGCTGCGCTTCCAACAATCAACAAGATCAACGTGGCCTGCGCGGCGATCGCATCCTCGTTGTGCCTCTGAGCAATGGCGATGTTACCGGCGATGATAAACAACAAACTGACACCGAGCGTTTCGCTGGCTCCGAGGGGGGATGCATCGAACCAACCCCAATGCCATGCATCGAGGGCGAGCCCGTAGAACAGTTTCATCGAAATGATAACCCATGTGACGCCCAAAAGGCGCATGCTCGGTTTGGGGATCCATCGTTCTCCGAAAAAGAGACCAAGTAAGCCCATAGAAAACAAACCAATGCCGCTGAGAACCGGTGGGAGCACGGTGCCGACAAGGGCGCCGATAGCAGACCACACCAACACCATCGCAACGAGCAGACCAAGGCCCAACCTTCGCTCACCATGAACGGCGATATCTTCAACGCTGTCCATCTCGGGAGCGTGAGTTACCGTGCCATCCCTTTGAATGGCACCAGGCCCGTCATCGAAGTCTGCTCCTTCGCTAAAAATCGAAACGATTTCCCCAACCGCCTCGTCGTTTATTTTTTGCTTTGGTTCAGGGGCTTCATCTACAGGGGTGGAAGGTTCTTCTTGTTGAACCATGAAGGAACCGATATCAATTCCCTTTGCCTTCTGAAATTCTCGTTTACGCAACACATCGTCACGCGGCGGAGTGGGAGAAAAACCGTCCTCCGCCTCATCAGCCATGCCCCGTCCTCAACCTTGCTCCCTTGAATGCTTTCTCGCCCCGCTCGGAACGGAGGGCGATTTGGTGCACAAACAACACCTACTGAATGCAAAACGAAGTGCGCCGCCCCAGTTGGCGACCCCCCATCGGACCGCTTTCGCAACCCCCTCACCAAAAGGGACAAAGAGGGCCTGTTTTACGCATTGGCATGGCCGAAGCCCACGGGGCCCCCACAGGGGACCTTTCTTCGTACGGAATCACCCCCGCTGGTGATGTATACTGGAACCAAGACGCTCCTACTTTGATCGAACTCGCTGTCGCTCGCGGCGAAGGCGTGTTCAGCGCCCACAAAGCCCTTGTCACCGAAACGGGAGAACGAACGGGGCGTTCTCCAAATGACAAGTTCATTGTCGATGAATCAACCACAACGAACGACATCAATTGGGGCGACGTGAACGTTTCCACCGACCTCGATACCTTCGTCCGCATGCGGGCTAAAGTCGTTGAGTACCTTTCGGCACAACCAACTCTTTTCGTCCAAGACCTGTACTGCGGCGCTGATTTCAGCGAGGCTCTGCCAATCCGAGTGGTCAACCACAACGCTTGGCACAACGCGTTCGCTCGTAACATGTTCATTCGGCCGAATGAAGAACAACTTCAGAGCCACACCCCTGAATTCACCGTCCTCCACGCTCCACATTTCGAGGCTGACCCCGAAGATGGACTCAATTCTCACTGCTTTGTGATCGTCAACTATGCGGCAAAAGAAGTCATCATTGGCGGCACCCGATATGCAGGTGAAATCAAAAAATCCATCTTCTCTGTGATGAACCTTATTTTGCCCAAAAAAGGCATCCTCCCAATGCATTGCTCTGCCAACACAACCGGAGAAAACACGGCGATTTTCTTTGGCCTTTCCGGCACGGGTAAAACCACCCTTTCCGCAGATCCAAAGCGGGCCCTCATCGGTGACGACGAGCACGGCTGGGGCTCAAATGGGGTCTTCAACTTTGAAGGCGGCTGCTATGCAAAACTCATCGATTTGTCTGAAGAAGACGAGCCAGCAATTTTCGGAACCACGCGAAAGTTTGGTACAGTTTTGGAGAACATTGTCATGGACGAGAATGGAATCCCTGACTTCACCGATACGAGCAAAACCCAGAACACACGTGGGTCTTACCCGATTGAATTCATCGAAAACCGCACCCTCGATTCGAAAGGTGGCCACCCACAGAACGTCATTTTCCTGACCTGTGACGCCTTCGGCGTTCTCCCTCCAATTTCAAGACTCACCCCCGACCAAGCTGCCTACCACTTCATCTCCGGCTACACCGCAAAGGTCGCAGGAACCGAAGTTGGCGTGAAAGAGCCACAAGCAACTTTCTCTGCTTGCTTCGGTGAACCGTTCATGCCCATGCACCCTGGCGTGTACGCAGACTTGCTCTCTTCCAAGATGGCTGAACACGGGGCAACGGCCTGGCTGATCAACACCGGTTGGTCCGGTGGCGCTTACGGAGTCGGCAGCCGTATGAAAATCCGCCACACTCGAGCCATGCTCAACGCAGCACTCGATGGTGATTTGGACAATGTAGAATTTGTTAAAGACGACAGATTCGGTTTCGAGATTCCACTGGCCTGTCCAAACGTTCCTTCTGAAGTATTGCAACCACGCAGCACGTGGGAGAACAAAGAGGCGTTCGATGCAACAGCCGACAAGTTGGCCACTATGTTCAACGACAACTTTGCCCGCTACGCTCAAGGTGTTTCCAAAGCCGTTAACAGCTCCGCACCAACACCAAGTGCATGATCACAAGAAGTCGCTCAGAGAGAGTTGCTTCGCTCGATCGTTATTGAACAGTGAATCAACGCTGTCAGCCAGCCATTCAACATTCTGCTTCGTGTAATTGTCGACCCCATAGGTCGCCATAACGTGCTTTGTCACTTTGATGTACTTGCGAACTGCACCCTCGGAGACCGTGAGTGCAAGATTTCCACCGCACAATCCCCCTTCAGTTTTGGCAACACCCACGCTTGCTAAACCACGGCCCGAGGCCTTCTTTGGTTGGATACAATTGCCGGCAATCGGCATCCTGCGGTAGGAGTGTGCGCATTTTAGGCAACGAACCTTTTGGCGTGCATAGGCGTTCATATTTCCTCGAAGATCGGGCAAAAAGTGCGAACGAACAACACTTGAGGCCACCGTTCTCACATCAACACCTCGTAGACGATGGCCCAAGTCGAGTTGCCCGTTCATTTTGTCAATCATCGTATCGAGTGTTTTGTAGGCCGAAAGTGCAGGTCCAGCATCGATTGCGTGGCAATCATGCGTGTACCCATAGCCCCGTACCGCAGCAATACTCCCCAGTCTTCGCTCAACAAAGTCCATCCGTTCCGCAATCGTTTTTGGATGTGGCTGGTTAAGCGTTGTCTCATAGAAATCTCGTTCATAGAACCATCCTGAGTCCACGTTGAGCGCCTCTTTATCCACTTCAGTGGGGTTGAGTCGAGTGGTCAACACCAAGGGCGCATCCATCAGTCCACCGCGGTTCGCAGGTAGAATTTCTCTGCTGAAATTGAGCAACCCGTCCATGAGGAGCATGATTGCATCTTCGTCTCCGTCACAGTTCCGTCGCTTCGAAGCGTGGAACAGCGGGTGAGCATAGCCACCCGAGCAATCAGCCCAGCCGATGATCCGACTGAGCACGCCACCCGAGGTGTGTGGGGCGAGAGCGCAGATAAGATGGCCAACCAGGTCGTCAGGAGTGTTGACGTTGTAGTACGGCTCCATACCATAGAACCGAACAAGTAAATCATCGATAAATTTGGCTGTACGAACGAAGAAGTCGCCAGCATTCTTCGCCACAATGAAATCCTGTGGGAAAATTTCCAGCATTTGTTCATCGCTTTGCAGCGGGGCGCCATCGACGTCATGGGTGTAGCCGAGCGATTCGATAGTTTGCCAGTTCACGCCAATTTCACGGGGGGTGAAGTGAGTTACTGGCACGTCACTCATGTCAAAACGAACGGTCCCATCACGGAACACTGGCAATTCGAATTTCGCTCGCAACAGGCCCTTTTCGATGGCTTCAGGAGTTTGATCCCTGGATGCGATTTTCTTCATGCATTTGACCTGCCGAGGGATGCGATCCATGCCGAGGCGAATACGTGCGTCTTCCAAAATTGTGTCAAGGCGAACCGATTGAATTTCACCACGGCGTCGCCTGTTGCTGTTTCCGGATTCCCTCATGGCAGTCCGTCCTCCACAATTGACGCCCACACGCTCTTCTCCACGCTCGTCGACAAGCCTGTGGTGGCAAACAACAAACGGTGATTCTTTGCCACACTTTGAGCAAATGCGCCGCCCCATCTGGACTCGAATCGTTTGCTTCTCAACAGCATTTGCTAACAGACGTTGATTTCCACCTGTCAAATCGATGGGAAACAATGCGTGAGTCATTGGATTCATGATACGAGGAGCGGCTTTTTCTGGCCGCCCCATTCTGCAGCCAACGCGAACGGGCGCGGAATGTTCCCATCTCAGGTCGGAGATTTTGCGAACCTGCAAAAGAATGCCATCGACGGCGTGATCGTCTTCATTGATTTGAGCGGCAAGGTATTGTTCAGGGTCCTCGGGCCCAGGATCGGGGACTTTGTCGGCTGCATCCCTGCCGACTTTGTCGGTTTCAGCTATGCCTAGCCCACGCTGGCGAGCATCGGTTTCTGCAGCAATTCTGACCGTTGCTTTTGCCTTCTCTAGTTCACTCAGGCGATGCCGTTCTGCGGTGAGGATGATGTGTGCTTTTCGCAATTCCTCGATGCGTGCGTCAAACCGTACACGAGCATCGACAATACGCAGTGGCTTTTGTTCTTCAAAGCTGAAACCAAAGCCTTCCAAGACCGCTGGCCACCCGGATGTGAGGATCAAATCGTCACCGTCATGGTGGTGGCCGAGTCCCAAAATCATCGCCGTTCCTTTGGCAAAACCATGCTGGATCAGGGTCCAGGCTTCAGGCATTTCGCCACCGAACATTGGCTCGATTGGGCGCAAATCTGGCCCTGGAATGTCGTGCCCGTCGAGGCCGTCAATAGTTTCGGGGCGGAGCACATCCATCGCTTCGTGCCTCCATCCTTTGACCCCGTCAACAATCCGAAGTTGGCGATTTTCAGGTCGTGGATACGCCTGCAACCCCTCTTCGGGTGATTCTTGAGGCCCTTTCATGGTGCCGTGTTCTTCGATTTCAGCTCCTTCGAGAAGGGCCAGCACGCCCGGCACCCATTCGAGTGGTAAATCCTTGAACCAAGGGTTGTGAGGAGGGGGTAACGAGGTCTTGTACCGCAATGAAACGGCTTTTGCCTGTTCCCATGTCGGCCGTATTTGGCGGAGGTAGAGGTGCCATTTTCTGCGAACATGAAATTGTGAATCGGGGTCTTCAGCGTCTTCGGGATGAAGCCCAGGTGCGCCATCTGGGGCTTCATCACGCTTCAAGTCCAAGATACCGAGGACCTCGTCAACTGCTTCTTCATTGGGCAATTCTTCGAGCAAATCACTGGCCCACCAATCGTCACAATAGCCCGCTGGGACGAGGTTTTTGTTGTTCTCCATGAACTCACCATAGCCCAAGACCAGTTCCCCATTGTCCCATACGGCCCCAACCTTGGAACGGATCAGTGCAAAACTGGGGGCGTCATCCAAACGAAGGAACCGCCCGTCTCGCAGGACGACCCACGGACCCTCAGTGTGATCAGAAGGGGTGATTGCGCAGGCCTTACCCGGGCGTTCGATTTTCATTTGTGTACCGATTGTGATGAAATCATCCATGGCCAACATCGATGCCGTGTTGGTTGAAGCCGCGGCCAAACCCGACGGACGGGCTCGCCCGTATCGCAAACGAAAGCCGCCGGCTTCCAGCGGGGCGCCAAACACGGGGCGGCCAGCGATAATGTCCCGCATGAATTTGGTGATTGTAGGGACCTTTCTTGACTTGAACTTGGGGCCAGATCCATCAGTATCCTTCTCTTTGCCTCTCGCAGCAAATTTAGAGATAAAATCCCACCCGGGAACGCTCAAACGTTCCGTATGCTTCTGGATTTTAGGCGCCTTCAAGCACATTCCTTCACCGATGACAAGAAGAACACCGCCGCGAATCCTTGGCTCGTCGATGTTGCGAACCCGGCCGTATCCAGCGCACTCAATGCGTTCTGTTGATTCGCCATTGATCATGATGGGGCACGCTCGTACAATTTCATCAATTTCGTCCGGCGAGGGTCGGTACTGGAGGTTGCCACGGTACAAACCGAATTCTTCCTTGACACGTTCGACCTCAGGATCGGTTGGCTGGTAGTGCCCAATGTTCAATTCTCGGCGGATCATATCTGCGATCAAAACCGCCAGCGCCTGAGCCGTACCGCCCGCGGCACGAATGGGTCCCGCGAAATGAACGGAGACAAACTGCGAACCGTCGATGTTGTTCAGCAAACGGACCTCGCTGATTCCTTCCAGAGGGGCAACAAGCACCGCCTCGGTCAAGACAGCAAGCCCAACGCGCAAACCGACATCGATGGCTGTGACGAGATCGTACCCCTTTTCTCTGAAGCCACGGGCAACGGACTGTGCCATCATAATCGATGTTGTTTCACGATCGTGCTCGGCAAGAAGGAGCCGGATGTCGTCAGCGACTTCGTACCCGTCAAGGTATTCGATGAGGAGTTTTTCAGTTCGTCCAGCAAGATCTGCAGCCCGAGGGATTTCTACGTATTCTTTGTGGTCGTATCCTTTGTTTCTCGCTTGCTCGGCAATGATATAGGCTTCATCCGCTCGTTCATCGAGCCACTGATGGTATCGAACCATTTCCGCTTCCAAACGGACCTCATCCACCCCAATCAAAGGGTCGTGGCCCCTGATTTTTCCTGGTGTTGGTTCCGATGACATGGCACTCCTGTGATGCTTGACGGCGACCGTTTATGAGAGGCGCGCCCACATCTTGATGAAAAAAACCTCAGCAAATGAGGAAGGAAAGTTCATTTCCATTGGTCTCAACCCTCCATCGATGACCGTCCACCCCTCGCTCAAAGCGCACGACCGTTGGCCCCGTCTCGTCGAACTTGTTCGCGACCTTGCGTTCATTGATGGCGGCAATGACGAAGCGTTCACCCTCGCAAGCGGTCGCACCTCCCGATGGTTCTTCGATACGAAACCCGTCATGATGCACCCCGAATCAACCCATTTGCTCGGCGAGATGCTCAACCTCAGAATGGACGATATGGGCGCAGACTATGTCGGAGGGTTGGAATTGGGAGCGGTCCCCTTGACCGCTATCGCCGTCACAGCCTCTTCCGCCGATCATCCACGCCGTGGGTTCATGGTTCGCAAAGAACCGAAAGGGAGAGGCGGACGTAAAACCAACAACCCCCCAGGCATCGAAGGATGGCCACTGGCAAAGGGAGGTAACATCGTCATTGTCGAAGACGTCACCACCACCGGGGGCTCTGCAATCAAAGCCGTCGAACGCATCCATAACGATACGACCTGCACGGTTGTCGGCGTCATCAGCATCGTTGACCGCGAAGAAGGCGCAGCAGCAGCATTCGCCGCAGCGGGCATTCATTTTGAGAGCATCATGACGCGCACCGACGTCGCCGGCCAGTGAGGGCAAACTATGCCCGAAGTGCTCAACCCAGCGACCACCGAAACCGGCGGCCTCACCGAATCCGCTCCAGATTCGACCGCTCCAGCAGGCATGGTGTTCTATCACGCAAGTGAAGGAAAACCGCTGGCGACACCATGGCAGGTTGCGCTGATCCGTTCACAACTGCTTGCTCAAGCGGCATTGCCGGAAGGGATGATTCTGGACTGTGCTTGTGGTAGCGGCATCCAACTCGCCGCCCACGCCTCGGTATTACAGCGCCCAGCATTAGGGGTGGAATTGGATCCACATCGCGCCCAAGCGAGCGCTGTAAATCTACGAACCATAGCAGAACAGCGCAATGAACTGGCAACATCACGCATGCAGTCCACAAGAGTGATCGTGGGCGATGGAAGAGATGGCGCGGGCGTATTAGATGCACTCAAAGAACATCTCGGAACTTCCTCACGCAGCAAAATTGCTCTTCTGCACCTCGACCCGGCCCGCCCGAGGAACAGTCGAACTCACGGCCTGAATGAGATGGCCCCCCGGCTCGACGAGGTGTTCGCCGGTTGGCAACCATTCCTCGAGGAAGGGCGTAATGGTCCATCCTTGCTGTTGGACCTGTCCCCTCGCCTGACGCACGATCAACGCCTAGAGGTTGAGGCTCTGATCGATTTGACCTGGCCTGGATTACTTCGTACTTGGGTGTGGACCTCGAGGGGCAGAGGGCGCGTCGACCGTTTGGCCCTTTGGCTTGGCAGTGCGGCTGTCGAAGGCATTGCACGTCGATTTGTACGCATCCCTCCAGCGCTTGGAGCAGAGCCAACCCTTGTTTCGGGCGGACGCAGGTTGATGCACGGCCCGGCTCACCCAGTTGCAGTCAATAGGCCACCGCGCCGTGGCGAGAGAATCAGCATCCTCGATGCAGCGCTCGTCGAAAGCGGTTTGGCCGAAGATTGGCTCAAGCGCGTGTCAAAGGAAAACGACATCGCCTGGGGCGTTGTTGAAGGTCGCCGACCTCAAATTCACCATGCCCATCCTTTGAGGCTCGAAGCACCCGAAGATCGACTTCTGGTGCAGGCCACCGGGCGGGTCGTGGCGTTAGCTCGAATGCCTCTGGCGATTGAAAACGTCGACCGCTTGGTCGAGGTTTTGTTGGAACATGATATCGCCCGATTGACCGTCCGTGCCACCCTGCCCCCAGAGGTCCAACCGAAAATTCAGGGAGCCATCGACCGCCAATTGAGTCGAAGGCATGGCCGCAGGGATGCCTTTTTGATTCAACAACCCGGCGATGAAATGCTGCTGATTTGTATCGCAGAATAAAATCAAATTCGAAACTGCTGAATGCAGGCCACAAAAAAAACCCAAATCTCGCTTTCAGCATCGCGATGAGCGCGTCGCGGTCTTGATATAGGGGAGGTTGGTCCGAAACCTGCTTGACACTATGTGTTGAGGTTGAAGGTGAACCAACATGGCACGACCGAAGGAAGAAGATTTGGGAGAAGATTTCTCGTATATTCTACGTATGGCTGATACCGATATGGACGGGCTAAAGACCCTCGCAACAGCATTGACTTCGGTCAAAGGCGTTGGACCTCGCACAGCAGTTCAGATTTGCAAGAACACCGGATTCTCACCTTCTTCCCTCGCCGGACATCTTTCAATCGAAGAGCAAGAAACGCTCCGACTCGCCATCGAAGGCTATGCCGAGACCGTCCCACTTTGGATGCTCAACCGCCAACGTGATCTGGAAACAGGTGACGAACTCCACCTCACCGGTCAACAAGTGACGTTGACCCTCAAAGACGACATCGACCGGCTTCGTACCATGAAGTGCTACCGTGGTGTTCGCCATGCAAGCGGCAACAAGGTCCGTGGACAGCGCGGCCGTTCCAACGGTCGTGGAGGCCTCACACTCGGTGTGAAGCGAAGTAAGTGATATTTGGAGGGATGATGAATGGGAGAACCAAAATTTGCACGCCCGAAGTTCGACACACCTTCTCACCCGTGGAAGGCTGAACGAATTGAAGAAGAGCACGCGATTCAAAAGAACCATGGCCTCAAAAACATGCGAGAGATTTGGAAGTCCAAGTCTCAACTTCGCCGCCACCGACGCCAAGCCATGCGCTTGATTGGAATGGCGGACGACAGCGTTTCCCACTCCAAGCGCGAGAAAGACGATCTCATTCGTTCACTCCACAACAAGGGCCTTATCGCTTCTGATGCATCCCTCGACGACATTCTTTCGCTCGGTACCGAGGACATCCTCAACCGCCGACTGCAAGCCCAAGTCTACTACAAGGGTCTTGCAGCAACCATGAAGCAAGCACGCCAGCTTGTGACCCACGGCCACATTTGCGTTGGCGACCAAAAGGTCACCATCCCTTCCTATCCTGTGAGCCGAGATGAAGAAGAACTCATCAAGTACCACATATCCTCTGATTTGAACAACCCGGAACATGAAATCCGCAAGGCCATCGACGGACGCGCCTCCTCTGCAGAATACGCAGTTGAAGAGGAAGAAGTCGATCCCGAAGCAACCGCTGAATTCGCTACCGAAGTGAAGGAAGCAGCCGAAGAAGCACCTTCCGCAGACGACGCCGGAGGTGACGAGTGATGACCCGACGAGCAATTATCAACATCTTCAGTTCGTACAACAACATCCTCATGACAGCAACCGATCTGACCGGTGCTGAAACGATCACAACCTGCTCCGGCGGTCAAGTGGTCAAGTCCTCCAAAGACAGCGGCGGTCAATTCGCAGCAACCCGTGCTGCTGAAAAGATGGCTGATGCCCTTAAGGAAAAGGAATTCACTCAACTCATCATCAAGTACCGCGCTCCAGGTGGTAACCTCTCCAACAACACCGGTCCTGGTGCACAAGCAGCAATTCGCGCACTCACCCGTGCGGGAATGACCATTACACGAATCGAAGACGTGACGCCAATCGCTCACGACGGTACCAAAAAGAAGGGTGGCCGCCGTGGCCGCCGTGTCTGAAATTTGAGGTGGAATATATGGATGCAAAGATTGTTGATGGCTGGCCCCAAGGAAACGCTATTCGAATTCTCTTGACAAACACAGATTCTGCTCAGGTGAACGCTGTTCGCCGTGCACTCATCGCAGATGTTCCAAAGTTGGCCATTCACAAGGTCAATTTCACCCAAGGTGTGAACCAAGACAGCAAGGGCGAAGTCCTCGAGTCGGTCAACGTTCTGCCAGACGAAATTATCGCTCACCGCTTGGCCATGATCCCTATTCCAACCATCCCGGAAGAAGGCATTCACTTTTCAGACCAATGTCCAAACTGCATCGATCTCGCCGAGGAGCACAAAGGATGCCCGTCGTGTCAAGTTCTGTACTCCCTCAACATCCAAGGTCCAAAAGCCGACGCTGAAGAAGAATACAAGACCGTTTACGCGGGCGACTTGACAACCATCTCGGATCAAATGTTCGACATCCGCGACGAACACAAGCGCATTCCATTGACCATCCTCTCGAAGGGTCAATTCCTCGAACTCTACGCCTTTGCCACACTTGGCCGAGGTCGAGACCACGCAAAGTGGGCTACTGCAGCAGCAATCGGCTTCCGACCACAACAAATTGCTAAACTCAACAAACCAAAGAAGGCATCAATTCTGTTCGATCTTGATTTGAAAACTTCTGATGGTAAGCAAATCGATGCTAAACTGTTCGGTAAGGACAAGACCGTGACCGATGTCAACCACGTCATGGATCTTGAAGCAGCACTCCACCAAGTTGGGCCGGGTACAAACCGTGACGGCGACTTTGATGACGCAATCACCTTCGAAGAAGTTGAGAACGCTTACGTCTTCACCTTCGAAACCGACGGCAGCCTCACCCCCGAGCAAGCTTTCAATTCCGCAATGGACGAACTCAAAGCACGCTTTGAAAATCTGGCCAGCGATATCGAGCGTGCTTTTGCTTGAAATTAGCGTTGGAAGCATTGTTTTGACGCAATCCTCCTCATCCGAGGTTTGATAACGGAGCATGACGGCCGTTTTTTTATGCAGAACGCCCGTCGCACTGCCCTATGCCTTATCCTTTTGTTCCTCATTGCGCCATTCATGCCGCTTGCAATTGCAAGCGCTCCCGGTGAGGAAACGAAAATCCATCTCGATCAGCCTGCAGAGGCGACATTCAGTGAATCGATGCCCATAACAAACTTGTTGGGGCAAAAAGCACTCGACACCCTTGCTCCGAAAAGCAGCACCTCAAGCGGTCGTGCCGCATGCCCAAGCCCCACCTCGCTCCAGTCTGACGGGGGCTCCAACGGCGATGCTGGTGCAGATGCCAATACCTCCCGAAGTCTTGGAACAAATCCAAATTCGGGTTCAACAGGTACCCAGGGGTGCGTCGATGCGACCGATACCGATGATTGGTACACAGTCACGACCACTGCTGGAAAGGATGTCGATGTGGAACTCGTTGTCCCAACTGGAGCCGATTTCGACCTCTATTTGGTGGATTCAAGCGGGAATGAATACGATTATGATTGGTCGGAATACAGCGACCCATTGGAAAAAGTCAGCACGTCTGGAACAAGTTTCTCTGGCGTCGCAAGTACATTTTACATCAACGTCAGAGCCTATTCCGGCGATGGCCAATACACGTTGAGAACCTGGACCAACAACACCCCTCCAAAACCTGACTTGACCCTCACTTCGATCACGGAACCTGCCAGCGGGCAGGCAGGGGCTACTGTCAGCGTCACTTATGTGGTCGAAAACATCTACAACACCACATCGGATCCTTTCGAAGTCCAATTCGTTCTCTCCACCGACCAAACTTACGATATCTTGGACGAATTGATCGATGCATCTGAGGGTGAAGCGGCTCTGGCTGAAAACACCAGCCGAACGACAACAACAAATGTACAATTACCCTCTAATTTGGCAAATGGAACCTACTATTGGCTTCTCTTTGTAGACGGCTATGACAATGTCACGGAACATAATGAATCAAACAATTTCTTGGCGTCCGATGGCGTCATGCTTGTTGGCGAATCCTGTGACGACCTCCATCCTAACGGCGTTGATGACGCAGGTCTTGGTGCCGACGCACCAAACAACGAATCGGCAGCTTCAACCTCAATGGGCCAGAACGTTACTGACTCATACACGGGCTGCATTGATGGAATAGAAGGCAACGATGTCTTCTCCTTCGACGTACCCGCCAATCACACCATTGAAGCCCAGGTCACCCTTGATCAGTCGGTTTTCTTCACGCTTCGATTGACGGATGGTGCTTCAACGACCGTCGATTACGTGGGCACATCTGGATTTGTGACCACCCTCGGAACCGATTATGATGGCATTGGAGGCGTGTATTTCGTCAACATTTCACGCTCGGGAACAGGTGTGAACTGGACCATGGACGTATGGACAAATTATTCGACTCCAAAAGCCAATTTGGTGATAAATAGCATCGACCCTCAATCCTTGACCAGCAGCGCAGGAGCCTCCCTTCTTGCAGACATTGAAGTCAACAACACGGGCACACTCCTTGCTCCTACGAGCACCCTCACTGCTTGGCTTTCTGTCGACGGAACTCTGTCGGATTTGGATTTAGAACTCGGCAACATCACCGTCCCATCGCTTGACATTAATGAATCTCAAATCTTACAGTTCTCGGGCTCTGTTCCCTCAAGCGCACAAGGGGGCAACTACACGTTCATCGTGATGATTGATTCCAATGAACTCATTGACGAGAAATCTGAAGCAGATAATGAAGCGGCTGCTGAAGACAATATTCTCGTCGATGCAAAAGCCACTGCATGCCCAACTCAAGACGATGGAATGTCCGGCAGCGACACGGGAGAAGATGAGACTGGGGCGTACTTCCTCGGCCAAGACATTTCTATGACGATCACCGGTTGTGTTCACAAAGATGTTGACGATATTGATTGGTTCGAAGTCAGTGTATCTCAAGGCCTGAACCTTACGGTTACGCTGGTCAATGCTCCAGATCAGGACGCAGACCTCTACCTGCGAGACAATGCCGGAGAATGGTTCGACCGAGGCTTCCTCGCTGGTTCAAACGATGAAACAGTGACCACTGCAGATTCAACCACCTACTCTGGAACAGGAGGGACCTTCTACATCAGCGTTGAAGCCTGGCTCTCTCTTGGCGTTTACACCCTGGTGATTGAAACCGAAGGCGTGGACCCTGATTCTTTCAACTGCGGGCAACAAAACGACATCGGCCTCGGCCAAGATGCTCCCGCAGGAAATGGAATCAATATTGGACAAAACCCCTCAGTTGGTGGTGAAGGATGCTTTTCGGGAACTGACGACTCCGACATCTACACCTTCTCCATAAACAACGATGAGAACTTCGATATGACCTTCGATGCCGACACAAGCCTTCCATTCACTGCAACCCTCCAAGACGCAGGAGGCAACCTGGTTGCTTATGCAGACAACACGAGCTACGGTATGGTATTCCAAACTCTTGACACAGAATACGAAGGACAAACTAAGGATTACACGCTTGTCATCGATGCTGCCGGTTCAGCAGGCCTCTACAACCTCTCGATCAACACCGTAGGGCCCGCCCCTGCCGACATTGGCATCGAGATGCTCGTCTGCCCGAACAACCACACCTCGGGCGAGGAGACACAAATTTCATGGGAACTCATCAGTTTGAGAGGTCCTGGAAACGGCGCTACGATTACAATTCACATCGATCTTCTCGATGAAAATGGAAGCGAAGTCGATCGAATGGCAACCACCTCCGCTGTCGTTAACACCCAAGGAAACCTCACCTTTGGTGCGGACTCAGAATTTTACACAACCCCGGATGAAACGGCAACAGGCATGTACGCCTGCCGAATCACGATTGATGTGAACAATGCCCTACCCGAAAGCAATGAAGACAACAACATGTTGATCGGCGATGCGTTCATGATTCAAAATGAAGAGGAACTTTGGGCGAACGACGTGGACCGTGACGGATTCAACACCACCGATTCAGGAGACGGCATGGTTGATGATTGCCCAACCACCTTTGGCGAATCAACCATCGACCGATATGGTTGTGCAGATATCGACGAGGATGGCGTCTCAAATTTGAATGATTTCTGGCCCCTTGATGACTCACAAGCGCTTGACAGCGATCTGGACGGCTATGGTGACAATCCGTTTGGAACCGATGGTGACCAATGCCCAGATACACCCGGTATAGCGAACGGTGAAGGCGGCGATGGATGCCCAGCAGAGAACACAGACACAGACGGCGATGGCGTAGAAAACGCCGTTGATGCCTGCCCCGCTACACCACTTGGTACAGCGGTCGGTGCCGACGGATGTGAACTCGTAGACGACAATGGAAACACAACCGACGGCGGCACTGACAACCAAACAACCGGTGGCGAAGACAACACGACATTGCCGGGCGATGGAGAAGGAGGGGACACCACGGGTGATGGCGATGGAACTGTCAATGAATCCGACGACCAAACCGATCTTTCCAATGTACAATCCGATTCAACCATCTTTGGTATGTCGCCATGGATTGTCTATGGGCTCGCAGGGTTCGTGATCATCGGCTTGCTTTCAGTTCTCCTGCTTCGAGGCAGGAGCACGGACTCGTCTAGTGCTTTTGCAGCGCAAGAAAAGGCGTACGGCGCAGCGGCCCTCCCTGCTAGCGATCCGACCATCACCGCTGAACAGTTGGCCTACGAACAGCAACTCCTTGCTTCAGGTTACCCGGCGGATTATGCTCGGGCCTATGCAGATCAACACTTCCGACCTTGGTTGAAGAACTGAGCCTAGACACGAGGATTTCATGGGCGAATGCTCATGACCCCCCGAGCCTTCGAAGGGTTATGCACGCCCTCATGGAAACCAGCGCAGGAAACATCACCATCGAACTTTACCACGGCAGCGCCCCCGATACAGTGGCGAACTTCGTCCGTTTGGTCGAGATGGGCCACTACGATGGACTTCATTTCCACAGAGTTATTGCAGACTTCATGATTCAAGGCGGATGCCCCCATTCCAAGGACCCAATGTCTCGCCGTGCCGGAACTGGCGGGCCTGGATGGAACATTCCTTGTGAACCGTCCGCCCTCAGATTGAAGCACGACAAACCCGGGGTTCTCTCCATGGCGAACGCTGGAAAAAACACTGGCGGTTCGCAATTCTTCCTCACCACCGTAGCCACCCCTTGGCTCAACGGAAACCACGCCGTCTTTGGCGAGGTCTCTGAAGGTATGGACGTTGTCAAGACCATCGAAGCGTGCAAGAAGCTCCCCGGCGACCGACCAGCAGAGCCACAAAAGATCGTGAAGGTCACCATCGTCGCTTGAGGTGGTTTGGTGGCCATATTGGCCCTCCACGGCGGCGCAGGTGGCGACGGCGAATGGCGAGGTATGACTGATTTAGACCCCGATAGGCTGGCATGTTTGAAGAGCATCTTGGCCGAGCTCGGACCGCGTCTGGAATCAGGAGAGCTTGACGCACTCGAGGCGGTCACCCTTGCAGTTGAGGCAATGGAGGATGAACCGCTGTACAATGCAGGCCGCGGCTCAGTGCTCGCAGAGAATGGCCAAGTCTACATGGATGCAAGCATGATGCGTGGCACCGACCAAGCAGCCGGTTCTGTCGTCAATGTGGAAACAACACGCCACCCCATTCGGGCGGCGAACTTGTTATTGAAATCCGGCTGGCCGGTGATGCTCAATTCCAAATTTGCTGATGAGTACGCGGAGGAAAACGGCCTTGAACAAGTACCCCAATCATGGCTTCAAACTAAATTGCGACGCGCTCAATGGAGCAAGTGGAAAGCTCTGAACGCACGCCCAGGGTCCACAGACGAGGACGATGGGGCGGTGCTCGATCACGATTTGGAGGACACAGAGCCTGCCGGAATGGGCACCGTCGGGGCAGTCGCACTGGATGCCCACGGAAACCTCGCAGCCGCAACATCAACCGGTGGCATGACGGGAAAGCCACTGGGGCGGATTGGAGATACACCAATCATTGGAGCCGGAACCTGGTGCGATCAAAACGTCGCAGTTTCGTGCACGGGCGTCGGAGAGGCGTTCATTCGAACATGCGCTGCGCATGAAGTGGCTGTGCAATTTCGACAGACAGAAATCACCCTCCAACAAGCCACTGAATCGGTATTGAATCAGGTTCAACCGCTGGGTGGCCGAGGGGGAATCATTGCAATTGGGGCTGACGGGCAAGTTGCTTTACCATTCCAAACTATGCTGATGTATCGAGGCCTCTGGCAAAATGGTGCCATTTCAACAGGCATAGGCAATGAGACCTACTCTTGAACAATGGGGCACATAGAGCCTATCTCGGATTCAAGCGAGCCGTTTTGAGCCTGATTATGCATAGTGGGTGGGTTTCTATGCACATATCTTCAACCGATAAAAACCCCCGCCGAGGTTGTCAATTCCAAGGGCAAATCAAACTCTACGGAACAGCATTTGCTTCAGGATATCCGTACGAACGGTGAAGAAGTACCGCTCCTAGGCCTCACCATGGCCAATGTACGCATCGAGGCGGACACGATGGGCGAACTCGAAGTTCCAGCAGACAAGTACTACGGGTGCCAAACTGCCCGTTCCCTGATCAATTTTGACATCGGAGAAGACACCATGCCGAAAAGCGTCATCCGAGCCTTTGGCATTCTCAAGCAGGCTGCGGCCAAGACCAATGTGGCACTGGAACAACTAGATCCAGCAGTGGGCGACCTCATTATTGCCGCCGCTCAGGAAGTGCTCGAGGGGAAACTCAACGACCATTTCCCCCTGCGAATTTGGCAAACTGGAAGTGGAACACAGTCCAACATGAACACCAACGAAGTCATCGCAAATCGCGCCATCGAAATGGCTGGAGGGGAACTTGGATCCAAATCCCCAGTACATCCAAACGATCACGTCAACCGTGCCCAATCTTCGAACGACACGTTTCCAACCGCCATGCACATTGCTGCGGCTGAATCAATCACCCATGAGTTACTACCGAGCGTTCGGGCGCTACGAAACGCCCTTGCAGAAAAATCAGAGGCTTGGAAGGACATTGTCAAGATTGGCAGAACTCATCTAATGGATGCGGTCCCGCTCACGCTTGGCCAAGAAGTCTCAGGATGGGTTGCACAACTTGACGCAGATTTGCGTAGAATCGACTTCGCCCTCGATGATTTGTTTGAACTTGCTTTAGGTGGTACTGCAGTCGGCACGGGCTTGAACACCCACCCATTGTTCGCACAAATGGTGGCGGATGAAATTGCCAACATCACAGGCTTAACGTTCTGTTCTGCTGAAAACAAATTCGCACAACTTGCAGCCCACGATGCGGTCGTCGCAGCTTCAGGAGCCCTCAACACGCTGGCAGTTTCTCTCATGAAAATAGCCAACGACGTACGATGGTTGGGCTCTGGTCCGCGTTGCGGTTTTGGAGAATTAGCCCTCCCAGCCAACGAACCCGGCTCTTCAATCATGCCAGGTAAAGTGAATCCAACTCAGGCTGAAGCGATGACCATGGTCTGCGCTCAAGTGATGGGCAACCACACAGCCATCACTGTTGGTGGCAGCCAAGGTAATTTTGAACTCAACGTCTACAAGCCGATGATGATTCACAACCTGCTCCATTCGGTACGGTTGCTCACAGATGCCTGCCGTACTTTCCGGACTAGGTGTGTTGATGGGATGGAGCCGGTGAACGAGACCATTGCGAGCCACCTAGAGAACTCGTTGATGCTTGTGACTGCACTCAACAACCACATCGGCTATGACAAGGCGGCAAAGATTGCCAAGAACGCCCACGAGAAAGGCACCACGCTCCGAGCGTCTGCACTCGAACTTGGCTACCTTACCAATGAGGAATTCGACGCTTGGGTCCGGCCCGAAGATATGATTGGCCCGAAGTAATTTGTTTCAGCGAGACCCTTCGATGAACACAAAATTCACCATCACCTGGAAAATCAAATACCAAACGACAATCATGGATACAATAGCAACCCCTCCGGGGTCAGACCCCGTGACGACGCCGTAGCCAATAACAAGTCCAGCCAAACCGATCATGAAGAACACCCTGTAGGCAACCTGAGTGACAATTCGTGCCCTTGCAGACATTTCACGCCAACCTGCAAAACCAAACCATCGGGCAATAAAACCGGAGTCTTTTTCATTCTTCATTCATTCACTTCCTTTTTTTGACGAAAGTATTGACCAATTGCGAAACCTGCGCAATTGACCACCACATCCGATCCTTTGTTGCTCCATTCTTCTTCTGTGAATTCGAAAGGGAGGTACAATTCCAACACTTCCCAGCCAACAGAGAGGCCAAAAAACAACCCCCACCCCATCGGTATCCACCTGCCAACCAAAGTCCACTGGACAAAATGGCCAAGGGACCACAA
>DAFX01000074.1 GCA_002495535.1 Euryarchaeota archaeon UBA433
AGCGACGAACAACCGTTCTGGGTTGACATGTGGTCCTATTACACCGCCGACGTCCAACGTGGTATTTTCGACAACTTGATCCCAAGCGTACCCATGACCTTCTCGGTTCGTGGCGGCATCTTTGGAAACCTGACTCACCCAACTAACTTCACAGGTTTGGGCGGCGACGGTTACCGCAGCGGTGCATCCGGCCTCGTGTCGGTGACCTTTGTCCAAGACATTGGCATCAACGGCATCTGGAAGCAAATTCAATGGAACTCGACCAGAGACAATGGCATTGGTAAAGTCCCAGGTGGTTACGAAGAAGTAGCTTGGAACTCCAACACCAATATGCTAGAACCACTGCTCGATAGCAATGGCGACATCATCGAATACGATTACACCAATACAAGTTTGCCTGCAGGCGACTATGAGGTCACAGCAAGTGTTCGTCCTGAAATAGCCACCGAATGGCCCTTCCCGTACCTCCACGGCGACGATACAGAGGCGCAATCGATCCGTGTGATGCACCGAATGAACATCGAGGCTCAAATGATTCTTGAAGGAACTAACCCGGTGTACTACTTCGATGCAACCATCAACAATGGCGATGGTTCCTTTGGAAACTGGGCAACACTGTTCCACCAGCAAGCGCTTGATGGAGCCGGCCTGGTGTTCAATGATATATCGAGATCCAAGCCCTACCCAACCAATTGGGACGGCGCCCCTGAATCCCTCATAGGTGAAGCAGCAAACCTCCGCAACTTCATCAGCACCAACTCGACGCACTGGTTCATCACCCTGGTGAACGGCGGCGATGGTGATTTGCCACCGTGTGGCGCAGTTGACCCAACCGACCCGAACAGCGAAGTCCGCTGTGAGATTGTTCCTGAAATGAACACGGGCGACTCCCTCCAAATCATTGGTTCAGTTACCAACCGTACCGATGACCCATGGGACGCAGATCCGGTAGCCCTCCAAGTCGACGTTGACGGCAACGGGCAATTCCTAGGAGCGGGTGAAACAGCCTACACTCAACGGCCAATCATGAGCAACGGCGTTGCTGAGTTTGATTACAACTGGTCCTGGTACAGCCAATACGGCAGTGGTACCTACGGTATGCGCGTGGATTTCACGAACTCTGCATACTATTTCACCGGTAACAGTTCTACTTTGGCAGCGACTGGTGCTTACATCAACGTCACCGTTGTTGGTACCACCGACTTCCAAACCACCTCTTTGCCACGTTTGTACCGCAACAGCAGCACAACCATCCAAGCAAAGCTGGTTGACAACTCATTGCAGCCAGTTCGCAACGTACCGGTCAATTACACCTGGTCGGCAGACGGGCGAAGCGGCGTGAATTACACGGATGAAAATGGATTCTTCGAAATTCCGTTCAACATCTCTGCCCAAGATTCGCTTGGTGATTTCACCCTGCAGTTTGAATTCGCCGGCACACCTTTGCTCAAAGGGAACACGATGGTGCAAGAAGTGTGGGTGGTATCGAGAACCTACCTCTCAGTCGTTTCAGCCGATCCGAATTTACGCCAATCTGGAGACAGATGGGATTTCACTGCCCAAGTTGTCGATGATAACAAGACTTCAGTTCGCGACCCAGGGGGGGCCGCTCTCGATGGCGCCAACTCAGGTTTGGTTGACGTCATCTTCGAAGGAACGGACTTCAATGGCGTGTTCCACCGCCAAGTCGTTGCAACCCTTGCTCCATCGGCTGGATTAATCTCCCTGCCAGAACCACAGCCGGACAACTCCCACCTGTGCTTCTATGACGGGAACGGCGACGGTTTCCCAGACCGCGATTTCAACCAAGACGGAACACTTGATCGAAACGAAACGGTTGGCTGCTTGAAGTCGAACATCAGCCCACTGAACCCACAACTCTTGCGAGACGACCCAGAATCCTTCCTTCCAGATGGATTTGGACCCGTCAATGTGATTTTGCGATTCGAAGAGAATTTGCCAAACGAAGGATGCCAAGCACTCCAACCAAGCGCCCTTACGATCCAAGGCGCATGGGACTCGTGTACCAGTGTGTTAGGAAACGATCACTTCAGGCTCAAGATGACCAACAACGCAAACGGCTTCTCCTTGATTGGGCGAACCACCCTGACCGTTGATGACCAAATTGTCTACACGAGCGAGATCAATCCGGTGACCGGCGAGGTCGTACCAAAGCCAATGGTCGTCACAGGAAACCTGCAAGACGAACTCGGCACCAACTTGACCAACCGAAACATCCGAGTCAGTTACGAGATGATCAACGGGCAATCCAACCCAACCTCTTGTCAAAGTGGTATGACGGATTTGAACGGGCAATACTCAATTTTGTGCCCGCTTTCAGACGTTATGGCTGGAAAGGCCAAGGTTACAGTGACGTACTCGTCCTACGACAACAACGATGCATACCGATACGAGAACAAGACGATCCAAACCGAATTCGACGTCTTCTCGAACTCCACGTTGGCAATCAACGAAGTTGGACCGTTCAAGTCTAGCGTTGAATCATGGACGGCTCCAAACGGATCCAACTACCCGGTCCTTTACCTCAAGGAATCGTATCACATTGATGCAAAACTCACCCAATCCAACGGACAGTTTGTTGGTGGCAAGTGCTTGAACATCTACCTTGACCCAGAGCAGAATATCCGCCCAGTGTCGACCATCCGCACCAGCGAAATCGACGGAACCATCGAATGGTTCAGCGGCGATCCAAGTCAAAACCCGACGCTAAAGGGTGTTGAAACCACCGGCGGCAAGTTGGAAGGATTCCGAACCCTCCGTATTGCTTTCGAGCCAGATGTCAACGTCCCTGGTGGCTGTGACAAGGATACTTCGAATGTGCTCAACGGGTCGTCCGTCGACATCGACATTCTCGTCCGCTCCCGCGTGGACTTGCAAGTCAAGCAAACATGGAGTCATCTGGCTGGCAACGGCTTGGATAACGATGAAGCTGTGATTGGTTCCATTGCTCTGCTCCGAGACCGTCTCGACCTCGCCGTCGAGAATGAAGAGGTCTGGTTCGTACGACAGTACTGGTCAGCAGAAAACAACGAGTGGGTTGTGGAAGGCACGAACAAGTCCAAGACCAATGAACAAGGCGTTGCGGACTTCGAGTGGGCCTTTGGCGGTACGTCATGTGATGGAGAGCCTTGTGAGGGCCTCTGGCGCATCATTGCGTACTACCCAGGTTCGAGGGACTTCGCCGAGTCGCAAGACAACATCACGCACGAATTGGTGTATGAAATGCCTTCAGCGATTGACACCCAATCCTCATTCATTACGCCAGCGCGTGGAATGGCTCTTGTGGTTCTCTTGATGGCCATGCTGATTGGCGGCTTGATCTACTACCAGCGAGCCCAAGAACGACGACAAGTGCAAGCGCTGAAAGGTATCCTGACCGATACGATGATGCAATTGGAAGCAAGCAACGAATACATCGCAGCAATCTTCGATTGCTACAAGAGTTTGGTCAAGCACTTCAAGCGATACGGATTCATGAAGAAGGTCTACGAGACCACACGCGAATTCGAGTCCGCAGTGCGAGCAGCATTCAACATGGTGCCTGCTGAGCAACTAAGCGCATTCCTCTCCATCTTCGAAGAGGCCCGTTACTCAGACCACACCATCGATGCATCCCACCGAGACCGTGCTCTGCAAACCCTCAACGCAATCGTGAGCTCCCTCACCGTGGCTCTTGGAGAAGAAGGCTCAGTGACACGAAAGGAACTGGTTGGCTTGTATGACAAGCAGACCAAGGCCGGAGAGTTCGTTGCAGCCGATGGCACCGTCCGTCAAGCAGGTATTGTCGAAGGCGAAGGTTCGGACTTCAAGATTTGAAGTTGAGCCCCTGAAGCAAAAAGAGGCCCCATCTGGGGCCTCTTGCGCTTCTTGTTCGCCTTAACCTTCAAGGAGCAGGTGCTGTGTGGTTGTACCATGGACGATTGGAAGCAACTTATCGGCGAGGCTATGCAAATTGAGACGACAGACACGATTGCAGCGTTCAAGATTTACGAACGCGCGGTGTTTGCGGGCCTATCGACCGCCCAAAATCTTCTGGACGACGTTGAAGCCGCTCAAATTATCGAAGCCATTTACGGGGCTTTGGTGGCGTACTCGCAAACCGTCATGCTTCGAATGAAAGCAGAAGATCCAGAAATTGGCGGCGTAGATCACGCCTTCAGAGCAGGACAGGCGTACGGAGTTTCTTGCGTCCTTAACCATTTGATCGACAAACTCACCGACATTACTGGCGGCACTGAATTGGGCGCTATGGATGCATTTTCCGACACCCTCCATGACGAGATAATCATCCAAGGTCGAGCGGCTGGCTTGACTGTAGAACTGCTTGACGCCCAGGGCGATATCTTGCTTGAGTGATCCTCATTCGCCCCGCATCAAGAAACAACTCCGGGTGCAAAGAAACGGGTTACTGCGACGCGAAGGACCGGCCAACCGCGTCGGTGCATTGATAATGGGATGGCGAGTCGGCGAATTGCTTCAAAGCATCGAGGGAGTCAAATGAGCAATCCGACACGAAAGACAAACGCACGACTGGTTGATGTCATCAACCAGTTGAAAGCCCAGTCGCGTGACACCGGAGCAGCTGTTTGGCGAGATGTGGCCATGCGACTCTCTAAGAGTCGCAAAAATTGGGCGCAGCCGAACTTGAGCCGTGTGAGCCGCTACGCCCCCGAGGGTGCAACCATCCTCGTTCCAGGCAAGCTGCTCGGTTCAGGTGAGTTGTCTGCCAACCACACCATCGCCGCCTACAGTGTTAGCACCGGTGCACGTGAGAAAATAGAAGCCGCTGGAGGTCGAGTTATGACCTATGGCGAGCTTATGAACGAAAACCCAACAGGCAAGGGGGTTGTTATCCTTGGATGAAACAACCTATGTCTTTGACGCTGATGGCCTGATCCTTGGTCGCCTGGCGTCCGCATCCGCAGACATCCTTCTCAAGGCAGCACGCGATCACCGCGACGACAAAGTCATCATCGTGAACGCCGAGAAAGCAATCGTTTCCGGACGACCGCGCTCTGTGTTGAACACCTACCACGCCAAGTATGAGCTAAACCACGCACGAAAGGGACCTTTCTTCCCACGTATGCCTGATATGATTCTCAAGCGTGCAGTCCGTGGTATGCTTCCATACCAAAAGAAGTCCAGTGGCCGCCGAGCTCTTCGCAACCTACGTGTTGAGATTGGCTGCCCTGCCCACCTTGCTGGCGATCTACCAGAAGGGCACCAACACGGTGACCTCACCAAGATCCGCAAGGCAATGCCTGAGCGATTCATCAGCTTGGGTGACATCAGCGCCGACCTCGGCGCACCAACCCACCGCTGGGACGGAGGTGAGCAATGATGGCTCGCAAAAAGCAAAAGTCAGTTCAAACCTCTGGAAAGCGCAAGACCGCTGTCGCACGTGCATCTGTGAAGGCGGGTAAGGGTCGAGTTCGTGTCAACAGCGAACCAATCGAAATTCTACAACCTTCTCTTGCACGACGCAAGGCAATGGAACCACTGATCATCGCTGATGCAATGAACCGCCTCAGCAAGGTTGACATTACCATCACCACCCTTGGTGGCGGAATTATGGGTCAAACCGACGCCATCCGAACTGCAATTGCACGTGGACTCGTCCACTACAATGGCGGAGCAGAAGGTATTGATGAAGAACTTCGAGACGAATACCTGCGCTTTGATCGTAGCCTTTTGGTGAACGACCCACGGCGCAAGGAAGCAAAGCACCAACTTGG
>DAFX01000062.1 GCA_002495535.1 Euryarchaeota archaeon UBA433
AATACGGCCTTGACCCACTTTCAAGCTCAGGCGGCGATGGTGCTGTCGGCGACCCCGATGGCGATGGCATGTCCAACCTGCAGGAATACTCCTACCTCCAACCTAGCAGTTGGGATTTGTCAAGCACCAGTGGTGTGCTCGACAATGGTGTCTGGTGGAACGGGACTGTCCCGGTCAATGACTGGGATGAAGAAAACGCTCTGCAGTACAACCGACCCGGGTGTGGTGACGCTGGTAACGATGGCACTGGTTCAGTCATTCTGTGTGACGAAGATCCCGTTGGCAACATCTGTACCAACGGCTTCGATGACGACAAAGATGGTTTTGTCGATTCAGCAGATCCTGACAACGATGGTGACGCAGATTGTTCATCAAACGACGATGACGGCGATGGAATTGAAGACGAAGATGTAGCCGGTTGGGACACTGATGGTGACGGGATGGACGATGGCTGGGAAGCCGCAAACGGCCTCAATGCGACCAACCCATCCAATGCAGACGGTCCAAATGGCGACCCTGATGGAGACGGTCTCAGCAATTTGATGGAATACATCAATCCGACCTGGACCACAATGTGCGGGGCCTCACCTTGTTTCCGCAACGGCCCGGATGGACTGGTCACAGAAACCACTTCACCATGTGACCCTGTGAACGGTGTTGGTCCAGGTGGCTGCGCTACGTTTACTGCCGAAGTTGACGGTATCACTTCGACCAATCCTCAGCGTGCAGACACAGACGGCGACGGACTCAATGATGCCTACGAGGCATTGACGTTGCTGACCGACCCTACCTCTTCAGACACCGACGGTGACGGCATCAACGACGGCGTCGAAGTCGGTGGCCAATACGGGAACCCTGCTCAAGCAAGCGACCCTCGAAACAACAACACAGATGGCGATGCCTTTGACGATGGAGAAGAAGACCTCAATTCAAACGGTGTTGTAGATGCTGGTGAAACGGATCCAACACGGCGTGAGGATTCTGGCGATGAGGACAACGATGGTATCCAAAATTGGGAAGAGAATCTCTCGTGCACCCTTTGGGACATCGCCGATACTGATTTCGGCGGCATCAACGATGGTGATGAGCGAAATGTCTCGCACGGTACGGATCCCTGTGACTCACTGGTGAACTTCGAAACCACCATCGTTTCATTCAACAACGGCAACGGACAACTGGAAGTCGCCAACGGCAGCGGATTCAACCCGGGAGGTGGTGTCGGATGGTTCAATATTTCAGGGACTTGGACGCCGTTCGCCTATGCGACGGTTGTGAACGATGTAGTTCAAGGCGTTTCCATTTCACCGGGTACAGCTACGCAGGTCTCAAACCGCAACGGTTCCTTCTGCCATACGGACGCAACGGCAGATGGCAGCATCGCCACCACTCGAAATTACTGCGATGATGATTACACTGACAGCGACGGCGACGGTCTTGCCGACTGGCAAGAGTTGCTCGGTACTTTTGGTTGGTTCTCCAACCCAACCCTCGTTGACAGCGATGGCGATGGAGCCAGCGACTTCGAAGAGGTCTTTGGAAACACAGACCCCAACGAACCGTGTACAAACCTCCTCGACGATGATGAAGATGGATTGAACAATTACTTCGAAACCAGCACTGGTTGTGACTTGATCTACATCGGGATCAACAACGGTTCAACAGACGTATGGGTCACTGACGATGCTCAAGCCGACACCGATTCTGGAGGTGTTGCCGACCGAAACGAGTACTTTGATGGGACAAACCCAGAAAATGATCCATCCGATGACCTGTTGCCTTCTGATTTCGATGGTGACACCATCCCTGATGCGATTGAGAATTTGACCGGAACCGATTGGACCAACCCTGACACCGATGGCGGAGGCATGATCGATGGCTTGGAATGCACCCAAGAATTCTGGGTGATCAACTGCCTCGGTTCTCCGTTCGATCCGTTCGACCCAAGCGATGATCTTGTGGCTTCCGAGGTCGTATTCTGGGCCAACAACTCAACAGGTGTTGTCGATTTAGATGCAACCCAGCGCTGGCGCCAATACACCAATGATTTCTACACGGGAACTGCCTATGCGCACATTGCAGAAGTTCACCCCACTGAAACTGTTGTGCTGCCTTCGTCAAATTTCACTCATCTGGCCGATATGGCGTTTGCCAACGACACCGTTGAATGGTTGATCACCTACAACAACCCCCCCTTAACGGGAGGTGTTGCCTTACCGGCATCGTGGTCGAACATGTCGTTTTATGTTGATCCAGCGGGCGAACTTGAACGTTCAAATGACACGCACAATGTTAACATCATTGCTGGACCAATTCAAGAAATATTCATTCAACAACCTGAATTCTACTTTGATTGGGCAACCCTTGCCTCGACAACTGTACCCGGTCAAGGCTTTGCCTACGAACTGCAAACGCCCGAGGGCATGGACAACCTAAGCAACCCTCTTTCTTCGCTTTTCAACATCACCAACGCAGTGGTTGCTGAAGCGAGTGCAACCAATGCATATGAGACCGCTTTGGCCCTCCAGACCTTCCTCGCAGAAGGTAATGCAACCACTGAATTCAAGCGAAACTACAACGGTTCAGGCATCCCTTCATCTGAAGATTTGAGTGTCGTTCTAGTTGAAGCAACCAAGGAAGGCACCTGCAACGAATTCAATACGGCATTCGTCACCATGGCGCGGCTCGCAGGATTACCTGCGCGCTATGTCACCGGATTTGCTGGTGGTACTTGGAACGGCGATGGCTATGCAGTCTTCCCAGAAGATCGAACAACTTGGGGTGAAGTACGCTTGCAACAAAACAGCGCGAACGGCAACACTGACCTTGGATGGATTGCCTTTGATGCCTGCCCGGCAGCCGAAGAAATCGAGATTGTCAACCAAAGCATCTCTTCTTTAGTTTGGGACCGAGATGGTTCTTCTGCGCTCAATGTCAGCGGCCAACTGCGCTTTGCTGAAAATGGAACTCCAATTCAAGACCTCCCGATGGTCGGTTACCTTGTCCCCTTGGCGGAAGCGGGTGGCGTCCCCGGTCCAGCAGCGATTCCAAATTATGAGATGGGTGCCGTCATCACTGATGCAAATGGCAGCTTTGAGATCATAGGTAACCCGCTCGAACCTGGTGCTCCGGGCATTCATCGTGTGGTGATTAAGCATCTTCAATCCGGTTATGTGGCGGAAGATGGTATCATCTTCGACGGCTTCATCAACGTCACAGATGATTCCCTGATCAATCATACCGGGCCAAACGCAATCGATGCGCCGGTTGCTGGAGCAGGAGCTACCACCATCATCACTGGAACCCTCTCTTTGGAGAACCCTCCATCCAATGTGCTCTCGTCCATTGCTGCATCTGATTCAGTTCCTGAAGTTTGGATGACGTTCACTTCTTCGGTGGATGGTGCAGTAAATTTGACAAGCCCGATTGGGTTTGATGGGACATGGAGCATTGAGGTGGAACTTGATCCATTGGAAACCAAAACCAACCTGTCGGCAACGCTTGGCTTCTCAGGCTGGCAAGACACCTCTGAGGCGACCATTACCCCGGTTCAATTCCACATGCGACCTTCGACAAAGTCAATTGTTCTGGATGTGCGCGACGCACCTACATTGACCGCGACCCTCGAAGGTCCACTTGCAAACAACAGCATTATTCTCATTGATGACGACATTTGGGTGAACGGTTCAGCCGTGACCTCAGGAGCAAACCCTGTAGCAATGCCGGGCAACCTTTCCTTCTCAATGCGCTCCAACGGCAGTGGGACGGATTGGATTGAAATCTTCAACAACACCGTCAACGGTACTTTCTCTGTGCAACACTTGCTCACTGCAGGCGTTGCGCAGATCGCCTCTGGTGAAATAGAACTCCAAGTCCGCTTCTTCCCCGATGCAATTGAAGCAACAGATGATGCGAACATGTCTTCAGGCGCACCATACTTGTTGCGTGGTTGGTTGCAGTTCACGACCCAAGCAGTCTCGCAATTACGAGGCACGGAATCAGTCGTGCTGGTCTCGATGACCGATCACCGAGGTGTCGATACCGATTTGCTTGCCTCAGGCAATTTTGATTTCACATTCAACGGTACATGGGTCAACACGACCGTGGACCCAGAAAGCGAAACCATCACCCTCAACTGGTTGCTTGACAATGATATGTACGCTGGTGATTACCCGTTCGATATCAGCTTCAACGGTTCAGAACTCTATCAGCCATCCGTCGGACAAGGTTCTGTGCGGGTTGCTGCTGAAGTTGGGTGGAACATCACACTTTCACAGGACTGGACACACATTGGGAATTCAAGTTACATCTTCGGTGATATCTTCGATGCGGTGCACACCAACCGAAAGGTGCTCGGCGACAACATCACCATGTTGTCATTGATCATGACCACCATCGAAGGGCAACCAATCGATCTTTCACAAGGCTTGCTTAACAACACGACCAGTGAATACAACCTAAGTTTCACAGTTCCCGTGACAAGCCCATCAAATGCCTATGAATTCATTCTGAACATGGACTTCGACACCCAGGCACCTGTTGGAGGCCCATACTATCGCTTCGTCGATACGACCGTGCCCCCTGCGACACCTGTTCTCCCATCAACACTGGTTGGGTTCGAATCAGAATTTGTCGTATCGACAGGTCGGAGTAACTTGATTGTGGAAGTCAACGGCACCATCGACTTTAACGCTACCATCACCGATGTGGCTGATGATTCAAACATCAGCGATGCGTCGGTTGAGTTCATCTTTGACTATGGAAATACCAACGTTTCCATGGGTACGGCAATCAGCGATGAAGCAGGATTTGCTGGCGTCGGATGGACGGCAAATGGTATCGCCCCGGGTTACTATGATGTGTTGATGATTGTCTATGACGACCTCTCGGATCCTCTTGCGACCGGAAACAGTCGACGCACAGGAAATTCCACTCTGGTGAACCTGACCGTCCAAGTGCCGAGCACATTCCGAATCGACAGCATTCCTACTACAGTGACCGCAGGCTTGAACTTCAATGTCCTCGGTCAGGTTCTTGACGACGACAACACAACTCGCCCGTTAATTGCACCTGTGGAACTCAGCGCCTTTTGGCTCAGCAATCCTGAGGAACTTTTGGTACCAAACTACCAGACATCCACCAATGGTACATTCAACATGAGCATCCCAACTGACACCTCCGGCAACGGAACTCTTCGTGGCAACAAAGTGCTCGTAATCACGGTCATTGAAGGCTCCTCACCGTTCTACCTGACAGCATCCACGCAAAATGGCATGCTCGTGATGGGTGTGTCTCGATTTGAAAACGTCCAGCCACTTAACCCAATCATTGTCAACCGTGGTGATGAGGTCAACATGAGCGCTCGTCTGGTTGAATCCTCTAACCTCTTCTTGCCGTTGGCTGCATTCGATGTTGACATCGAATTCCATGAAACTTGGTTGCCAGGTACACAAACCGACGGAGAAGGGTTTGCCAACTTCAGTTATGTCGTTCCGACCAGCCATCCACTTGGATTGATCACGGTCAATTTGGTGTTCAACGGTTCGGTTGATCTGCTTGCCACAGATGTGAATCTTTCTTCAATCACGATTCGTTCAACAACCATCCTCGTGGTGGATCCAATTGCGGCGAACCCTGTTGCTGGCACCTCATTCGACGTCAGTGGTACGGTTCTAAGCGACAACAATTCTGGACTTGAACAACGAGATGGCACCTTGTTGCCAGCCAATATTCTGTTTGCTGTTAATGGCCAACCAATTGGCTTCACTGTCTCTGGAGGTTCTGTTGGAGCGGGTGGTGTTTGGAACGCCACCATCACCCTTGGCTCAACCTTCCCTGCCGGAAACAACACTCTTGCTGCTTCGTTTATTCCATCGGTGAACTATTACGGTGGCTCGACAGCCAACGAGACCTTCGACAGCAGAGGCTTCACGACATTGATTTTCATCAAACCGGCCCTAGACGGTCTAGGTGACCCTTCATTGAACGATCGGACCGAACGCGGCGATAACGTCTCCTTCCAAATTCTGTTGAGGGACAACACCGACACAGCCGTTGGCAATCAACAAGTTCTGGTCGGTCTGCCGGGCTTGACACCTTCTGCCTTCACGACCTTCGAGAATGGAACAGCATTCGGAACGATTGCGGTACCTGAAAACTTCAGCGTAGGTCCTGCGGATTTGTTTGTTGAATTCGCTGGAACACCAGGAACTGTTGGGCTGCTTGGTTCAAACGCCACAACTCAGTTTGTCGTGCTTGGTCAAACTAACCTTACAATCACTGAAGCACCTTCAACCCTCACTGCAGGGGACTCTTTCATCGTCAACGGTTCTTTGATGGATGATCTCGGTCTCCCACTGATGATCAACGGCGTACCATCTCTTGCTGTTGTTCACTTGCTGGTTGATGGCGTACCCGTTTCGAGCATTGAAACGGATGCTCAAACTGGCGCTTTCACCCTCGGCTGGACCCTGCCCGAAGACACCAGCGCAGGCGCTCATATGATCGAAGTTCGCTTCCTCGGTGGACGTGACTGGGTGGACCCGGTTGGTGTTGGCGACCAAATCAACCCTGAATATTACCTTCCAAGTATGGACCAAGTTGACTTCAATGTCAGCGTCCCAACCAAGATCCTCTTGTTGACCCCCGGCGGTAATGTTGATCGTGAAGAAACGATGACCATTCAAGGGCGTTTGCTTGACTTGGTTGATGCCCCACTACCAAACCTCACCATCGAAGTTTGGCTCGGCGGCCAATGGATGACCAACGTCACGACCGACGCTAACGGTACCTTCACTGCCATTTACCCGGTACCTGCCGATGCAGAACTTGGACCGATTACCCTTGAGACTCGTTTCACCGGTACCACATTCTACCTCCCTAGCGAGGCTATGGGTACGTGGACTGTGTACAGCCCAATACTGGTGACAGTGACTATGGAAAGCCCAGTTGCTGTGGCCGAAAACATCAGCATCTCAGGTTCAGTTGTGGACAATCAACTGCTTGGTGTTGGGGGGCACGTTGTGGACCTCACCGTCGAAGGTGTTCTTTTGGCGAGTGTCACGACCGATGCCAACGGCGATTTCACGTACGAGTGGACAGTTCCTGATATCTTTTCGTTTGGAAATCATACCCTAGACGCAATGGCCGAAGCTCAAGGCTACTACCGTTCCAATGCCGGAAACACCACGTTCTTCCTTGCTCATCGCTCGGACATCACCCTCATCTTTGACGACGGGCGCGATGCGACCCGTGGTGACACATGGGCGCTTTCTGGCCGCTTGTTCGACATTGATACCGTCAACAACGACGGATTGCCTTCGATGAGTGTGAGCATCCGACTCGACGACGTTGAGGTTGCAACCGCTGTGACTTTGGCAGATGGTACGTGGTCGACCATCGTTCCTGCAACGATGGAATTGACCCGTGGTGAACACACGTTCACCGTTGCCTTTGCAGGTACTACCGCCCATCTTGAGGCCTCTTCAAGCGCCACGGCGTTGGTATGGTCGAACACCTTGATCACCATCGATGGCACCTCATCCAACATTGTGGTGCGCAGCGATGATGTCTTCGCTCCAATCGTTCTCACGGGTTCAATTGCTGAAATCGGTGGCCAGGGTGAAGTCTTCAACAACCTTACTTTGTACCTCGGAAACGGCAGTGAATGCGTGGCAAAGCGTGAAGGCGCCCGATGCTTGGACGACATCCAAATCGCTTGGAACAATGGAAACTTCTCGATGAATGGAAAGGCACCAGCCTGGCTTGAAGCAGGTGGTCAATACCTCCACATCGATGCGCCAAGGGACGAGGGATTGTACCTCAACGGTGCAAGTGAAAGCCATTTGATTTACGTCAAGGTCAACGCTGACATTGAGGTCTCAATCGACGACATCATCGAGGATGAACAAGAAGATGTCTCTGGAAACGTGATTGTGACCGCCCAAGATACCAATGAAGGTATTTCGAGCATCAAGGTCACCGTGTACCTTTACAACGCCAATGGCTCTCAACTGTCAGAACCAATTCAACCTCTCACCGACGCTAATGGAATCGCTGCGTTCGACTTCAATTCCGACCCACCTTACGGTGATGTTGACGTTTGGGGCGAAGTGTACTTTGAAATCATCATTGATGACCCTCGACTCTCTGACCAGAGCCGAGCCGACTTCGATGCACAGGCTTCGGATGCCCCATGGGCCCCTGAGTACCAGTATGCTGAGATCACTGAGCCGGTTCCAACATGGGTCTACGTGATGGCCTTGCTCGTCCTCGCTGCCGCTGCTGCTGGTACTGTGCTTTACCGCCGACGTAAGTCCCAAGAGTTGATGGAAGAAGCCGCTGAAATCTTCGCTTACACTGCTGAATTATTGGCTGCTGGTGATTCAATACGTGAAGCGATCTTCACTTGTTACCAGAACCTCTGCGCTTCATTCCAGCAACATGGATTCTTGCGACGTGATTTCGAAACGGTGCGTGAATTCGAGATGGCTATTCGTCAGGCAATGCCGCAAATTTCAGAGGACGCGCTGGTCGCTTTGGACAATATGTTTGAACAAGCTCGATACAGTCGAGAAGAACTTGGTTCCCAACACCAAGCTGCTGCACAACAAGCTCTTGAGCGAATGGGTCAAGAAATCTCGGGATTGACAAAAGTTCCTGCCCGTTGATACAACGGTGAGACCCGGGTGATGCATTTCACCAGCGAAGGTGCAACCGCCCGTTGATGTAGTGGGCCGTGACCTCTTCGATGCCTGTTGGAATTGGCATTTCACGTTCAAGTGGTTCGTTGTCGCCATCGTTGACCACGAGGCGAACAAGGGTGCCCTCAGGTTCCTGTCTGGTGAACAGCGAGACATCGTCTGCAGTGACGCCGAGCAGCGGGATTGTTAATCCGTCTGGGTTGACTTTTCCGTGCAATGCTTCGACCATCCATTTCAACTGGCGATCAGGTTCAGTTTCTGCCAAATGGGATTCAGGGAGCATACCAGCCGACACCAAGACTTGAGTGTGCATGGCTTGAACTTCGTTGAGGTGGTTTGCCTCCTCGTGGAAAGAAGCGTGCAACTGCTCGACAGATGCCTCAAGTCCGGTGGGCGGTGTAGGTTCCATCTCAACGAGGGTCGCATTGTCAGAATCTGTGAGAACATCGAGGGGTTTCCATGACGCCATGCTGCTTGGGTTGTGTGCGGCCTCCATGAACCTTCGTCCTCCAATGGATGAATACCTTCACCCTTCATGAATGGTGTGGACTCGTGAAAAGAAGCGACGTGCAAAACTTGCTGTTGTCATCGGCGTGTTGGTTGCGTTCATTCTCAAATCCTTGGGGTAGCAGGTGGCATAGGTGCGGTCTGTGTGCCTCTGGTCGAGCAGGAGGATCAACGCCCGATCTCCAATGGAACGTATTGGTCGCCCCATCGCTTGTAAAATCGCATTGATGGCGGGTTGAGTGACGGTGTAGCGCCAAGCATTATTGGCGCCGAATCGGTCGCCAGTGTAATCCTTGAGTGCGCTCGAAAGGACCGATGGAGGTGCGTTTGGAATGCCGATGCAAGCAACTGCATCAAGAATTCCCCCGTTGTAATCAATCCCTTCGGAAAGCCGGGCTCCGTAGACCCCACAAAGCAGAATTCGTTGCCCTGCGCTTTGTTCACCTCGAAGTTGTTCAACCAAACCATCAATGTCGTTTTTGGTCCAATCCCGACTTTCCATGACTTTTCTCACCCCCTTGAAATGAGTGTTTTCGACAATCTCTTGCATCATTTTGTACGAAGGTGCGAAGACCGCTATGTGGCCAGGCGTTTCATCGATTAGGGCTTGAATATGCGAGCGAATCTTATCCCACATTGCCGGGGATCGCTGAGTGTATTTGGTCGAAACATCGCCAGCCACCAACACGGGGCGTCGTTCACCAGCAAATGGTGATGCATAGGCCGTTTTGGTCGTGTGTTCGGCAGGCAGCGCCAACATGTCAGCGTACATTTGCGGTGGATAGAGGGTCCCTGACATCAATATGGCACCTGCGGCAGAAGAAAAGACCGGGCCTGAAACCATGCCCGGGTCGAGCAGGTGAGAGGTGATTTTCCCTTCCTTTCCTTTTGCACTGAACACCAAACACAGCGCTGTTGTCGAACCGAATTCATTGACGCACTCGAGGATGTGACCGAGTCGGTGGGAGTCAGGCTCCATTGGATCTTCGCCTTCTCCTACTTCGACATCAATGTCACAGCGTCCAAGAACTTCAGCCAAGAGGGGCATTCGGTGCGCTCGCTTGACGCCTTGGCGCTCAGCCTGCTTGGCTTGCTCCTCGGGGTCGAGGGTTTGTTGGCCAGTGATCCCTTCGTATTCATCGCATGAAGAGTGAAACACATCATTGAATCGCTTGACGTCAACACGAAGTTCATTTGCATCCCCTCGTAGTTCATTGTGGAGTTGCCTGAACAAGTCCGCAGTTTTCCTTCGAGCGATCTTCATGACCTCCATGCCCCACGTTGCCAAATCCAGTTCAATGGCCGTGGAATCAGCACCGCCTTGACGGTAAAGATTGGTCAGTGTGCCCACATATTCCTCCATTTCCAAAGTAGCATTGCGGGCGATGGTGGGGGTGATGACCTGTTCCATCGTCATTCGAATTCGGTCGGGGAGGTTGTGGGCTTCGTCGACGATGATGATGATGTCCTCCAATGGCAGCCCCATTGCTTCGAGGCTCGAACTACGAACACCTTCATCGAACAGGTGATTGTAATCGCCGACAAACACATCGGCATGATTGGCAGCTTCTCGTGCTGCTTTCCAAGGGCAAGTTTGCGTGATTTCTCCGTCGACCCTGTGTATTTTGGCCAAATCAACCAGTTCATCAACATGCAGTGGGCTGTCAAGGATTCTTTTGGTCAGTCCTGGCGCTTTTGTGATCCATGGTTTGCATGTCTTCTCGCGTCGTGCTGTGCTGCACATCATCGAAAAGAGGGCGGGTGATTCCTTGGCAAACGGCTGTACGCACATCCCTGATTGCCCGATCATGTCCACAAGGGTGACTGGGTCCTTGTCGCGACGAAGTTCATTGATGCGTCGTACAGTGTCGACCACAATACGATGTTGGGATTGGCGGGAGGTGAGGAAGAATATCGTTTTCTTATTCGGGGTTCCATGGGCGATATCGAGGGCCGCTGCAAGGGCTGCTGCGGTTTTCCCGATTCCAGTTGGCGCTGCAGCCAAATGGTAGCCACCAGAACGCAATGCTTCACGACTCTCATGAATCATCTCAATTTGCCCGGGCCGAGGTTTGGCATGGGCAAGGAAAGGGAATTCCTCACTCGAATCGAGTTCTCCCCCCGTTGTCATATGCGCTCTTCACAGTCGACCCCTCTAAAGGATTGGGGGGAGGACGGCAGCCAGCGGCTGCACTGTTGAGCATCATTGTGCCCAGGATCGTGGGGGGCCTGGGCACGGGGGAACCACGGACTCAGCTTGCTGGTCGTGTGGAATCGAAGTCCCCCCGCCC
>DAFX01000066.1 GCA_002495535.1 Euryarchaeota archaeon UBA433
CCCGGGTGTTGCCAAAACTCAATGCCCTCGAGGCGGTATCGGTAGACTCGGTGCACGGCCATTCGAGGGTTCCAGTCTTCTCCAATTTCCTTGACGTCGAGAAATGCAATGTCATGTGGCAGTCGATCATCGAGCGCCCGAACCATTTTTCTTGGTGTCAAGGCCTGCCAGAGTTCAGCTTTAATCCGAACAACACCTCCATTCAATCGGACATGCACACCGGCGTCGGTGCGACTGGAAAGAACAAGGTTGTGCTGTTCATCATCCGGGTCGAGCCATTTCAAACTCTGGAACACCCGTATCAATTCGCCCTGAACAGTTTTGACGTCAGGTTGAATTTGACTTCCGTGGTATCCATCACCTAGGTAGCCAATGCGGAAAGCGAGGCGAACGGTTGAGCCGTTCACCATCTCTTCACCTCATTCGTCTCGAGAAAGCATTTCAATGGCTTCTTCAGGTGAGAATCCAAGTCCACCAACAGCCCAAATCAGGGCTTGCTTGAGCCAGGGCTGTACCATTGGGTTCTTTTTCGAAGGATCCATGACTTCAATCGCATCAACGATGTTTCTGCTGGCGTTGAAGAGGATCTCATCGGTTGGGATATCATTGAGTTCGAGTTTCTTCCCATAGCGTTGGAATTCCTTCACTGCTACCGGGATACGGCGGCATTCTAGAGCAAAGGTTGCAAAATCTGCGATGTATTCTTCATTTTCTTCATCGAGTTGCATGGCTTTTTTGTACGCCATCATGATTTTGCCGCCTGGAATGACATCCTCTTGTGCTTCCATGTTTTTCATGTTGGCAAATTCTGCGTACATGTGGTGCACTTGTGCATTGGTCTTGTTTGCTGACATCTTTGCATCAAGATCTGCAATGGCTCCGTCAAGGTCTCCATTTCGGAGCATTTCAATCGGTGCTTGGAGAAGTTCGTCGTCGCTCATGGTCATCGCCTGTTAAGTGCCGGTAGGTTTCGACTTTTGAATCACTCGTTAGAGAGGTTTGCAATCATTCTTTCGATACGGAATCGGAAATAGTTTGCTTCAAATCGCTAAGGAGGTGAGACTGACTGTTTTTCTTGTGCATCTCATTCAGCAACCCTTTGGCCTTTTCCCACTTTCGAATGTTGTACATGCAGTGCTTCGGGTCAGGGCGAACAGTTCGAATGGTTCGCTGGTAGGTCATGATTCCAACCAAAGTGCGGAGCAAGCCTTTACCAGCCTTTTCTGCAGACGTATCGTTTTCGTTTTCTCGTGTGCCCGGGATGGTGTGTTGTACGACCGGTACGTTTGACTCTTCCATGATGCCTACACCAGAATCTGTCAACACGGTGACAGTGGCAAAGCCGAGAAGCGTGCCTGTTGGTGAGCGAGCAACAACGACTTCAGAGATGCGATCGAAGAGGATCCGTCGATGGGAGCGTGAGAGCAAGAAACTGTGCTCGAAAATGATGGCGTCGCTGGTTATGGCGTAATGGAAACTTCGCTGGTAATAGTAGACGAGTGCCATGTAGATGGCTACGAAAATTCCACCGAAGAGCGTGAACTGATAATCAGGGATGTAGCCATTGTTGTTCTCATTCAAAAGACCAGTAAGGGCGACGGCATCATCCAAAAGTGCGATGGTCGGGGCGAGCGAAACAATCAGCAGCCCAACGGTCACCCATCGTCCCGATGTGGACATGTTGACCAAGCGATTCATCCAGGTGATGAACAACATGACCGCCGTAAGTCCCGCGGCACCACTGGTGAAGAAAATCGTGGCTGCAAGGTCGACCAAGAAATTTTCACTGCCCTTACCGGGTTCCAGTTCGAAGATCAGGTGAATCGCTAGAACCATCAGGCCGAGCAGGTAGAGGTTGAGAAAAGCGAAGGTGCTTGGACGCTTTGTCAGCAAGACCTCTTCTCCGGCGATCAATCGGAATTTCTTAGCCAATTTCTCTTGTTCTGCAGCCTGTTTTGCCTCATTAGAAGCGGCTGGATTTTCCGCAGGTTGTTGTTCCTGCAGGGTTTCGGCTTCAGTGGATTCTTCACTCATAGCATTCGCTCCATTCGTTTGTGGGGCCGGCAACGCAAATAAGACCTTCCACGATTGCATCGTAGATGTTCTTTCTCTTTCCGCAAAATTTCGCACGGGGGTTCAGTGGAGGAAGCCCCACGAATGTTCGGCGTTTCCTCTTGCCCAAGCGTAATCGGTTTCCTTGCGAATACCGAATTCATCTTTGATCCTTAACCTCTCGAGTTTGAGGGGGTATTCATTGTAGGTGAGGTGGGAAGTCATGCCTCCACGAGTGGGTTGGTTGAAGGTCCAATGTGCACGTTCAATGGCCTGGACAGTCAGTTCCATCTTGGTACGTCCATTCCACATTTTGATGTGGAATTTCGGAAGAGGTGCTCCTGGGTGGTGAGCGTGGTCGCCTTCACTCATTGTCGAACCAACTTTTTCGATGGTGATACGATTGAATTTTTCGCTGCGCTTGTGTTTTCCATCATGGAACAAACCTCCCTGTGAAAGGCCCAGATGGCCGAAATCCCTCCGTTTCCACGGCCGATTATCACGTGCGGTGACGGTAAATGACAAATGGGGGAGGAACCAATCGATGTACGACCCATCATCGAGGTGAAGCACACCCCAATACCAAGGAATTGAAGGGGCTTGAACGCTGACTTTTTGGAAATAGGCAGTGCCGGTGACTTCCTCATCATCCAATGTGCCTGATGCCTTGGTGCCATGCAATCTCAAGATGTCATAGCCCATGTTGCCAGCATAGGTTGCTGTAGCCTCCCTCGCGGTCGACATAGCCCCGTTCCAAGGGGTCAACTTCAACTTCATTTCTTTGGGTACTTTCGGATGATTTGCCTCTTCATCAGTTGTCAAGTTGAGCCAGAATTCACTGAGGTCGCTTTTCAACCCCATGCTGAGGTCTTCGCCAAGCAAAGGAACAACAGCTCCCCCACCTTGGCCAGATGAAGGGTCATTGGCGGGCCATTCAGGGTGGGAATCAGGCATAGCAACAATCCGGCAAATACGCTTGATCACAGGTTCGTGCATCTGTTCTCCATCGAACCACCAAGCGCAGACCATGCCGTCAAGGGCCATACCATTGTGTTCATCGAATCCAGGGCGGCCTTGTGGCGTCCAAGGCGTACCACTGACGTCGACGAGCGGGTTGTCTTTGGTTGACCACAGCACCATCAATTGCCGTCCACTGGGTTTTCCATCCGGGTCTTCTAGCATCACAAGCCACCACCACCAATCCCAAGTGAGGTGGTGAAGTGGGGGCCTGTTTTGCAACGTCCACATCCCAGACAGGTCACCAGCAAAGGCGGTCATTTCTTCACTCATTCAATTTCCTTCCCTTTGAAAATAGCGCCACCGGTGAACCAAAACACAGAAGCTTGAATCAGCAATACAATTGTAGCGATGACAGCCGATGCCAGGCCACTGGTTCCCACGCCTGGTGTTGCGTAGAAGAATTGCAAGGCCAAAGCACTTGTTTGAATGCTTCCAAAGTCATTACCAAAGCTTGTTCCTTGGAGCAAGAAGAGTTCCATGTTCGGCCAAGCAAGCACCGCGGCAGCATCGACGATCATTAACGCCCAACCAATGACAGAAAATCTGAGGATTGACGCTTCTGGCGCTCCCATTGAAAGCAAACACATTCCGAGTTCCCAAGCAGCAAACGGAATCGCCAAAACGATGCCATAGCGCCACATCACGCCTAGGGCGCAAAAGAGCATGCCATACACCAATGAGGCCATCATGGCGGCAAAAACAATTGCCAACCACACACCCAGATCGTTGAATCTGAAGATGCCATCACTGGGCCCCATGAACCCTGAGATCAGTGCAAAGATGATTCCAAGCCCGATCAGGTAAGGCCACACAATACCAAGATAGCCCAAGATGCGGTACAGAAACACTTCAGTGCGCGCAATGGGTTTGGCGAGCATGAAATGCATTGTTCCAGATGTCATTTCATCTCGAATGAGGCCCGTGGCTAAAAACAAAGGCAAAAACAGCCCGAGGAGAAGCACAAAGCCCATTTTTCCCATTCCCAGGACGAAGGCCATATGTGTGGCTTCAAGAGCATAAGCGCTGTCATCAGGGTCCTCATCGACATTGATATCGGGGTAGATGTCCCATTCGCCAGTGTATCTGCTTTGAATCAAAGCAATGTCACATTCTACACCGTTGTTGTTGGAGTCCTTTCTCGACGAGGTACCATCGAGGTTGTAACAATCGCCATCGTCATCAAAACCGGTTGATTGTGATGTTGAATCACCATTTATGGAAATATCGAAGCCGTCTTCATCAATGTAATTCGAGGCTGGCTCAGGTTCGACGGGTGGATCGAGCAGCCCGGGGTGGGAGGTGTCCGAAAATGGGTCTGTGCCCCATTTGATTTCCTGACCAGTGGGGTAGCCGTCGTTGTCCCAATCCCTGCTGTCACCATCGTTGTCAATGGATTCAAATCCACTTGCCATGACATCGATGTAAATCAGCATCACCAATGAAATTGCAACGAGGCCGACACCCAGCACGACCCAAGTCGACGCCTTCGTCCGGTATTGCCGCATTGTGAACTCTGTAATGGCTGCAGCCTTGCGATCAAGTGCTCGGTAGATGGTATTCGGTTTTGCTTCCATCAGACCCTGCCTCCACTGGTAAGGTAGCCGAGAATCGATGCTAGATCGTCATCAGGATTGTCGATGGTGTGAATTCTGTGGTTGTTGTTGACAATCACAGATGGAAGGTGAGCGTGAATCGCTCCCAGATTGTGCGTTTGAATCGAGAGGTGGTTCTTGTTAGGAAATGAGATGCCCGAAACATCATCTAAGTCGATGACATCCTTGGCGAGCGCCTTTGCATCATCGGCTTCAATTGAGATTCTGTGCGGGATTTGATCGAGCTTCTCGCGAATGGCGTGGAGGTTACCCAGCGCCAGAAGCCGCCCGTTGTGAAGGATGATGATTTGTTCGGTGATTCGTTCAATTTCCTGCAGAATATGGCTGCTGACAATCACAGTTCGACCCATACGGCCCAGTTCCCTAATCACGTTCATGATGGTAGTTCGGGCAAGAGGGTCGCATCCTTGGAGTGGTTCATCCAAAATAATGAGTTCAGGGTCGTTGACCAGCGCATGAGCGATTTTGGCTCGTTGCCTCATTCCTTTGGAATACTGTCCGATTTTTTTGTGTGCCACATCGGCAAGTCCAACGAAATTGAGCACACGGTCTGCCTCGATTGAAGCCTCTTGCCTTGTGAGCCCATTCAGCCTGGCAAAGGTGGTGACGAATTGGTGCGCTGTCATCCAGTCGTACATTTTCTCATGTTCGGGGACAAACCCTACCCTTGCGTAAGGAGCAGGGTTCTTCCACGGGTCAGTGCCAAAGAGGCGAATCTTGCCCTGGCTCGGTTTCAGTTTGCCCATGAGCAATTTGAACATGGTTGATTTGCCTGCTCCATTTGGCCCAAGCACACCGGTAACTCCGCCATTCAGGGCGAGTGTGATGTTCGACAGCGCAAAAATGCGCCCATATGATTTTGATACCCCCTCGAGCAACACTGCTGGTGCAGCTGGCTCAGGCTGCCATGCTTGGGTTTGACCCTTTCCATCTTGATCGAAATCAGGCATCATTCTCGGGTCACCTCCATTGAGGACACTCTAGCGCTCAACGTGTAGAGAGCGATGGCGTTCATGACAATCAGCGATGCAAAAGACCAACTCCAAGAATACTGGTCGTAAGTTGGCTGCGTACCGATAAGTGTTTGACCAACGTGAGCCATGCAGTCATAGGGCGATAAGAGGTAAAGGATATCTCGGTCGAAGAGCGTCGAGACGAGGACAGCGAGGACTTTCGTTCCTAGCACGATGGAAAGGAGCCCAATGCCTGGGAAGAATTTGCCCTTCGATACGCTCGAAAGCGCCAACCCGATGCTTGTGTAGGTGAAGATGACCATCATCCCCGAGAGGAAGGCAGCAATGAACAAGGGGAATGTATCCATAATCCACGCCCAGCCCCTTCCCAAGGAGATGATTTCCGCTAAATAGTACAGGGTTAAGGTCAGGAGAATGATGAGTGCTTGAATGATTGCGACTGAAATAAATTTCATGCCTACATAATCAAAACGGGTGATTGGCCTTGAAAAGTAGAGGGCAGAGGTACCATGCTGTCGGTCTTCAGAGATCACAGCACCGACCAGTAAGGCGGCCACAATCGGATAGTAGAGCACGTTGCGTGGGAAGAACCCTAAGACGTGGCCGTAGAGGTTGTCGCGGCTCACGCCCCACAACTGGTGGATGCTCCCGTCTCCAATGAGACCAGAAAGCAAGGTCAATGCCGCATCGCTCAGAGAAGCGATAAAAACCACGAGGATGAACAACCTTGTTGGCATCCCCCAAGGCCTGTGGCCCTTCTTGAAAATACCCAAGAGATGATGCCTCAATATGGCCCAGTTCCTCATCCAGCGGGGGTTGAGCGTGCCATGCCAAGGCTTGTATTCCTGTTGAAAAATGTGGCCGGTCGAAGATGGTTGAGCCACTTGTGGTACGCTCAAATCTTCATCGCCAGCAGAAGTTCCCCAGGCGGCTGCCATCCTTCCCTGCCCGGTTACGGGTGCCTCGGCACCAAATTCTGTGGGTGCCTCGGTCTGCGCAGGTTCTTCGCTCATGCTCCACTGCCCCCCATGTGTGCAGGGGCATCGACCTTGCGGGCCTGAGCGGGCGATGCGAGTAAATCTTCACTGGTTTTGACTTCATAGCCCAAGTTTTCCATGATGACGAGGAACAAATCTTCCAGTGATGCTTCGTATTCATGCATCCTGCGAATTTGAGCTCCAGTGTTTGCAGCGCATGCAAGGATCCTCATTGTTGTGTCTTCTCCAATGTGAGCGATTCGCATAACCCTGCCTTCTCGACGGACAGAAAGGCCATCTGCGAGCATTGCTTGTTCCAGTTTCGTAGCCCCGCCCCATACGTGGATTTCAATTTCACGATCAATCGCTTTGAGGTCTTCAATGGCTCCCTGGGCTGCCAAACGACCTTTGTGGAGCAGGACGATGTTGTCGCACACCCGTTCGACATCATCCATTAAGTGGGACGCCATGAGCACGGAACGCTTACCCGATTGGACCGTTGTGGTTAACGTCTGAATCATGTATTCCCTTGCTTTGGCATCAAGGCCGTTTGACGGCTCATCTGCGATGATCAATTCGGGGTCGTGGATGAGGGCGCAGGCAAGTTTTGTCGCCTGTTTCATTCCAGTCGAAAAACTTCCGATGTTACGGTAGCGCTGTTCGCCAATGCCGACGTATTGAAGCGACTCATGGGCTCGAGCAAGGGCAACGGTAGGGTTCATGCCGAGCAGTTCACCCGAATAGCGCACCTGATGGATTGCATCCATGTCGGGATTGAGTGCGTCGTATTCTGGCATGTAGCCAATTCGAGCCCGAATCGCATCGCCTTCAGTCCGAATGTCATGCCCGAGAACGGTTCCCTCACCTTGAGTGGCTTGAATTAAGCCAAGAATAGTTTTGAGAAAGGTGGATTTTCCAGCACCGTTTGGTCCAAGAAGTCCCGTTGCGCCCTTTTTCACGGCCAAATTGAGGTTGTCCAGCGCAACGTGTGGGCCGTAAGATTTTGTGAGGTTTGTCGTCTGAATTATCAGTTCATCCACTTCTCACGCCCCCCTTAAACAAAACGAGACAAGCGACGGACCTTCAATGCTACCACGTATTGGTAAGGCAAATGAGGTGCTATTGTGGGATTCCACCGCGGGTTTTTACGGCGATTCCTTTCTTGAATCCCGCAAACTCATCAACAGTTCCATTTGCCAACCCGTGACCGAGCAATTCCCCTTTTTGATTGACAATGAGGCAGGTTTGTGATGGTCGAATCCAGGGATCTGCAGCCAGGACAAAGCCGTGGAATACGTTCCGCCCCTGTCTGACAAATGGTTCAGCATCTTCGTCGACGACCACCCATGCAGGGCCTGCCCCGTTCGTATCACTTTCATGTTCTGATGAACAGCCGGTTGGTGGTGCAATCGTACGCATTGCGTGCAATGCAATGCTTCCTTCATCGGTTAATGAAAGACCCCCGTCACCGAGCCTGGGACTTGCAATATGCTTGCCTTGTGGGGTGATAGCGTTCTTGACTCTGCCCTGACGGTTGACCACAAAAGTGGCCCCCTCAAGCAATCCCGTTGCTGCACTGATGTCCACGTTGAGCAGGACGGCAAGTTTGTCAGACACCAGTCGCCTATACACCGCCAGTTTAGCAGCCTCTCTCCCTTCTTTGTCAAGAGGCGATTCGCTCGCCGTTTGATCGTCATCACCGTCGAATACACCGGCTTGGTGCAGTGCGGTCATACATCTAGCTTGGATGCCTTCACCCTGCATATCCACGGTCACAATTTTCCGATTTCCGAGTCCGAGCCGGTCCAATTCCCTTCGAACCCAAGGCAGGTTTGGACGGCGGCGCCAGAGCCAGTCTGGACCATCGATGTGTGCGAACGGATTGAGGTCTTCCAATGAATACGGGACCAAGCCAACGGGGGTAAGGATCAACACTTCCAAAGCGGGTGCGTGGTGGGTGAGTCGAACCATGATATCGCTCAATCGCTCACGCCAAGGGCCTGGCAAGCCGTGCATCACCAGAACGTCCTCACAGCCTCTTGCGGTGGAATTTTTCGGCTGCCAGCGGCTGATGAGTTGGCGTCGAGCGGCGACGATTTGAGGGCGGACAAATGTGTCTTCACCACCCCATGGCTCGCCACCTTTTCGCGGGCTTTCTTGAGCGTCGACGAGCCAGTTCCAACCGTTTTCATAAGCTCCTGCTTCGGGGCCTCGTTCCCTTCCTGCATCCCGATCATTTAGAATTAAATCATCAAGCATTTGGAGTTTCATCATTGCTTGTTGTGGCCTTGTTGAGAGCCAAAGAAACGCTTCTCGCAATGCCGGATGCTGGTGGCTCCTTCGCTCGACAAGTCGCCACAACGTTCCGTCTCGAATGGCTTGCTTGCAGCGATTCAATTCATTCAGTGTCATTTCCAAGTTGTACCTTGCGAGCAACGCCGTTCGCTGTTCTTTTTCCATGGCCTTGACCTGTGCCGGTGAAACCGAAGCGACACATGGCATCAGCATTGGCCAGTCGACCATCGATTCGATTTTCTCGGTCCCCCAAGGGGTGAGCAGTCGCCCATCACGGGCAAAAAGAGCGTACGCTGCCGAGTCGAATAAATCCGCACCGAGCGCTATTGACATCGGAAACAGCATAGGATGGCCACATCCGAACATGTGAACTGGGCGCTCGGCGGGCAGGTAGGGGAGCGTAGCGAGCATGATTTTGGCATAGTCTTTGTAGCGATGCTGTTCCATAACCGGCACGATCCCTCCAATCGGGTGAATTGCAAACTTATGTTGTGCCATGCCTTTGGCAGATTTTGTTCTCAGTTCTTTGAACAGTCCACCCTGGATCGGGCCGTTCAGCATGGTATGCTGAGCGGCAGCAACGCTCACAGCAGCTCGCTCAAGCGTTTCGTTGACACAATGCTCGACTTGGGTGAAGGTCATGTCAGGCCGGGAGAACACATCGAGCATGGTGGCCACATCGACACCAATGCTGCGCTGAAATTCGACGATTTCCTCCACGCCAACTTCAACATCGCCATAGATGTAAGATTGGAAGGTGCCGGAATCTGTCATGATCATGCCGGGGAAATCCAGCAAGGCATGGACGCCATCTTCTGTTGCTTTCTGCTTCAGTCCTTCATGTTTCCAAATGATATAGGAATTGGTAATCAGGGCGCCAATGCCGTATCGGTCCCACATTTCTCTGGGTTCAATGGTGCGAATGTTAGGGTTGATCACCGGAAGCAACGCTGGTGTCTCAAGCACTCCGTGTGAGGTGTGAAGTCGACCGAGCCTTGCTCGCCCGTCGCGCCCGGTGATTTCGAACAGACCTCTATCCTGTTCCCTGCAAGGTGCGGGGTCGTCTCGCCGCCCTTCTTGCCATGCGCCCATGCTGTTGCCCGTGTGCGCATGTCTTTCAAAGCATCCGATGATGCAAGACTACAGTGGCCAATCAAACGAATTCTACGGCACCGTGAGCAAGGATGAATTCACGTCCCAATTCATCAAAGGTGTCGAGCAAGGCTTTGTCGAAGCGAACCCTCTGAACTTCAGCGTCAGCCTCAAGATCGGTTTTGACACCTTCAAGCGTGCCTGGTGCCGCACCACATGACAAGCATGCTCCCGTTAAATCGAGAACGAGGTCGAGGGTTTCTTGAGCGCCTTCACCCCAGTCAAGACGGGACACTGCAATGCCGCCACCGTGACCGTCCAAGGCAGCTCGAACATCCCCGAGTCGGGACAGGAGGGCGGGGACCATGTCAGGCGTATGTAGAAGGCTCAGAAGTGATGTTTCCCGCAAGCGTTTTTCGACTTCAGGGTCGACCGTTTCAGCGATCCGTTTTGCAGCTTCTGCCGACATTGCGGCTTTCGCTTCAGCTGCATAGGTCGCAACCAAATCATCTTCCTCCATACACCTCGGTTGGCTCGCCTCCATTTCAAGGCTGGGATTTTAGAAACGTAAAAGCGACTCAATCCACGGCTTTCAATGAATGCAAGGATGCTACACCACTTGATAAGGGAGAGGCGTGAGGGGG